>JADKHO010000004.1:600000-947657 GCA_016721765.1 Bacteroidota bacterium
TTAGAATGTGAAAAGCAAGTAAAGGACTTAGCGATTGAAAATTCAGATAAAATCGAAGTGTTTTGTTCAAAATCAGGCGATCATATTTTGATTCGAATTAACAATATTGAATATTGTAGCCTATTAAAACGTGGCTTGATGCATCAATTGGGTACATTGATATTTGACCATACTACTAAAAGTTTCCAAGCTGTGCAATCGCAGTGGGAAACTGAAATATCCCAAAATCCGGTCAGACTAAAAGAAAGAATCGTCTCCACTTTAAAATCTAAATCCCTAATTTTAAAGTATTTAATAGTAAATGGTAAAAATGAAATCTATGGTATAGTGAGTCCTCAATTCCAATACATCAACCAAATGGAATTCCGGAATTCATTTCTGGATGAGCTTCGTAGATTAAAAGAATTTAAAATAGAAAGCTCCATGCGTGTTAATCAATTTGGGCAAATTGAAGAAACTTTTACTCCAAGCTTTTGTGAGCGGAATATTTCCTATAAATACAAACTAATTCACGCAAATAACAATGGATATAGTGCAATTAAAATGCACTGGGGAAGAGAAATTATTATCTGCAGCAATGGATTAACTCAATTGGATAGTACTCAATTTGTGCTTACACATAAAAAAAGTTCAAATCCATTTAGCTTCATTGAATTTACAATCAACGAGGGAATAAAAAACTATAATTTCCTTAATAATCGTATAGAAATTGCTTCCGGTTCAGCCTTGAACCCTTCTCAATTAAACGATTTTCTTGGAGGCATGACTATAGCAAGAGCTACAAAGGATAGAATTACCGACCGATTTAAAATTGAACAGCAAGCAACCGGGCAAAATGAATGGTCCTTAAGTCAAAGCCTAACATGGCTCGCTCAACACGAAAAAGCAATTGGGAATTTTACCAAAGGAATATTGCGAGATACAGGCACCGCCATTTTAGAGAATGGATTAGATAATTTTATTGGAGAAAATCGGTTTACTCAGGAATTTGATAAAAAATACGTTGTTTTTAAAAAGTAAATTATACTACCTCATAATATTTTAATTCTGCGGCTAAATAATGTAATTTTGAAAAGCTGTAAAGATTACAACTTCATTCTTAAGTTTCAGATTATAAATGCAAGAACTAATTCCCTACATCCCTATCCCAACCAAACACTTCGACGCCCAAAGTGCCTTAAAAGTTGATGCCTTCCTTCATCGCAAATTAAAATCAACTATACCCACACTTAAAAAACTAGGTAAAGAAAAGTATTCTCTTTATGGTGTAACAAAAAAACAATTGGGATTTTTGCTTAAAGATGAACTCTTGAATACCTTGCTGAAGATGGAGCATTCGGAAAAACTTTATCTTTCAGAGCACATTTTTATTTACCACTACAAGAAAAATGTGCAAGTGGAATTTGCTATTGGAGTGCAGGAAGCAAAAATCTCGGAATCACAAGCTATTTCAATATAAGGTTTAACTATCCCTAAAGCTTAAAAAGGCATACCATCATCCAATTCCTCCTCATAACTATTTTCTTGCGTTTTGGATCCAACCAATCGCCCTGCATCAAATTGTAAGAATAAATCCCTTTCATTAACAGATGCATAGCCAGCATGTATGTATTTTATTGTGTTTCCAAGGGGTACGCGAATTTCACCACTAAACCAATTGGCAAATACTACCGGTTCGCCCGGAAAAATATAATCGATATTTACCCTTCGGTTCGAATAAACAAATCCGGTAAAATCCATCAACAAAAGTAAATCTCCCTTAATTTCCCAACTTGCATAATAACCTCTCCAGCAGGCAGTGTGTGGAGGTTCAAATTGTATAGGAGTTTGGAGCACATCCAAATAGGGTTTCAGCGGTTCTGTTGCAATTGAATACGATTCACCTAAGTAATGTAGGGTATCCCCCATTTGTGCTGTCATTGAAGTTTAGAATTTTGTAATGCAAGATAAAAAACATGGAGCAATTCGATTAATTTTAATGCAAAATAAAATCCTTCTTAATACCACAAATCAAAACCCAAATTTTTATGGCCGAAATAAAAACACCTAGCCTTAAACCAAAGGTCAAGTCACTTACAGAAACAAAGAAA
This sequence comes from Bacteroidota bacterium, assembly GCA_016721765.1. NCBI lineage: Bacteria > Pseudomonadati > Bacteroidota > Bacteroidota bacterium. Next base: position 602,091 of record JADKHO010000004.1, read on the forward strand.
AAGCCCAAGCACCTAATCCAAACAGAATCACAAGTAATTGTGCATTTCACTATAAGCACGGCATATCAAAGCACTAGTATTCGCATTTGGAAATCAACCTTTTTATTTCCCAAAAATTCCACCCACATAAGTAAATTACTTCACTTTGAAAAAATAAGTCTTTATCCTGATTGGACAATGATACCAAAAGGTAAGGTTCATCACTTCACCTTAATTTTTTCAGGGCTCCCCAAAGACTGTAAGCACTTTGACCTCATCGAAAAAATTCCGCAAGAAGGCGGATTTGAAGTAAAAAATATTGCAAGGAATAAGCGGGATGTTTATTTGATTAATCTAGATTAACGTTTACATATTTTATCAAGAATGATCCTTAGTTCAAATCTTCGTATGAATATACTCAATCCAGCCATAGTAGCTCATTTTATTCTCTTTGAGCTCCAATACAATTAACTCCTGTTTTGGTGGTTTTCTTAAATGAAATAAAGATCCTCTTCCCAACTTAAATATACTCCCAAGGGAATTCTTCCTCTTTTGTTCCACATATATTCTTCTGCACAAATATTAAAATAATCAATTACGGTTTTCTTCTCATTATCATTTAATTGGGTTGCATTGGTGATAGAATTTAAATTCTCATTTATTTCGTTATAACGGTTATTAAATCCTATGAAAAGTTCTTTGAAAAACTTGTCATACTCTAAAAAATAACTTTTAAGGGAAAAATAAATTGTAGTTAATAAAATTAGAATTGTACCAAAAATTTCTACTTTAAAAAGTTGCAAATTGTACAGTAGAATTGCAATTAAGGCAGAAATTAAATAAAGAATTGTAATCGAAGACGATTTAAATTTATAGTTCATGATAATATTTTTGTTTCACTTGAAGAAGAAGGTCCAAAATACTTTGACGACATATAATTTAGTCTATTCGGTAATCGCATGGAAAGGTTAAAAAGTTCTTTCGTGAAACTTAGATGTTTTTTTTTATTTCCGCTTAAAACAAATTATCTCCTTATTTAATAGGCCGCAAACACTAAATATAAAATGTTTGCGGCCTATTAAAATCAGCTATCAAATTAATTCAGAACAATCTTCCTAATCTCAACAGTGTTAAGTTGCGGATCAATTATATGCACAAAGTAAATTCCAAGTCCGGTCCAGCCTGTTAGATCAATATCAAATTGCGCCTGGTCTATTGGGTTTGTAAACATTGTTTGACCAAGTGAATTTGCAATTTTAATTGTATATCCGGCTAAAGAGAAGAAGTTTCCGCAATCAATAGTTATACGGTCTTTTGAAGGGTTAGGATAAACTTTAATTGTATGTTGAAATGCAACCGGGTTGAAAGCCGTTAATGGGAAATTTATTAGTAATGTATCAGTAACAGTAATCGTTTGACGGCAAATATTAGCATGAAAAAGTGAATCCACTCCTGCAGGATTGAATGCACGATTGTAAATAAGAATATCATCAATTTTACCGTTGTGAAAACGTGAGCGGGGTGTTTGTGAACCAAACACAATGGAGTCAAGCAAGGTGTTCCATCCTGGAAAAGCACTTGTACCAATCAGTACATTATTAATAAATATTGACGCATTGGTTCCGTCATAAACAGCTACAATATTATACCAATCTTGCAGGTTATAAGTAACAGGCACGTCAAAATCACTGTTAAACCCAGAAAATCTAATAAAATCAGAATTAGAGTTAGTATGACCATATAATATTTCAATAGCTGAATTTGTCAGAGGAGAACCATATCCCAATATCGGGTGACCATCATTACCTGAACCTCCTGACACAGGGTAAGTGTCATGCGTTAACCATAGAGATACAGTCCTTGGGCTATTGCCGGAAGGAAGGTTATTATGATTCGCAATAATATAGCTTACCAGGTTGCTATCCTTTCCTGAAAACTGGTATGCAGAATTTGGTTGGCCAAACCTGTCTGTGCTAAGTGAAGCTCCTCTTACAATTCCGTTATTTCCATTTCCACTTAAATCATTTGCATTTCCGCTGAAAGGCCACCAACCGACTAATCCATAAGTAGGAACTGAAACAGGTTCATATACTTTAACTGTATCGTAAATTGTTATATAAGTTGGAAGAGTATCATAAACAACAAAATGAGTAGTATCAATGATTGTAACAAAATTCGTGTCGTTTATAATAACATGAGTTGTCAAAGTGTCGTAGGTTGTGCATAAAACTCCGGTAGTATCATATACAATTGTATTTCTGCTGGCACTTCCAATGCAGCCAGAACCATTGGTATAATTATATTTAATTGTTGCTTTTCCAAGCCCCGCAATTTGAGGATTAAACGAAGAGCCTGTAACTCCTTGCCCTGTATAGCTTCCTCCACCAGGCAAACCATTAAGACCGATTGGATTTGCATTGATGTTAACAAATCCAATTATTGAATCTAAAGTAACTGATGGATTAGGATTAATTGAAACGGCAATTGAAGAGCTGCTTAAATTACATGAACCATTCGATACGGAAACACTATAGCTTCCAGCTTGAATGGCTTGATACGCAGCTGAAGTAGCATTGGAGATACTGTTTCCATTTTTGAACCACTGGTAAGTATAATTTGTTCCTGTATTCGCATTCAAATTAACAGAACCACCTTGACAGAAGGAAGTCGAGGATTGAGGCGTAATCGAGGCGGAGAAACCAATACAAGGGTCAGCCATATTAAATAAGCTATCGACATCACAGGATGATAAACCTTTATTGTAAATTCTAATATCATCTATTTCACCTTTAAAAAATCTACCATTGCTGCCTTCCTTACCAATAAATAAATTGTCTGTTAATGAAGCCATACTTACTGAAGCAAAGGAGGAGCCAAGTAAAATGTTGTTTTGATAAAGAGATAAAGTAGTGCCATTATATGTTCCAACCAAATGAACCCATGAATTTATAGGCATGGGAGACGGTTCTTCATATGTTACATATCCAGGTAAGTTTCTTGCATAGAATTGTGCCCCACAGCATGTGCCAATATTATCAACTGTTTCAAAATTAAAGCCATCTCCCGCACCAGAAACTTTAGCGATGGGTATTCTCTCAAATAAAGGACCAGCGGTACCAAGAGAATAATCCGGGGCATTTAGCCAAAATGAAACTGCAAAGGAATCAGTAAAACTTAAAGATGTGCTATTGGCTACTTCAATAAAATTGGATGTGCCGTCAAAGCTATAAGCATTATTAATATTACCAAACCTATCCGCACTTAAGCTTGCACCAGTCACCGTTCCGTTATTGGCATTTCCACTTGCATCATTAGCATTCCCAGCAAATGGGAAAGCTGCAACTAAACCACTTGAAATATTGGCTGAATTACAAATTTCATTTGAGTAAAGTTTTGATATTTCTTGGTGAGTTAATGCCCGATTCCAAATTCCTATGTCATCAATATTTCCGTTAAAGGAAGCAGCGTTACCAATAGCCAGCCTTCCTTTACCGATAAATTTTGAAACAGCATTTGTGATATTGGGATTCATTCCGTTTATTGAATCACTTACATTACTATTATCGTAGATATAACCATTTCCGGCTTTAACAATAACAGTTCCAAAATGCCAACTTACATCTGTGACCGTATTAATAGTTTTAGGTCCTGAAACCGCTTCTAAGTCAAAGTGCAGTTTATTATCCGAACCAATAAAAATTTGAATACAATCTCGAAAATTGTTTTCATCGCCAAAAGCCAAAATATGTTGCACTGCTTGTGTTGTTGACTTATACCAAAATGTAATTGTCCAATCACCAGTACCTGTAATGGGTACATTTATGAGGCTTATATAATCGCTTGTTCCATTAAAGCTATAAGCACTGTTAGAAATTCCAAACCTATCAACAGTGAGGCCAGCTCCACTTGAAGTTCCATTATTCCCATTTCCGCTCTCATCATTAGCATTTCCATTAAAGGGCCACCATGCAACAAGACCATTGGAAGGAATATAACTAGGAATTTGAGCAAAAGCCATGGTTATGAAAAATAGTAAAGAACTAAAAAGGGCGTAAAATTTTTTCATGTTGGTTTGGGATTAAATCGATTTTAATAATCTTAGTTTTAATGGTATTTAATGTATACTACAATGCTCTATAATTTATCATGTCCTTTATGAGTTTTCTATTCCATTCAAGGCACGTTTATACGACCAAATAATATGAATTACACATAAAAATGTTATAATTTTAGACAAATGTAATTTTACTTTTTGTATTTGCAATTAATATCATTCTTTCATTTCAATGCCGGTTGTATTCCAATTAACTATATTAGGTGCTGCAATAATAATTTTCCTCCTTATTAAAATTTTTAAATAAAATTATACCCGTTAGTAAAAACATACTTTTAAGATTCCTTTGTATTGACAAAATTTTACTTAAACATAATTTTATCTCTTTGAAGGCAAACCGTTAGCGGTAGTTAAAAAGCGAACTCTTACCCTAATATTCTTTACCTTTATGCTCCTTTCCTAATGAAATAAAAGCTCAACAACAGCAATGGATGCAGTAAAAATAAAGCTCTTCGGTATTGGCTGCCGCATTGTGCAAGGAAAATTTGAGGAGAAGGTTCTGTCGCAATTTAAATTAGCTGCTGCTGCTATAAAATCACCGCTTCAGGAAGCACTTTTTGATGAATCATTTTTTATTGAACTGAATTCAAAAGACTACAAATCCTGGCCGGATTTGGGAAATCAAACAAAGATTTATGGGTTACTAGATAGTTATCAAAGCATCATTGAAATAAAAGTAAATAGCCGCCAAAAAAGGAGGATTTTCACACAAGAATTGATGCATGAAAATGTGCTATTTCCCATTTACAATACAAATCATAGCCTTATTGATGGGAGCAACAAAAATCAAATGTTAAACATTGTAGAAAAAGAAATCGGCACCATTGCATCCTACAAATTAGATGTGAAGAAATTTAACCTCGAAAAACTAAACTTCGAGCTACAAACGATTGAAATTCGAACTGATTTACAATACACCATTCTTTCCAAAATAGTTTATGATGGACAAACCCTAAAAAGCAAAAAATCGGACACCTTGATTAAGGAGCGCTTTGTGCTTTTGTAGCTTTTGTAAAAAGTGTTATGATAATCTTCCATATATTTTTTGTCCAATAGAGGAATTGGACTCTTTTTAAATATGTGAATTAAAGAGTAACTAAAAATTCAAACTATTTTAGAAAGCTCCTTGATATTCTACCCTTATAAAACTTCTCTGACTGCATAGCAAGATTACAATATAAATGAGATTAGAATCATTTCTTACTTTTATATTAAATACACCAATATGGTTTCGAAAATCTCAACCTATTTTTTAGTTTTTTTATTTTGCATCTTGACTTCTTTTGCTCAAAATTCATTTTTACCATATCAGATAACAAATAGCGGATTTAATTCTTCGGTAGTTGCAATCGGGGACTTGAATAATGATGGTTTGAATGATGTTGCTTTAGGGCACGATTTTTTCGCATTATCCCCAAATAAGGAAAATATATTTGTTTTCTATCAAAATAGCTCCGGAGGATTAAACACTCCAATATTGTATCCTTATCCGCTCCAGTACCCAGGAGTTTCAACAATTTCCATTGGAGATTTAAACAATGATGGTTTAAATGACCTTTTGATTGGATATGGTGATTCGATTGGTATTTTTTTTCAAAATAATTTAGGCGCTCTAAATCCTATTTCAAGCTTCTTTAGTGGTATGGATGTGGATGGTGTTGAGATTGGAGATTTAAATAATGATGGGCTTGATGATATAGCTGTAGCACATTGGTTGGCTCAGAATATTCGGATATTCTATCAGGGTACACTGGGCTTTACAAGCATGACATATCCCAAGGTGCAAGGAGGTCGAGATGATATTGATATTGGAGATGTAAATAATGATGGATTAAATGATGTTGTTTTTATGTCTGGTGGCTCATTTACAATGTTACAGGTTTACACACAAAACCAATTAGGTATTTTAAATAATCCGGTTAATTATTTACAGAATGCCCCTCACGCTTTAGGAGGAATTGCTATTGGAGATTTAAATAACGATGGGAGAAATGATGTTGCTGTGTCTAGTTGTGCAAATCAAAGTTATGCTGCAATTTTTTTGCTTTTACAGGATTCAATTACGGGGAATCTTCAGTTGCTTGATACACTTCCTGCAACTGACCAACCAAGGGCGGTTGAAATTGCAGATTTGAATTGCGATGGAACAAATGAAATTATTGTTGGCAATTGGAATTGGTCAAAGATTTCTCTATATCAGCAGACAATTCCTAATCAATTTTCCTTTTATACTGTTTTAAATGCATTTGGGTTTAGTAACATTAACGCTTTTGCCTTGAGTATTGGAGACATTAATAATGACGGTCGGAAGGATATTGCTGTTGCAGACGATTATTATGGCTTAGGCATATTAAGGAATAATACCCCACCCCTTCCTACCTTTCCCGTAACTTATGATACGCTGATAAAGGCTGATACAATTTATCATTCTAATTTAATTAATAATTCCTACTTCTTTCTTCGAACCTTATTAAACAGCGATACTACCTGCCATGTAGTTCAATTGGATTCGTTTAAAGTAAAGCAAACTTTTTCTTTGGACAGCATTCGTGTGGATTCTGATTTTGTTAGATCAATAATGATTTGCTCTCTCTATAGAGATACAACAGTAAGTTCTCATCTTAACTTTAATTCAGCATTAATTTCCTCTGACACTCTTTTGATTTATACTCATCTCGATACGCTTTATAATCCTTTCGTTATTACAGATACTGTAATAACGAAAACAAAGTATTTTACAGATACTAATACCCTGCAATATTTTTACCCAATAAGCAAAACAATTGAAAGCAGTTCCGGCTGTTCTGTTGTTGAGAACGATATCTTTCTTGTAACCAAATTGATTACGCTTGATAGTTTACAATTGGATTCAACATTTCTTAGAAGTTCTGTCACCTGTTCCTTTACAAGATCAGATACGGTAATTAAGCGAATAAAGGTATTGGATTCTAAACTTATTTCTATCGACACAGTTTTGTTTTCATCTTCACGGGATACCCTTCTTTCTTCTTCCGTGGAGGAATTTAATTTCTGTCATTTATTGAATTTATACCCATTACCAACAGTAGATTTTATTACAATTGAAATCTCTGACCCTTGCTTTAATTACTATAGCGATAAATTAATGCTTTTAGAATTATACGATGTAAACGCAAGACTGATTTTTTCGAATACAATAAATACAAAGCAAATGCCTATTAAAATTGATATGAGCAGGTATGCCAATGGTCTGTATTGTCTTAGAACTACTGTCGAAAAAAATTTTTGTATTAAGAAACTAATAAAAGAAAAATAATATTATTTCCCCTTCACCACTTTATAAAACAATTTTTGGTCTTTTATTTTAATAGATATATTGTAAATACCGTCTTTTAGACTGCTGAAATTAATTTGTTCTTGGTTGTAGTGATCAATTTTTTTTGTTGTAACCGTTCTTCCGAGGTTATCATATACTTCAACCAAAGCTGGAGCGTATTCGCTTGCTGCGACTATTGTGATATTTAGCAGCTCGTTTACCATTGTAGGATAAATACTAATACCAAAAGTCATAGCATGTTGTTTCGCTACTAAATCATGTGTCGGTAAATCCTTATTCACGACTGGAGGCAAAGCTCTTTGGGGAGAGCCAATTATCAAAGTAGCGTCAGTTCTATTACCAGCCGGATCATAAACATATGAATTTTGTGCTTTCATAAATAATGAATTCAAAATTAGAAATGTAAGGAGTAAAATTCCATTAAGTTTTATTATACTCATAGCTTTGATTATTAATTATTGATAAAGATATATTGGATTAATACTTGTTAACAACACTTCGATTATTGACTATCAATTAAAATTAAGGGAATACCTGAATTCAAAAAAGTATCTAATGTAAATTGTTCCTGTTTTTATTTTCATTTTTCCAATTTAAATATTCTTTTTTATCATACCAGAACCACGATTTATTTATTAACCAACTAGAGTTTGGATTAATAAACCCTTTATTTATTTGATATTTTTTTGAAAAAGTTAAAGCCACTGAATCATAATTTGGGATTAATCCGGACGGATAATTATGCTCCCAGGTTAAATCTTTAAAATACAATAATTGTACGAGGCTTTTGTCCTTTAATCTGTACCACTCTTCTGTTGCATAAACCGAACCAGCTAAATATGAGTCACGGCTTAAAGTTTTTACTTTTACAGTATCTCCCAAAATTTCATAAAACCCACAACTTCCAATAGAGTTAGAATAATCTAATCTAACAGAGTCTATTTCAAAATAATCGCCATATATAAGCCCCTTGTTTTTTTCATAAAGTTTACCTTTTATACAAAATCCATTTTTAAAAAAAATAAAGCCATTGTATGAGACTTCATTTCCTCTAATAATTGTGTCTTTTATTTTTTGATTGTTTATATATCTAAATACCGGAGTTGTGTCTATAGAAGGATTCAGGTAGCTAATTAAACTTATACAATAAAGGTATTGTTCTAAGTTCAAATTGGTATCATTATAAATTGCTTTTTGACCAAATGAACTAAATTGTTTTTTTAAATGTTTTTGAATAGGTGTGTACATACATCCAAAGTGAACACATATAATTAGTATTAAATAAGATATATATACGGATATTTTACCAGCCCCCATATAAAGAATAAGGATTATTATAGCCATTATAACTATAAGGATGACTAATATCGTCAGAATAATTGTTGTAAAAGTTTTGACGACCAAATGACACCCATTTATGAATGCCATTTTGTGCAAAGTCTTGAACATATTTATTACTATATCCTAATTTTGATATCCCAGGACCATAATTATATCCAACCCATAAAGGACTGTCATATACCTTCCCATTCTTCCATGCACCATAATATTTCTTATCGGCCCCTGGTCTATTTTCATCCCAAATAAGGCTGGTACCATCTACGATCTCATCCTTACCTCTAATTTGTTTATTTGTATATATAGAAAAACCAACAGAAATTTTATTTACACTAAGTTCAAAGGCCCCCGTTCTCCATTTATCACCACTACCTTTAAAATGATTAGCTGCAAAATCATTTTCCATTTTAAAACTCCAATTAGGTCCAAAAATGCCTACTCCCCCAACTGCTTGAGGGTTGGATTCTCTCGTGGGGTTATTAGTTGAATTTCCATATTGGGTTTGATAATATTGGACTCCATAACCACCAACAGAAATGCTTCCTCCCAGAGCATAACTATTTTCTGTTAATCCAGCTCCATTGGTTACTCTAAAATCCCCGTTTGTATATCCTATACTTCCAGAAACACCACCTCCATTGAATACTGAAAGTGAAAAGGTCAAACTGTAATCAAAATTTTTGTTAAGATTATCATGATAAGTTAGGTATGCAGTTCCAGAAAATGGATCTATTCCACCTTTTCCATAAGCTGATTCAAAACTCAAAAGATCTAATGATTCATCCATTGTTCTTTTGGTTTCGTTATATGCACTTCTGTATGGCTTACTAGACCCTGAAAACAAATTGATTGTTCCTAAAACCCACTTTCTCCTAAAAGAAGTCCCAAATAACCTATATTGAAATTACCTGTTGGATCAGTATATTTTAATGGGTTATTCAATCCATAGGAATACCTATTGTAGTTTTGAGTGAAATTGGGAGTTTGCACATAATTATCAGGGCTTAACATACTGTTAATAACTGGATCATACAAACGAGCATTCATATTGATAAGAGAAAATTCCTTTATATGCTCATGACCAGTATACCCTCGATATAACCATTTAGGGTTAATAGGTTCTTGAGTTAGAAAAGTCCAATCATCAGGATTTCGGTAATTCCCCCAGGCATCAAAATCTTGTTTTGCAATAACTACTCCTTGCTCGTTTGTTAATTTCTGAATTGAGCCCAAATGATCAGTATAAACATAGTAAAAGTTCTTTACTCCATTTTGTATAACGTATATTGCAGCCAAGCCACTCGGGGCTCCAATGTAATGTACTTCTGTAATATCAGTTTGGTCAATATTCTTTTCATAATCCGAAATATAATATCTTTCTTCTATATTATTCCCAACACTCAATTTGCCGTATATCCTTGACTCAAAAGCATCATATTCATACTCAAGAATTTTATTATTATTAATATCAAGGATCTTCTTTGTTTTATTAAAATCAGTATACTCAATCGTTTGTATTAAAGGCGATGGTAAATTGCTAATTCCTGCGATTTCACTAATCGCATGAGGGCCCGTACCATTATAAGAATATGTACCAACATTCGATTTTCCATCAATATTTCCATTGTCAAAAAAATGTAAATCAATGGGGTCATAAAGCAGATTTGCCGAAGATTGATCAACTATTTGGGAACCAATTAATCGATCAAGTTGGTCATAAGTAAAAATTTCCTTTTTATTAATAGGATTTCCATTTACAATATCGAAATTAAGTTTTAAATTTTGAATGTTACCAGCCGCAATACTTTCAACTAAACCTAAACTATTATAAGTAACTATTGTGTTTGGATTGTTACCTAATTTGAATGTAGAATATTGACCAAAATGATTCATTTTAACAGCCTTCCAAATCGATTGCCCATTATCTGCAATAATTTCGGTCAAATAACCGGTGTTTGATTGATATTTATATTCAACTGAAAAACCACTAGGGTAAGTATATTTTATAAGATTACCAATTTGGTCATATTGATATTTCGTTGTAAAAACCTGGTCCTTAATAATTTTATCTTCCATTGTAATTCGATTAAAATCATCATAGTAATAATGTATCAAAGGATTATTATTTATATCTGTAATCATTTCAAGCTGGTTGATCCCAGGACCATTTGGAACATATTTATACTCGTAGAGACCACCATCAGGAAGATATTTATATTTGATTCGGTTCAACTCATCATATTGTATTGTATATGTTTTTAAATTGGCATCAGTTTGCTGTGAAATTAAATCATATGCATTATAATTATAAGAAGTTAGGCCAGAGTTTTTCTCATTCAAATAATCCTGCATTCCATATTCATTATAATGGGAAACTATTGCAGGGTCACCTCCAACAGTTGTACTAGTCAACTTTCTACCACTTCCGTATATGTATGAAATTGATCCACCATTATCATTGGAAGATGACAACAAACCAATCGCATTATATTTCTCACTTTTCATTTGACCGTTATAGCTTTTGGTAATTGTTGAATAACCGCCTGTGAAATTATAGGTATAATCAATAGGATTTGCAATGTTAATATTATTGCTTTCTTGGAGAATCCTATTATAATCAGGCTCATATGTAAAATTATTAATTACAATCTGATTATTTAAAGGCATTGTTCCTTCGTAAGGTCCAGATGCATTTATTAAATTCCCTTTTTCATCGAATTCATTAACAGAATATATTTTTCTTTCGACCCCCGTTATATTGCTAAAACTTTCAATTTCTGATTTTAGTTCATGTCCAAATAAATCATAAAAGGATTTAGCTTCGGGTTTTCCATCCTGCTTTTTTGTAATTGAGTACAATGCATTATTGCTAATTATTAAAGGCTCTCCACCCAAATGATCACTTTGCTTTATCCATGAAATAGAAGTTTGCGAAATAGAGTTATTAGGAAATCTTGATTTAATTTCCTGCCCAAAACCGTCGTAATAAAATTCTGTTAAAAGATTGTCAATCCCCTTTACAGAAATAGGCTTTCCCCAATTTGGATTATAGGCAGTCTCAATTACCTGACCTAATTCGTTAAAGTTTCTAATCACAAATCGATGTTTGGAATCGTATTCAAAATGAACCGTTTTAATTGGCAAAGTTGGAGTTGATGCCGGGGGCGTTGTTGTCTTGTTTAACAAAACCCCTGTATTGTTGTCATATCCGTATTCTGTAATGACAAGCAAAGATTTATGTGGATCAAGAGTTTTTTTATGCAGTGAACCGTCAGAATTATATTCAAATAAAATTTCCCTATCATAAGGGGTATCATTCCCTAATTTTGTAGTTGTAAGTGAACTAGTATATCTTGAAGGAAGCCATGTATTATATAAAAAAGGAGAAATCGTGTAATCTGTAATAGTAAATTCTGTCTCTGTTCCTGTTATCGTTTGACTATTACTTGTAATGTTTCCATCTGCGTTGATATCTTGGTGCACTGCTTCCTCATTTCCTGTTAAATGGTCAATGTTAATTTTATCCTCTACATAGCTAAAATGTCTCAAAGGTTCCGGGTAATCAATATAAGTAAAAGCATTTGTTTGTTCAGAAAAGGGTGTCGAGGCGGCATTAATAAAAGATTTGATGCTTATAGCTTCTCTTTCATAATATGTTGTATTTAGTCCAAAGATTTTTTCAACCTTTAGTCCATTCAAGTCATTATAAGAGGTAACTTTATCAAAACCTAAAAAACCTTTGCCTGTGAGATGAAGTTTAGCGTTTTCATACTTAAAAGTAGTATTAACAAATCCGTTAAGTTTAGCATTTGGAGCGGTTGTTTTAGAAACAACATAATATGGGATCTGAACATTGAGAATCGGGAATGTATTTTGAAGAATAACAGATTGGGTTTTTGTATATACACTTGCATCAGCATTTGCAAGTGATTTATATTCAAAATCTGTTTTATACCTAAACCCATTTGTTACAGATGATAATAAATTAACATTTTTGCCTTCATTAAAATGAACAATTGACCAGTAGACTAATCCTGCATGGAAAATATTAATATGTTTCATAAAAATATCTCCACGACCATCTCCATCAAAATCACCTATTAAAAACTCTGGTAGATTGTCACTGTTAATTGGTAATGGCAAATAGTTACCTGGCATGGATAAATCAATTAGCCGAGGTGGTTCATATTCTTCCTTTCCGCCTAGCAAAATTGGAATCGTTTGCCCTCCATAATACACATAAATACCTATTCCTTCCTGCAATGGATCATTGGTTGTAACCACAAGAATATCAGACTTTCCATCATTGTTAATATCTGACACTAAATATCTTCTTAACTTATTGAAGAAAGGATAAAGAGGATGATCTAGTAGTGGAATAGATGCTCCCAGACCATTTCCGGTTCCATATAGGATACTTGATGCAGCAGGTACAGAAGGATAGGTTGGCATACTTGCAATAGACCAGTTTGATAATCTAAGTTCATCAGGAGTCCCGTCACCATTAAAATCACATGGGTAATTTTGAGTTCCTGAGCCACTAGTACCCGCAAAACCTCCAATATAACTCGCGAAATAATTTGCTGGACTAACTAATGGATCTGAAAATTTAATAATATCCTCACCGCCATATCGCAGCCCAAGAAATACATTAATGCCATCACCATCATAATCAGCAAATCTAAAGGAATCATAGGGGACTGAGCTTGGGTTGAATGAGTATGGATAAATCAAGGGTACTGCAACTCCCTGTATAGGTTCATCAAGCAGAAAAACATGGAATTCATCTTCAAGAAAATAAGTATCATTATAATAAGTTATACCTTCAAGCCTTCCATCTCCATTTATATCAGCAAAATAAATTTGTTCTGTATTCCCAATTGATACAGTTTTGCCAGGTGTAAATCCAAACCCTGTCGCAAAATAAACTGTATATTCCTTTTGGTTCATGTTTTCGGTTACCAGGATAACATCGTCCTTTCCGTCTTGGTTAATGTCGAAATTAGTATTTGGTATAGGCCCTGAAAGAAATTGACTATAATGATCACTCTGCATAAAGGGTTGAGTGCCTTGATCTATCAAACCTGTAAAAGGAGCTTTAGAAAAAGACGTTCCATTATTTTGGTTAAAATATAATTCATATCCACTATAACTTTTTTCGAGATATGCATTAATGGAATTATATAAACAAGCCAACAAATCTGTCTTACCATCTCCATTATAATCTCCAAGAATAAAATCAGCATTACCAGGCAACGAATTGTTTGATATTTGAACAATGGGATCGGTAAAAGTTATAGTTTGCTGCTTTATTAAATCTCCATATTTGAAAAATGTAGAATTTAATACGGTATTATCAGCACCAAACACAGTAACCTCGCGCAAAAATGATTGTACACTAAAAATATATTTAAAATTATAACGCTTGATTGATTTGCTTTCGCATATTACCTCAACTTCTCTTAAAATTAAACTATTCTGAATAGAGTGACCCTTAAAATAGATTGGATTGGCATCTTTTCGTTTGTCATAATAAAAATGAATATAATTATAGGGGCTTTCTTGTTGAGTTCCAGTATAAGCAATTTCTTTAATAGTAACTTCGCCTTGATCATTATTATAAGAATATTTTATATAATTTCCATAGGTATCGTAAACAGAGGTTAAATACCAGACAAGAATATTTGAACCTAGTTGCAATTTGGAATCTTGGCTAAGTCCATAGAACATAGTCAAACCGGCTTTGGTTTGAACTTTATAATAATTTCCAACTTTTGTTGTTAAAGTAAAATTTTCCCTTTCTGGTCTATAGGTATTAACTCCATTAGCAGGAGAAGGGATTAGCCGATTCCCGTCCAATGCAATCGGATCGTCGCCATCAAATAATATTCCCTCTTTTTTTCCATCATAGTAATATGATTTATTTACGAGGCTAATTGCTGAGATTCCGCTAATTGACCACCCTCGACCAAGTATGCCATTAGTTAAATTACTATTATAAGATAACCCAATTTGCGGTTCCATTCCATTTGTACCGGGGGCTATTTCTATTGGAATATTATAGGAAGCACTTCCTGTAATCGAAACATCAGCATTTCCTACCAATGACCCCACAGCGCGTTTTTCATCTATTGGTTTATCAATAATATCAATAGATGCAGAAGGATCATAGGGATCATTTGGGTTGACATTTGAAATATTATTTAAATACTGAACTGGAACTTGAACATTTTTATTAATCGCTAGCAAAATCGATTTACCTGATGTGATAGCTTCGGTTCCAACATTTACTGCCTCAATATTGTCCCTGGCATAATAGCTCCCAGATAGTATACCAGGAGCAGGGGTTAATTGGTTAAATAAAATACTTTGAGCTGATTGACAATATACAGTTTGAATGGAAAAGAAAATTAATAAAGTCAATAAAATGTGCCTATGGTTACTTTTCATAATGTGCAATTTTAAAATAAAATGAAACTTCTTTGAAGTGTTACTTAGCTTTTTCAAGAAATTGAACACGCTCTTTTAAAGAATTATTTTCTTTATTTATCTTAATAACATACAGAGTAAGTTCTTCTACTTTTTGCAATAATTTTGCCTCAAAAGTTCCAACATCAATTCCATCCTTTTGCACTTCTTTAGTTGTTGGAATTTCTGGCAAATGTTTATTTGTTGAAATAAATGTTTCAAGTTCATTAAGACTTCTTAGTTTGTAATCACTATCAAAAACTTTATCCATCCATTCAGTTGATGTGCCTAATGCGATTTTTAATTTTTCTGTGATTATTCCTGTTCCTACATATAAACTGTAGCCTGCTGGATATGAAACTGGATTTCCAATTCCTACTTTCCCATCGTTTCTAATAATCATTCTTTCATTGCTAAGAATTGCTCCATCTGTTTTGTGAACAACCATTTCTGGTGTTGATGCATCTTGAGGTATTGTAATAAAACGTAACTGTCCGGATAAATCACTCGCAATTACTGCGGCTCCATTAGCAACTCCCGCTGCACCATTCATTGTCCATTTTTGATTTCCTTGAACACCTTCATCCCGCGCTGCATTAAAGCCAACATAACTTGTGGTCCATTCCGGAGCTGAATTATTCCAGAAACCTCCTAATGAAATACTTTTTACACCATCTCCAACTTGCAACTGTGCATTCGGTTCATTTGTGCCTATCCCAACTTTTCCATTTAAATGATAAACATCGGTTCCGTTATTATTTGATTTCCAAAAATTAATTGAAGGAATCAATGAGGCTAAACCAATTGTTGATACTGGACTTAATTCACCATTTATATCTGCTTGGACTAAATTATATGCTTCGGGTTGATTACCTAAATTTGAAATGCGGACATCTCCTACTACATGCAATCTAGACATTGGGTTTTTTGTTCCTATGCCAACATTTGATGGTTGATAATTAAACGAAGCATCGATATATGGTTTAATATAGAAAGCAGGGGTAAGGCTATTCACTTCACCAAAAAAAGTTTCACCATTTCCCTTTATTGAAAAAACATCTTGATACCAGCCACCCGTGTTGAAAAGATTTCCAGCAATTATTTTTGATGTAATTCCATGAACAGATAGTTGTGTGTTGTAATCCGGACTATCAAGAGTAACTACTTTTAGTCCATTTCTATTGCCATCTCCTCTTATATTTCCAGCCACATCCAGATCTCTTAATGGATGACCGACTTCAAATGTCCAACCTGTACTTACTGTTCCTCCAGCATTAGGTGCATTGAAATTTGCACACAAGCCAACATCATTGCCACTATAATAATTAAGCAATAATGGCCTATTAGCGGTTGCTATTCCATTTACATAATGCCAGTTGTCGATATTGCCTTGGTAACAATCGCTTTGAACTCGAACGAATAAATCATCTGTATTTGGGTTGGGGGTAGCACAAATTACATCATATGGTCCTTTACTTTGAGCAACCCATTGATGTATTGGTTCCAATGTAGAACCCGGGCGATAAAAGGCAGGTGCTCCTCCAAATGATACAACTCTTGTGTTACCTATAAGTGCTGTCTCAGCCAACGAACTAGAACTTGATTCATTTCCCAGCTTAAAGTTATTTGCAAAAACATTTCCATTGAACTGAGTTCCTCCATTTTTAAGTAACCGAATTCTTTCTGAGTCGTTTGCTTTAAAGACAAAATCATGATTGTCTCTCGTCCCGATAAAATGCGAATTCTCATCTGTATTATAATTCCCTCCCATCGTCCAATCCTCACGCTCCGGTGATGTTATCAAAGTAGTTTTTTCAATCAGGCACCCGGCCGCATCCTTCATTACAACTGTGTAACTGCCAGCCCCTAGTCCATTTGGATTTTGAGCATGAGACCCGTTATTCCATGTATATGTATAAGGTGCAGTTCCGCTGTGAATAATTGTAGATATACTTCCATTATTGCAATTATAACAGCTAGTGTTCTTTGAATTGGAGTAAACAAAAGGTGTTATTTCGGCTGAAAAAGTAGGTGCTTGAGTTACTAAAATTGATGCATTTACTGACGCTCCATTATTATCTGTAGCAGTCACAGTATACCTACCGGCTTCATTAACCTTTGTATCCGCGCCAGTAGTACCATTACTCCATTCATAATGATAATATGTATTACCATTTTCACCAAAAGGAGTTCCTCCAGCAACAGTTAAAGATAATGTACAAGTTTTGTTACAGGCAATATTGTAGCCACTAGAATGCACAGAACCTATTATACTAACAACATGCAGCACCGTAGGCTCAATTAAAATGGTACTCGCATTTGCAACACAATTGGTTGCATCATGAACTGAAATGCTGTAATTGCCAGCGTTTAAATGGTCAATCTTACTCTCAATTCCACCATTGCTCCACAAATAATTATACGGGGGAACTCCACCTCTAATTTCAGTGCCAATCTCTCCATTATTACCACCATTCTCATTTATATTATACCCTCCTTCATACTCTAAAGGGGATAAGGTTACTTGAAATAAATCAGGCTGAGTTAAATTTATCTCCCTAATAACGCTTTGCCCATTTGAAGTGGTGACTGTTACTTGATAATTACCGGCAACCAAATTTGTTCGATTTCTAATGATAGGACCATCCGCCCAAACATAAGTATAGGGAGCAACACCACCTGTAATAAACAAATTGATGGAACCCGTGTTGGCGCCATAACAACTAATATTGTAGCCTCCTGCGTACAAGGAAGGTGTTAGTTGCACATCAAATTCTTCAGCCCTTACTGCTG
Organism: Bacteroidota bacterium; assembly: GCA_016721765.1. Classification (NCBI taxonomy): domain Bacteria; kingdom Pseudomonadati; phylum Bacteroidota; species Bacteroidota bacterium. Next base: position 620,099 of record JADKHO010000004.1, read on the forward strand.
AACTAAATAAAAGCATTAAAAATGCACTTCTTAAAAGAAAGGATAATTTTTTCATGAGGTAGCGTTTTAAATTATGAATTGGGGATTAGAAGATTTGGGATACAAGGTTGAATAAAGGATTTTGGATTGTCAATACTCAAAAAGGATGATATTTTGATTGAATAATTTTCTGGAATAGAAAATAATTTTTGAGTAAAAATATATTTATTAAAGAAGGAATACAGGGTAGAAGAAAATTGCATTCAGCTTGGTTGTTTATTGATGAAACATTCCAGCCTTACATTGATTCACTAAAATTTAAAAGCGAACCATCAATCAGGTTGCTAATTAAAAACTTAAATTTTGTTAAAACAAGTTAAATTTCGTTTGTCTATCATAATATACTGTAAGTCTGATAAATAGTTTTTTTTATCGAAGATTTATTTAGGAATTATACCTATTAATATTCAACCATTAAAAAACAATTGAACATTTTTCAAATCGAAATTCAAGAATTATTAATCACTAAACTTATGAATCGAATCATTCATGAAGAACTATAGCTGCGTATACTAGAAATTTGAGGATGCTCCAGAGCTTTTAATTGATAAAATTTATCCTGTCTCAAAATTGCAACTCACCACAAAATTAATGTCAAAATTGAATTAAATTGAAAAACGGATTGATCTAAAATACGTCAATATATAGAGCTTTAATATGTATGTAAGAAGCTAAATGAAAAAAAACAGCTAAAAAGGTTAAGGAACGTTTTGTCCTTTTTTAGAAGATGCCTTTGCGGTCACTTTGCCCACTTTAGAATTTTCAGTCAATTTATCAGTTTCCTTTTTGTCCGTTTCCAGTAATTTAAAATCTGTGTGTTTTCGTTTCTCCCTAATTGTTCCGCACCAAAAACCGCCAATTAATGCAACGACTCCAATGCCAATCATAATCCTAATTCTATTTTTTTTATCGTTTATTATTTTCGCGGCAGGTAGGTACTCTAGCGGCATCTCACCGCAAATTTTTCTTACAAGATTTACATCCATAATACTTCAGTTGTTAAGGTTAATAAAAAATCATTTTTGTTGACCCATATTAGTGTGAAGGGCCCAATTTCAATTGCCGAAAGAGTTGTGTTACGGATGGGTTTTAACGCATCGTAAACATCAAGCTTGTAGTTCACGTTGTCCAGTTCTTCAAAACTGATCTCTCGTTCCCTTTCGTTAGCTATTAAAAGTGTTAGGCTGGCTATATTTTTAGCTCTCTCTGTAGCGTCAATAATTTGTAATGGAATTGCCTTGGGAATTATTGCGACTTCTGCAGGAGCCGAATGTTCAAGCAAGGTATAGCCGTCATAAGCCATCTCATTCAATAGGTCATTCTCAATTGGCTGAACTAAATTAGAGGTCTCTTTAAGAACCTTAAATCTGTTTTTGCAGAAATCAGGCACTCCAAACTTCTGCTGGCAGAATTTTCGAAGCAGGTGATTGGCCATAAATTTATCACCACAGTAGGCACATCTTCGAAAATACTCTGAATAGGCATTTAGGCTCATTGGAATTAGGTGTTTTCTCATTTTATTTGGTTTTAGTTTTTCTTTTTGATGTTAGATATTCATTAATTGCTTCATTTTCTTCATCCACCGTTTTAACAGAACCACTTGCCATCCATTCCTGTAACTTTTTCTTGCTAAACTTTAGGAATTTGGTGCCTGGTGTTTTAATGTAAGGTATTTCGTTGTAAAAGCATTTTGTCCTGAGTGTCTCAACCGCATATCCGGTAATTTCAGCTGCTTTTTGAATAAAGCAGATGTCGCCTTCAGTTGTGTCTGCTGCGGTGCTTTGTTCTTTTGCAACTATTGTTGCTAGTTGCTTTGCGAAAATGCTATTGTTAAGTTCAATATATTCCGCAACTGAAAGAGAATAGAGTGGTCGATTTAAGTCCATCGTAATTAGTTTCATTTTGATGTCGCAATAGTAATTACAATATGAATGAGGGTGCTGGAAAAGAATCTGAGTCTCCGAGCAGGAATAATTAATATGCTTGATTATAAAGGGTTCTATGATTAAATAATTTAACCGAGACTCCGAGATGGTAATTAATTTACAAAAAAAAGGATATTGTTCTTTTCACAATATCCGTCTTGAAAGAGGGGAAGGTTTACTAATATTAATGCCTGCTAATTTCAGTAAAGAACAGGAAGTAAAATGAATTTTTGTAGTGTTGAAATTATAATTTTTCAAGGATTGACAATAGAAGTTTTTTCCGTTTTTTACTGCTATTGGCATCACGAACCTGGGTTATTGAAATATCTGCACCATCTTTTGTAAAGCATTTTAATGTTGTAACCCAAATCTCATTTTTTAATGGTTCGATTTTTTTTAAGTCATACTCTAACAATGAAACAAAGAGGTTGAGCTCTTGAAATGATGCCTTCCAGTTAATTCTCTCCGAAGGCACAATTTTTTCACCAGAAAAAATCTTAACAAACCTATCCCAATATGGCTCATCATATATAAATTTATTTTTCTTTAGTTGGGAAATAATCTCAGAAATATTGCTTGCGTTTTTTGTAAAATAGTCCGTGTTTTTTTTAAATTCAATTAATTCAAAGGAATCAAATTTTCTTGCGGATCTTATAAAATTCTTATTGCTCTTTCTTTCAATTCGCTTTTTTTCGGTGACATCAGGGTTTGAATTCAATACATTAATTGGGCTTTCTTCTTTTTTAGAATTAATAAGAATCCATTCTTCTACAGTAAATATAACTTCAGAAGAAATATGCTTATCTTGGCTATTCTGTCTGACTAGTAATTTAAGAAACCTTGAAAACGATGCGTAATTGTTATCAAAGCAACTCTTGATTTGATAATTCAGAAAATTATCAATCTCTAATAAGTTCGAATCATACTGTCTTAGTTTCAAAGTAAACCAATAGTCATAGTTGCTGGTTTTCCTATTAATAATCAATGTTTTATCATAGCTGTATAAAGTTTCATGGTCAAAGAAAAAGTCAAGCATGAATTCCTTTTCTATCAAGCCTTTCTTTTCATAAAAACGTTTATAATATTTTGAATATGTATATTCATTAGGTTGACCTTTTTTATGCCCCCTTTTTGGATCTTCATCGATAATTAATTTTCGAATTTTAGATTGTAGGTAATCTGCATATTCATAGCTAATCTCTTGTTTAAAGAATGCTTCTCTTTCGTATTGCCAGATATCTCTTAAGTCAATTTCATAATAATGGTGATTCACCATTTCATCCGGTATTGTCATTTTCTTGATTTATATTATAGAAGCATTTGCATCATCTAACACTTTGTTCACAAAGGATTTCAAATAGATTTGCGTTGTTTTTTCAGAATCATGCTGCATGCTTTCACTTATTATGGCAGTGGAAACCCCGTTTTCTTTTTGAATGCTTGCCCAAGAGTGTCGAGCTACATAATGGGTGATGCTATGTGTAGCGTCAATTTTTAGTTTCTTTGCAATTGCCTGTAAATCCTTATTCACTCGCTTGTTCACTTTATGAAGTCTATCCCTTATGCTTGAAAGGTTATTGTGAATCTTATCATTTAAAATCGGGAAAATGTAATCTTCTTCATTCTTATTTTCTTGTGAATAATAATCCAGTATTTCTTGACACCGAGGTTGGATTTTAATGTCAAATAATTTTTTGTTCTTAGCACGAATAAATATTATTCGGTTAGAAATAATATTCTTCCATCTAAGATTTGCCATATCCGTAAAATTCATACCAATTGTGTAAAAACTAAAGAGGAAGAAATTTTTTGAATGCATCAAACTGGTGCCCGCTTCTGTTTCGAAATTAATTATTTTTAAAATCTCCTCTTTAGTTATAGCCCTCTTTTGTGTGCTAGTATCCAGTTTTGAGACTTTATATTTGTCGAAAGCGTAATCTTCCTTTTTACAATATCCTTCATTTATTGCTTTATTAACTAACGCTCTAAGAGTTCGCATATACAGACTAATGGAGTTTTCACTCACCTTTCTTGACAAGAAAAATTCTTCAAACTTCATTAAAAACCCATAATCAATATCCGAAAAACTTAAATCTCTATTATTCCGGAACAACTTTAAAGTTCGAAGTAGATCCTTATAAATAACTGAGTTTCCAATTTTGTGGGTTTCCTTTAATCGGTCAATAATATCTTGGCAATAAATAAATACTGTTTTCTTTTTAATTGTGCCCAAAAATTTGTGCTCAACTTGCTCTAAAGAATAACTTCGACCGGAATCTTCAAGATTCAAAATTACATCTTCTACTTCATTGAGTTTAGTCCTTAAAATTTTGTTGGTTCGTATGAAATTTGGGTATCCTTTTAGCAGTTCACTCCCATTCCACTGTTCTTTACTTGCTGAATACCCTACCGAAATATACTTAATTGTTCTATCTTTAATCAGCCTAATACAAAGCGGATGTTTCCCATTTGAAAGAGTTTTTGACTCGTATAGCAGTAATTTAGCGGTTGTCATGCATTTCTTGGTTTAAACATGGTTTAAACAAATGTACAAAAAATGACATAAAGTCACATATTTTAACATTTAAAAAGCAATCTCAAAATTTACAATCAACTGATTATCATAACATATAAGCATAAATCATAAAATCACAAATCAGGGGTATATGCCTTCTAAGCAGTAGGTCGCGCGTTCGAATCGCGCCGGGATCACTTCATGTTTTTCGTTTATCTTCTTAAGTGCCAAACTTCCGGAACTTTTTATACTGGACAGACAGACAATCTTGAACGCAGATTGCTCGAACACAACAATACATCAAAAGGCAAAAATACACTTCCAAAAAAGGCCCTTGGCAATTAATTTATTCTGAAGAGTTTGATACACGAGCCAAAGCTATGCAACGTGAAAAATTTCTAAAAGGCGGACAAGGACGAGAGTTTCTTAAAAAGGTGATAGAGCAATCCGCCGCAGGCAGGTAGGTCGCGCGTTCGAATCGCGCCGGGATCACTTCATGTTTTTCGTTTATCTTCTTAAGTGCCAAACTTCCGGTACTTTTATACTGGACAGACAGACAATCTTGAACGCAGATTGCTCGAACACAACAATACATCAAAAGGCAAAAAATACACTTCCAAAAAAGGCCCTTGGCAATTAATTTATTCTCAAGAGTTTGATACACGAGCCAAAGCTATGCAACGTGAAAAATTTCTAAAAGGCGGACAAGGACGAGAGTTTCTTAAAAAGGTGATGAGCAATCCGCCGCAGGCGGGTAGGTCGCGCGTTCGAATCGCGCCGGGATCACTTCATGTTTTTCGTTTATCTTCTTAAGTGCCAAACTTCCGGTACTTTTATACTGGACAGACAGACAATCTTGAACGCAGATTGCTCGAACACAACAATACATCAAAAGGCAAAAATACACTTCCCAAAAAGGCCCTTGGCAATTAATTTATTCTCAAGAGTTTGATACACGAGCCAAAGCTATGAAACGTGAAAAATTTCTAAAAGGCGGACAAGGACGAGAGTTTCTTAAAAAGGTGATAGAGCAATCCGCCGCAGGCGGGTAGGTTGCGCGTTCGAATCGCGGCGGGATCACTAATCCCTCCACAGATGACTATTATTCGTCTTATAGAGGGATTTAATCAGGAAGAGTTTCATAACTATACTTATAAAAATCATCTTCTACTTTCAACTGAAGCAATTCTCTCAATCTTGCTTTATTACAAAGATTTTCATCTCTAATATCACAATGGGCTTGGAAGGATGAAAATTCCCAATCTTCCATTAGGTTAACCAAGCATGCTTTTATTGGATTTCTATGAATGTAATTGGTGCAAATCAAAATTTGGCGCTCAGTTAGAATTTCAACGGCCTTAGTTTTTTGTTGAAATAGCGACCCCGTAAAATTCTCTTGTTTTTGGATTGCGCGAGTATATGAACGTAGCAATACTGCAATGGCTTGGGAAAGCGGATGCATTCTTGAGAAGGAGTAACCCATCGGATGACTATGAGTCATCCGATGAGTTACTCCTTCTCCGTCAACACTCTGTGGAATCTCCACCATTAAATGAAAATGATTAGGCATTAAACAATAAGCAAGCAGCGTGCAGTGTGGCAAAAGCTCCTTTCTTATTTTCCTTAGAAAAAAACGATAATTCTCTGATTTGAAAAATATTTTTTGTTGTTGGTTTCCTCTATTGTAAATATGATAAATGCTATCGGCTTCAAAATTCATTTTCTTATTCTTGTGTTGATTTTTAATTAATGCACACAAAAAAAGTCAATTTAATGAAGTTAAAAAACCTTGGAATGGAGTAAAAATGGATGATTTATACTTTCAAGGACCATTTAATTTAAGAAGTAAGATTTAGCTTTATTCAACCCTCTTGCATTTTCTTCTTAAACTTCCCTTTACTCTTTCTGATATTCACAGCTACCACTTTGTATTCCGGACAAAGCGCTTCACTGTCGTGCTCGTCGCTGGTTATCACGTTGAGCATTACTTCAGGGAAATGGAATGTGGTGCTTAAGATACCCGGTTTTACTTGGTTTGTAATACGGGCTTTTACATCACTTTACCTCGCTGCGATTCAATACAAACCATATCGCCATCTTGTATAAAATGACGGTCGGCATCTACTTTATTAATCAATAATACATCTTCGGTAAGTATATCCACATTGCCCGTGCGACGGGTCATGGTGCCCGAGTTGTAATGTTCTAATTCACGGTTGGTAGTTATGATGTAAGGATATTCCTTTCCGTTCTTACTTATTTCATTGCTCTCCTTGTAATCGAAGTAATGAAACTTTCCTTTCCCATTCGAAAATTTCTCAATGTGCAAAATCTCCGTATCACTACCATCCTTTTTCACCGGCCATTGCTTTCCAAGCTCACCCAAATTCTCCCAAGTTACTCCGGCAAAGAAAGGCACGATTTGCGAAATTTCTTCGAGCATCGTTTTCGGATCGTAGGGGGCTTGCGCATAACCCATTTTATTCATCACATCCACCATAATTTCTCCATCACTTTTTGTCCCTGCTAAAGGCTCTACCACCTTTTGCACTTTTTGTATCCTGCGCTCAGCATTGGTATAAGTTCCACTCTTCTCTAAAAAAGTGGCACCCGGCAATATTACCGTCGCATACTTTGCGGTTTCGGTTAAAAATATTTCTTGTAATACCAATAAATCCAAGTGCTCCATGGCGGCAATTACTTTATTGGTATTAGGATCCGTTTGCACCACATCCTCTCCCATCAGCCACAAGGCTTTAAGCTTACCTTCGATAGAAGCCTCAAACATTTCAGGAATTTTTAATCCCCTAGAAAAGGGAATTTTCCTACCGTAAAATGCCTCATACTCTTTGTTGATTTCAGGATCGTAAGAACTCATGTAACCCGCTCCCTGATGCGGCTGGCAACCCATATCGGCTGCTCCTTGAACATTGTTTTGTCCACGCAAGGGATTTACTCCTACTCCCGGGCGACCAATGTTTCCGGTAATCATAGCTAAATCTGAAATCAACATAACGGTATATGAACCTTGTGAATGCTCCGTTACGCCTAAGCCGTGGAACGACATGGCATTTGGTGCACTCGCATAAGCTATTGCTGCTTCACGCACTAATTTTCGATCCACATCGCAAGCCTTTTCCATTTCATCCAGATCAAGTTTTAAAATTTGTTCCTTGAATTGAGCATAGCCTTCGGTGCGGTTTTCAATAAATTCTTTTGCTTCCAATCCCTCATGAATGATGTAATACAACATCATATTTATCAATGCCACATTGGAACCCGGTTTTAATTGCAAATGATAGGTGGCATAACGCGCCATCTCCGTTTTGCGCGGGTCTATTACAATGGTGGTTTTACCCTTCATTGCAAACTGTTTCAATTTAACACCAGTCACCGGATGCGCCTCTGTTGGATTTGCGCCAATAATCATAATGCAATCTGTATGCTTAATATCTTCCACCGAGTTGGTCGCTGCACCGGTTCCAAATGCGCGCTGCATGCCCAATGCAGTTGGAGAGTGACAAACTCGTGCACAACAATCAATATTGTTGGTTCCAATAACCGCACGAATAAATTTTTGCATCAAATAATTTTCTTCATTGGTGCAGCGTGCCGATGAAATTCCGGCAATGGAATCCGGACCATAATTCGATTTTATGGCTGTTAATTTTTCTACAATAAAATCATAGGCTTCATCCCAAGTAGCCGGTTCCAATATTCCATTTTTACGAATGAGCGGTGTTTTAATTCGATCTTTATGATTGTAAAATGAAAAGGCGTAACGCCCTTTTAAACAAGTATGACCTTGATTTACTTCTGCATCGTAAGGCGCTTGAATGGATTTTACTTTCCCATTCAAAACAGCCACATCCAAGTTACAACCCACGCCACAATAGGTACAAACTGTGCGCACCTTTTTATCCGCAACAACCGATTTCGATTCAAACACATCGCTTATCGCAGAAGTAGGACATGCCTGTGCACAAGCACCACAACTCACACAATCTGAATCAAAAAAACTGTTGTCAAAACTTTTTACAATATGACTGTCAAACCCTCTACCTGCCATGCTTAGCACCATTTCTCCTTGCACCTCATCGCAAGCCCGCACGCAGCGAAAACAATTAATGCATTTAGAAAAATCAGATGTCATGTAAGGGTGACTTAAATCCTTTTTTCGATCTAAGTGGTTTTTTCCTTCCGGATAACGGACATCGCGCACACCAACTTTTGCAGCCACACTTTGCAACTCGCAATTGTTATTTACTTCACAAGTAAGGCAATCCAAGGGATGATCGGTTAGCACTAACTCTACAATATTTTTACGCAAACGCGTTACTTTCTCGCTATTTGTTTGGATGTATGAATTGGGAATTACGGGCGTATGGCACGAAGCCTGCGTTTTAGCCGGACCATCTTTACTAAGTGAAACATCGACACTACATACGCGACAAGCACCAAATGGTTCCAAATTGGGGGCATCGCAAAGCGTGGGAACTAGTTCATTACCCAAATGCCTTTTAACAAAACTCAGAATAGTTTCACCTTCAATTAGGGTGTAACTTTTATCATTTATAAATGCGCTTGCTGCCATGTTGGATTAGTTTTTAAAATAAACGGCCAATTCACTTTCAAAATACTGCAGCGCGTTTTTAATTGGAAGCGGAAGTCCACCACCCAAGGCACAGAGCGATCCGGATTCCATGGTTTCAAGTAAATCTAGCATCAAACTTTTATCAATTTTATATGCTTCCAACTGAGCCTTTTCTACTAGTTCATAACCACGCGTAGAGCCCAATCGACAAGGAAAACATTTACCACAACTTTCATGTGCTGTAAACTTAAAAAGGTGCTCAATGTATTTTATCAAGGGATAATTTTCAGGAATGCAAACAATGGATGCATGACCTAAAAGAAATCCTTCTTTTGCAAAGGAATCAAAATCTATAGTGAGCTTCTCGATTTTACTCACCGGAACTAAACCGCCTAAGGGTCCTCCAATGTGCATGGCCTTAACGGGATGTTTAAATCCACCACCCATTTCATGAACCACAACTGATAAAGGTGTTCCCATATCTACTTCATAAATACCGGGAGAATTAAAATTTCCATCCAATGAAATTAATTTAGTACCACTGGATTTAGCAGTGCCGATAACAGCAAAAGCCTTTCCTCCGTTTTTAAAAATGAAAGGAAGATTAGCTAGCGTTTCCACATTATTTACAACCGTTGGTTTATTAAACAAACCTTGCTGTGTGGGATAAGGTGGGCGCACTCTTACTTCAGGGCGTTGCCCTTCAATAGACGAAAGCAAAGCTGTTTCTTCTCCGCAAATATATGCGCCTTGGGCTTTGATAACTTTAAATTCAAAATTAAATCCTGAACCTAAAATATTCTCGCCAAGTAATTTTTCATTCCTCAATGCTTCAATTTCAGTAGCTATAATTTCAACCGACTCAGGATATTCGCCTCGAATATAAAGCACACCAAAATTAGCTCCTGCCAGATAACCTGCCAGCAGCATTCCTTGAAGCAAAGCATGCGGACGATTTTCTAAAATATACCGATCAGAGTATGCTCCCGGGTCTCCTTCATCGGCATTGCAAACAATAAATTTTGAATCTGAAACTGCATTTTTGCACGACTCAATTTTAAAGGCCATGGAGAAACCCGCTCCTCCTCTACCGCGCAAACCCGAAGCTTTTAGCTCAGAAAGTAAATCTGCTGGTGATTGAGTGAGGCAGTTTTTAAATGTTTGGTAAAATTCCTTTATACTTCCTGTTTCACTGGTGAGTATTGGATTTCCATAATATCCAACAGTATATTTTTCCCGACTTAAATAATTCTTCTCTTTTATTTTTGAGATGGTATCAATATCGTTGCCCGAATAATTTTTTCCTGCATGGTGAAAAGCATTGTTTTCGTGACAACGACCAAGACAGCACATTTCGCCAATTTCGTTTGCATCAAATTGTGCTTCCAGCTTTTTATGCAAATCCTCTTGTGTGCCAGCAAGCATACATGCACTACCATTACACACATAAACCTTCTTTCCTTTATTTTCAGGTTTCAAAAAATCGTAAAATGAAACTGCTCCAAAAACAGTAGATTTTCCAACTAAAAATTCTTGACGAATTTTTTCAAGTTGTTCCAGATTAGGACTTCCAGTTTGAGCAGCAGCAATGCCAAGCTCTTCAAAAAGATTGTTGTGCAAGCCTTTGCGGCCGGATAATTCACTGATATTTTTTGACATCGCCTCTATGTTTTAAATTCAGGAAAAGTGAAAGAAGTTTCAAAATCATTATTTCAAAATTGAGGTGTAATGAGTTTGAAACAATTAGCCGATACCTTCCTTCAAAGATACAATTAATTGCATTTTGGTGGATAACTTTGAGCATTAAATTAGAGTATCGAAAAAAAAACCGAATTGATAAAACCCGAAAATGTTTCTTTTAGTTAAAGCCTTCCGTATAGTTCAAAAGCGCTTTTTTCCAGCTCTTCCTTTCTATCGGGATGCGCTATTGCAATTAATGCTTTTGCGCGTTCGGCAATATTTTTTCCATACAAATCGGCAATTCCAAATTCCGTTACTACATAATGCACATGCGCGCGTGTAGTAACCACCCCGGCGCCTTGATTCAACAAAGGCACAATTTTAGAAACACCTTTTCCGGTAACCGACGATAAAGCAATAATTGGTTTCCCACCCTCACTTAAAGAGGCACCTCTAATAAAATCCATCTGACCTCCTACTCCACTGTAAATGGTGCTTCCAATAGAATCGGCGCATACTTGTCCGCTCAAATCAATTTGAATTGCACTATTAATGGCCACTACTTTTGGGTTTTTACGAATAACCGCGGTATCGTTAACATAGGCTGCATCCAACATTGCCACCATTGGATTATCGTGTATAAAATCATATAATTTTTTGGTCCCCATAGCAAAAGTCGATACCACCTTGCCGGGATGATTTCTTTTGCGTCTTCCATTAATTACGCCACTTTCAATTAAGGGCAATACTGCATCAGTAAACATTTCGGTATGCAATCCAAGATCTTTGTGCTGATGCAAATAATTCATAACCGCTCCGGGAATACCACCAATTCCAAGTTGCAGGGTGGAACCATTTTCTACAAGCGAAGCAATATTTTTTCCAATGGCCAATTCATTCTCGGAAACATCGCTTTGCGGAAATTCATAAATTGGCTTATCCGTATGCACCATAGCGCTAAAGCGACTGCTGTGTATTTGCCCATCACCATGCGACCGGGGCATATTCGGATTTACCAAGGCAATAACTTTTTTCGCCACATCGCTGGCTGCTTTTGCCACATCTACCGAAACACCTAAAGAGCAAAATCCATGTTGATCAGGTGGGGAAACTTGTATAAATGCAGCATCCAAGGGCATTCTACCTCTTCTAAACAAAGCCGGTATTTCGCTTAAAAAAATGGGAATGTATTGCACATTGCTATGGCCCACGAAGTTTCGAATATTAGCACCCACAAAAAAGCTGTTTACATGAAATGCATGTTCATACGCAGATTGGGCATACACGGCATCTCCTTCGGTGTGAATATGAATTATTTCTACTTCCTTTAATTCTTCATGTCTCGTTACTAAGGCATCTATTAATACTTGTGGTGTTGCAGCCGCACCATGAAAAAAAACACGATCACCACTATTAATTAATTTTACTGCCTCCGCAGCGGTTTGATATTTAATCATTCTTATAGCTATAACGAATTATGGGTTTGGGATTTTACTACTTATTTTACTCTCACTAATCCAATTCAAAATAATCGAGGTCCTTTCCAAAGGTTTCATGTAATCCCAATAAGGAAATAAATGCAATAGTCACTGTAATTATTCCCACCGCCATGGCACTCCAAACTAGCGTATAGTGCAGGGTGTTTCGAAAAAATTCGAACCCAAAGGTAAGCAATACTAAGCCTCCGCGCACAAAATTCGGAACTGTGGTAGTTACTGTGGAGCGTAAATTTGTTCCAAATTGTTCTGATGCAATGGTGATAAATACAGCCCAATACCCTGCTGCAAAACCAAGCAGAGAACAAATAAAATAAAACAGGGGGGCACTGATATTTGTAGTAAATAAATAAATAGGAACAGTAATAATAATGGAAGCCAAATAAAATTTTACAATGTTCTTGCGGTTCTTAAAAAGCTGACTCAAATAGCCACTCATAAAATCGCCTATGGAAGTTCCTAAATAAAAATACATTACAGCACTTCCCGATTCCACATTTTTAATTCCTAATTCTTTTGCAAATTCAGGAGAAAGAAAAACCAAGACTCCAATCAAATACCAAATGGGTAAGCCAATTGTAATACAGCAGAGATAGCGAATAAAGCGCTGCCTATTGGTAAACAATTGAAAAAAATTGCCACGTTTAATCTTACTTTCTTTCACCTTGGCATACATACCCGATTCGAATACGCCTATACGTAACACTAGAAGCACCAGACCCATGGCACCTCCTATAAAATAAGCAGTGGTCCAATCAAAATTTTTACCAATCAATCCGGCCAAAACAGCGCCAAGCACCCCAAATGATACCACCACCATGGTACCGTAGCCGCGTGTTTCCTTACTCATTGATTCGGCTACCAGCGTAATGCCGGCTCCTAACTCGCCTGCTAAACCTATTCCTGCAATAAAGCGTAACCATCCATACGAACTAACATCGGTTACAAATCCATTGGCAATATTGGCTATTGAATACAAAAAAATGCTGCCAAATAAAACAGATAAGCGTCCGCGTTTATCACCTAAAATACCCCATAACAAACCGCCTACTAACATACCAATCATTTGCATGTTAATTAATTTGATGCCGGTTGTTAACAATTCTGCTTCCGGTACACCTATCGATAACAAACTTTGCTTACGTACAATACTGAAGAGTATTAAGTCGTAGATATCAACAAAGTAACCCAAGGCTGCAACAATAATTAATACACTGTGCGATTTATACCATTTATTTTTCATACATCATGTGAATGGATAGAATTGAATGCTAAGAAAAGAAAAATAATGAAGCTGCCGCTACTAAATAAAATAGATATTTTTACGGCTGTGTGTTGATAATTCAAACTCCTCATAAAAAAAAATTAACAGCTGAATTAAACCTTTAGCAAATAATAGTATCCTACTAAAATAGCGACATGAAAAATTATATATCCCAAAATTTTAGTTAGCTCGGAAAGAAGTCAAACGAAACAAGTATGGAGGAATACAGCGACAAAGAACTTCTCGAAAAATTTAGGGATGAAAACACCCGTTCGTACGCATTTAATTTGTTGGTGAAAAAATACCAAAAGAGGCTGTATAACCATATTCGTCGCATGTTAATAGATCACGACGACAGCAATGATGTATTGCAAAATGTGCTGTTGAAAATGTGGAACAACTTGTTAAATTTTAAAGAGGATTCCCAATTATTTACTTGGTTATATCGCATCGCAACAAATGAATCGCTTACCTTTTTAAAAAAGAAGCGAACAAAATTTTTTATTCCAATTGTGGATGTGGAATATCAACTTTCAAAGTCACTCGAGGACGATAATTATTTTAATGGTGATGAAATTCAATTGAAATTGCAAAAAGCAATACTCACATTGCCCGAAAAGCAAAGACTTGTATTTAACATGAAATATTATGAAGATTTTAAATATGAAGCAATGTCGGATGTATTAGGAACTTCGGTAGGTGCATTAAAAGCTTCCTATCACATAGCAGTAAAAAAAATAGAAGAATATGTTTTGAGTCATTAAACCTTTTTGCATAAATACAATCAGAGAAACAAATGGAAACAACAGATAACGAGGAACTGAAAAAAATTGCCCCTCATCTTTTTAACATCGAGAAAAAGGAGGTTTTCAGCACACCCGACAATTATTTTGAAAAACTACCCGGTGAATTGCAGGAAAAAGTAACTGCCCAAGTAAAACCTAAAAATTATTGGGTACCTAATTATAAAACTGCACTTGTAACCGCTTCAATATTTGTATTTATTTTGGTTGGAATTCGATATTATTCAAGCACATCATCTTCCCCAACAAAAGAAATTGCTGCCAACGAAATGGTGCAAGAATTTGATACACTTTACCTGGCATCTGCCAATGAAATAGAATTAGCAGACCAACTGGATGATGAAAGTCTAGAAAGTGCCTCACAACAAATAGAAGCCGGAAGCGACATCAGCAGCAGCGAAATAGAGGATTACTTAATTAGCGATAATATAGATATAACAACAATTACAAACGAATTTTAAACTCCATAAAAATGAAAAAATTAATAGCAATTGTAGGGGTTTCCCTTTCCATACTTACCTCCACACTGGCTCAGCCAGGTGAAGTAGATAAGCAGCACAAAGGCGAACGAAAAGAAAAGGTGGAAGCCATGAAAGTTGCGTATATCACCAATAAGCTGGAACTCACTCCCGCTGAAGCACAACAATTTTGGCCGGTTTTTAATGAATTTGAAAATAAAATTCAAGCCATTCGTCAAAGCCGTAGAAAAGACAGTAAAGACGGGATGGATAATCTCGATCAGCTTAGCGACAAAGAAGTAGAAGCACTCATTGATAGTGAAGTGAGCTTCAGACAAAAAGAATTGGATGTTTTAAAAGAATACCACAACAAATTTAAAGCGGTGTTGCCCATACGAAAAGTTGCAAAATTATACCGCGCACAAGAAGATTTTAAACGAGAATTACTTAAAAAAATTCAGGAGCGAAAAGGCGATCGAAGACCTTAGTTTTTCAAGTGTTGGTTTAGTGAATGAGCCGTCAGCATTTGTTGACGGCTTTTTTTAATTTAATTCTATGCTTATTTTTTTGGTTGAAGTAATGCTTGTTCCTGCAATTCCAGGCACTGTGCTGATGAATGATTGCTCACTTACAATCTCGGCTTTCATACGATTAGTTCTCAAACCTATCAATTTCCAAACGTCCGATTTTTCGCCAATACCATAAGTAACACTGCTTGAATCGGCTACAGAATCCACCACAGTTCCAAGAAATGTGGAATACGTATAATAAAAATGTTTTTCATTTTCTGTTTTCACTAACATACTTTCCTTTTTTTTCATGCCATCTGTCTTATCTTGAAACTCCCATGTTCCATCGTTCTCGTACCGTGTTTTTGAAATGTAAAATCCACCTACAGCTTGGGGCGCATATAAATAGTATTCAAGCACTGAAGACCATTTCCCATTTTTATAAAAATAATAATTTGCTTGACTCACTTTCCCTTTTAATTCCACAAAAGTGCCTGCGGTATCTGAAGTACTTTGGGAATAATTCACTAAGCCAAAATTTTGAACAAATACCACGGTTTTTGTTTTCTTACTCGGGTAACTATAGTCGGTATTAAATTCGCCGGTGTAATTGCTAACCACCCAAGCACCTGCAACCCTATCTTTTCGGGTGTGAAAAGAAAAAAATGGGTCATCTTCTCCTTTACGACAAGCATTAAAGCTCATTATACAAAGCGTAAGAAGTGAACATAAAAGTATGCGATTATTCATTTCTCTTACTTTAATACTGGTGTAAATGGAAAGGTACTACTTTTTTATTGAAAACAAGTAAGAATCAGATTCCTTTCCGGCAGCATCAGTAATCCCGTTAATTTTAATAATGGCATACTTGTCACTGGCAACACTTCCCAATTTAATAATAATAATATCATTGAGTTGAATATTATCAATAATATCAAGCTTTGTGCTGGAGGAATAAGCATTAATTAAACTAACATTGGTAGCATTTGCATAATCAAAGCCATTTGCGCGCACAAATTTCCCGTGGGCGGGAGAAATCCAACTTTTTGCCAAAGCATCTGTTGAATCTGTTGGAAAGTCTTTAATATCAAGCGATGTAGAATCAACTCCCGGTAACAAGGACCATTTTACCGAATTCGTTTCAAGGTCGAAAGCATCTTGATGGTTTAACGATTTACCGGAAAATAGCTGATGCCCTGAAGTCTCAGCCAATACAATTGCAGTATCAGCAGCTACAACAAGCCGCTTTACATCTGAACCGCTATTGCCATCAACATCCATTGCATTGTAGGTAAAAATAATACTCTTACCTGAGGCTGCTGCCGGAATTTTATACTCAAAGTTCATCGAAAAACTCTTTCCATCAATTGTTGAATCAAGTGAGGTAATTTGAAATGCATTATCAATTTTAGAGGTAACGTAAAAACGACTCAAGCGAATATCTGAACTTACGTCAACCGTTACCGATACAACATCCCCCGCACGGCCATAGATATATAAACTTTCCGGATTGGTAAGTACCAAGGGTTGTTTTAATTTTTCTTTTTTACAAGAGGTCGAGGTGAATGTAAGCACCCCAAGAAGCAATATAGCGGCGGCTTTTAAGTTTTGATTCATGCTTTTAATTTATTTCTGTAAAGGTATAAAAAAAGGACCTGACAAAAGCCAGATCCTTTTCATTAAAAATTAACAAGTAATTGTTACTTGGTTTTGATTTTAAACGCTTTTGCTCTTAATGTTACAGTTTTCTTTTTACCTAAAAACTGATATTGCGTTTTTTCTGTAGCAGCAAATGGAAGAATAAAATCTGCATCTGCTTTTTGCATCAATGCATCGTAAGACGCGTTAGCAACAGCTCTATCGGTTGGCACAACACCACCCAACATACCGTTACCTACTGAACCCACCATGTATCGACGACCGCCATACGGCAATCCTAAAACATAGGATTGAGTAGCGGTGCCTGTTACTTCACCAACATATTCTAAGTCATTCATAGTCAACTGCACCTGTGTTATTATGGGTGCAGAAGTAATCATTTTACTATTCATGGTACAAGAAGATGCGAAAGTGAGTATAAAGCCTGCTAATAAATAGGTTACTTTTATTTTTTTCATAATTCTTTATTTTAGAGGTTTATACTTTTTATTATTTGCCGAAATAAATATTTACAGCTAAACGCACATTTTGGTTAGTATCCATTCCAAAACTTCTTTTACCTAATTTGCTGTATTGACGGCCTTGATTTGGATCACCTTCGTAAGTAAAGAACTCAGCTGATGAAGAAACGCTTCCTACTTTGCTTTCAACTTCGTGTTTTGTTTTTCCACCAATATCCCATTTAGCATTCAATCCATACTCTAAACCAACTGAAATAGGCAATTGAGCAACAAATACATTAAAACCAACAATCCATCCCAATCCAACAATACTGTTTTTTGTTGTCAACTTTGTTTTATTAGAATCACCAGCTCTGTTTGTTTTGATGTTATCAATGTTGCTTACTTCTTTCTTAAAGCCTAAATATAAATCAGCTCCAGTGTAAACATCAAAAATATTACCGGCATTAAAATGCTTTTCAACTCCCGGAACGATGATGTATTCTCTTTTGTTCATTTTATTGCTGTACTCAAAAAATTCAGGTCCACCTGGATTAGAGAATGCAGTTGAATCAGCAGATGTTCCTTTAACAGTGCTTGATTTTTTGTAAAGACGCACTCCTAAACGGAAAGCCATATCATCTTCCATATACTTCTTAAATGTGAGAAGATCTCCGGCTCCTAACAAGTTTCCTTTGTAAAGGCTTGCAGTAGCGGAATCTTTGCCTGTTCCAATAGCGAAGGTAAGCGCCATGTCTCCTTTAACGGGACGAGCGCCAATTTTCTCTACTGTAGCATCATTTTCGCGTGTAGATAATTGCGCATAGCTTGATGAAACACCAAAAGCTAATGCAACCAATAATAAAACTTTTTTCATAGTTGTTGTTTTTAGTTAAACTTTTTTAAGTTAAAATTTGAGGCAAATGTAGATAAAAATTGGACTTGCGAAAGTTATACACCTCACCAAAATTATAAACATTGAACTGTTAATATGAAATGAATTGAGCCGCAGAGAATTAATCAAAAAATGATTTTGGCTATTGGTAAGATATAAAAAAAAGAGTATTATCTCGCAATTTAATTGCCAGTCTACTTTTGTGATTTAAAAATGAAATGATGCATATATCAAGGCATTTCCGTTTTTCAATCCGGAATTCAGTTCAAAAATAGTTTTACCTGCAATCACAGATGTTTCTGTTTTTTTCTCAGCATTTATAGCATCCCATCTTTCAGTAACCAATTGCCCATCTCCTTGTTTGCCAAAATTTAAAGTTAAACCATACTCCATTCCAAGTGAAATTTTGGAGAAAATAAAATACTCAAATCCCACAAATCCGCGCATACCTAAACCATATAATGCGCCTTGTTTACTATTTGTAACGCGTTTATCTCCAACTATATTTCCATTAAAATCGTGAGATGCAGGTGCTATTTCATTTTTGGTAAAGCTGTTGCCGTACTTATATTTTTGCTTTATACCCTCTGTATAAAATAGCATTGCCTCTGCTCCATACAATCCTTGCAACCTTGTTTTTCCACGTCTTTTTTCAATTCCTAAACCTATATTAATGCTTGTTTTACTGTATTTCCAACTATCTTCTACAGTTACATTCGGATCTGTTTGACCTGATTTTATGGTATTAAATTTTTCGGAATTAGAATTAACTCCCATGTTCACTTTTATACGTACCGCCCTTTTTGAAGATAGAAAATACTTTCCAATCACAGTTAGGTTACTATCTGCATTAGACTTAAAAACTGAATTTTTGCCGGAAGATGAAAAAACATTTCCTATGTAATTTAAAAATGGACTAGCATCGATAGCAATTGCCCAATCACCGGAATCGGGTAACATTGGTTCGCCCTTTTTAGAAACTAGTTCCTGAGACATGCCCCAATGTGAGGCAAGAAGTAAAAGGGAGGTCAAAATTATTTTTTTCATAGAAGCTCTTATTTTATAAATCGATTGGTTAACGAAGCTTTACGCTTAATATTGTATAGCTAATTTTTCACCCAAAAATATAAATAATATTTAGGTGTCAGAATTGGCTATGCTTTTTGCTCCAATAAAGGAACAAATTTAAAACTGCCGTGATTGGTTTGTTCGAAATTATTCTTGCATTTTACCAAAGAATACATTTCCTGAACTTTTCCCACACCCACCGGAATTACGAGCTTTCCTCCCTCCTTTAATTGCTCCAATAAAGCAGTGGGTATTAAAGGCGCACCCGCAGTTACAAGTATTTTATCGTAGGGTGCAAAAGGGGGAAGCCCTTTATAGCCATCGCCATAAAAAAACTTAGCATTATAGCCTAACTTAGGCAAAAACAACTTGGTTTTGTCGTACAGATTTTTTTGCCGTTCAATGCTAAATACCTTTGCGCCTAAAAAACACAACACTGCTGTTTGGTAACCACTTCCGGTTCCTACCTCCAGCACCTTTTCGCCCTTTTTAATATCCAGCAATTCGGTTTGAAATGCTACCGTATAGGGTTGCGATATAGTTTGCCCTTCCCCAATTGGAAATGCTTTGTCTTGATAGGCAAATTCCAAAAAGGAACTATCCAAAAACAAATGACGGGGTATTGCTTCTATGGCACTCAGTACTAGCGTATTTTTTATTCCTTTTGTTTGCAACAAGGCAACCAACTGCTTTCTAATTCCTTTGTGTTTGTAGTTGTCTTCCATAAAATTTTACCGTAAGCAAATGTAAAAAATGAGCCAAGAAAAACCCGTCTCCGCTACTGCGAAAGAACTAACAAGTGAATGTTATAAAATTAATTAGCCTCGCTATCAGGCACTAATCAAGGAATTTAACTTTGAGGTCATAAACTCATTTCATAAAATGATTCGAATTGGTGTATTAGGCGCTGGTCATCTGGGTAAAATTCATATAAAATTAATTAAGGAAATTCCAACCTTCGATTTAATCGGATTTTACGATCCCGATGATGAAAATGCCGCTAAGGTTATTGCCGAGTTTGGCATAAACCGCTACGATTCAGTGGATAGCTTGCTCGAAGAAGTGGATGCTGTTGATATTGTTACGCCAACCATTACGCACTACAAATGCGCAGCTAAAGCATTAAAAAAATCAAAGCATGTATTTATCGAAAAACCGATAACAAATACCATTAAGGAAGCGAAATCCTTGATTGACCTTACACGCGAAGCTAATGTTAAAGTTCAGGTGGGCCATGTGGAACGGTTTAACCCGGCATTTACCGCTGCCCTTCCTTATTGTTCCAAGCCCATGTTTATTGAAACACATCGCCTTGCACAATTTAATCCTCGTGGAACGGATGTTTCTGTCGTGTTGGATTTAATGATCCACGACATCGACATTATTTTAAGCGTGGTTAAAGCCAATGTAAAAAAAATAAGTGCCAGTGGCGTTGCGGTGGTTAGTGATACTCCCGATATTGCCAATGCGCGGTTGGAATTCGACAACGGATGCGTGGCCAATCTTACCGCCAGTAGAATCTCTATGAAGAACATGCGTAAAACACGCTTTTTTCAGAAAGATGCCTACATATCAATCGACTTTTTAGAAAAGGAAGCTAATATAGTTAGGCTAAAAAACATAGAAGGAGAGCCTGATCCGTTGTCGGTTACCATCGATTTAGGAAAAGGAAAAGGGCAAAAGCAAATTTATTTCGATTCTCCTAAGCCTCAAGCAGTCAATGCGATAAAAAAAGAGCTCGAAACGTTTTATGATGCGATAGTTAACGATACCACTCCAATTGTGAGCATTGACGACGGTTATAAGGCACTCGATGTGGCTTATAAAATCATAAATAAATTAAAATTTCCAAACGATTTATTAGATACCTCACAATAAATAACAATATTTGCCGTTCTAAAATTTTTAAGGTGTACTATTTTCGTTTGGATGATTAGAATTTACTCGGCATTTATTATTGCATTTTTGTGCTCAATTCTTTTTTTTGGACTTGCTTCCTGCAGCAAATTCGATAAGGAAGAACCCATTCCTGCCTACATTCAAATTAATGCAATAGATTTAATAGTTCCCGATTCTTTAAAATCTTTGCAAGGATCAAATTCTTCCAAAATTGTTGATGCCTGGGTTTATTTAGATGATCGACTACAAGGAATTTACGAATTGCCGGCAAAATTTCCTGTTCTAAAAGACGGTGACTATAATCTGCGCATTAAAGCTGGAATTAAAGAAAATGGCATTGGAAGTACTCGCCCCATATATCCATTTTACACAGAGTTTGCCTCTTCTATTAAATTAGAAAAAGAAAAAATTACCAGCGTATCACCAAGCGTTTATTATAAAAGTTATACTAACTTTTTGTGGAAAGAAAACTTTGATGGCATCACTGTTTCATTAACCAAACGGCCAAGCTCCGACACTTCATTAACCTTGGTATCCAATGCCTTTGATGGAACAAATTCTATGGCCGGTTACCTGGATGCCAATCACAACACTTTTGAATATGCCTCTGAAAAAGCTTTTGTTCTCCCTACCAACAACACCTCCGTTTTTCTGGAAATGAATTTCAAAACCAATGCTCCAATTATGGTTGGATTTATTGCCATTGTTGCCGGTGTAGAATACCCGCAGCCAGTAGTAACCCTAAATCCAACAAACGACGACTTTTCTATATTAACATGGAACAAAATTTATGTAAACCTTACAGGAACCTTGGAATATTTCGCTGCTGCCGATAATTTTAAAATCTATTTTCGCGTCGAGAAGCCTGCAGATGGCACTAATGCTGAATTTTACCTCGACAATATTAAGTTAGTGAAGTGATGTTATGAGTAAGAATACATATCGCATATTATACATATTTTTCGATTTATTAGCTGCAGCGCTTTCGTGGAGCTGCTTTTATGTATTTCGAAAAATAAATATCGAACCCGTTAAATACGGTTTTAAAGTTCCATTTAATTTTTCTGAGAAATTTTTTCTTGCCCTTGCCCTTGTTCCGCTCTTTTGGGTCTTGTTGTATGCTGCTACAGGAACTTATAAAAATGTGTTTCGGAAATCGCGTTTAGGCGAATTAGGACAAACACTCTTAATATCCCTCATCGGTGTTATTGTTTTATTTTTTTCGCTCCTGCTGGATGATGAAATATATTCGTATAAAACATACTACTATTCCTTTATTGCGCTGTTCTTAATACATTTTTTTGCGACTTATTTCTTCCGATTTTTAATTTCCACCAACATCGTACATAAAATCCATAACCGCAAAATTGGCTTCAATACCATTATTGTGGGTAGTAATGAAAATGCCTGGAACTTGTACGAAGAAATCCAAGGTCAAAAAAAATCATCCGGGAATAAATTCGTTGGCTTTGTAACCGTTGAGAACAAAAACGGAAGGAGTCACATGCTACTCGAAAAACTGAGCCATTTAGGTGAAATTAATAAACTGAAAAGTATTATTGATACTCATAAAGTAGAAGAAGTTATTATAGCTATTGAATCGGGTGAGCACGAATTTATTGGAAGAATCATTAATGAATTAGACGATACCAATTGCATCATTAAAGTGATTCCGGATATGTATGATATACTTTCCGGATCGGTAAAAATGACTTCCATTTTCGGGGCTGCACTAATTGAAATTTCAAGAAACATAATGCCTACTTGGCAGTTTTATGTAAAACGATTCATGGATATAGCAGTATCCTTGATTGCTTTGATATTACTCTCACCGGTATATTTAATTGTAGCCATCATCATTAAATCCGGCTCTAAAGGTCCTGTTTTTTATAGTCATGAGCGAATTGGTATTCATGGCAAACCCTTTAAAATTCACAAGTTCCGCTCCATGTTTATCGATGCCGAAAAAAATGGACCTGAATTAAGTAGTCAATCCGATTCAAGAATTACCCCTTTTGGTAGATTTATGCGTAAGGTAAGGTTGGATGAAATTCCACAGTTTTGGAATGTGCTAACCAACGATATGTCTTTGGTAGGACCTCGACCGGAACGGCAATATTTTATTGATCAAATTGTTCAAAAGGCACCACATTACAAACATTTGCATAAAGTGCGCCCGGGCATCACCTCCTGGGGTCAAGTAAAATACGGCTATGCCGAAAATGTGGACCAGATGATAGAGCGCCTTAAATACGATATCTTATACATCGAAAACATGTCGCTCGCGGTAGACATAAAAATCATGATTTATACGGTATTGATTGTGGTTCAGGGAAGAGGAAAATAATAGCCTTTATATTTCCCTTTTCAAATAAGACAAAAACAATTCTAATCCTTTTTTCTTCCCTTCATCTAAATCAAACTGAATATTGGTATTCAGGTAATGTGCTGCATCCAAACCAGGAATAGCTTGCAATTTAAGTTGTTCAATCACCTTTGCTTTGTTATCGATTCCATAACGCACTGCCGCTTCAAAAGAACTTAAAAACACATCGGGCAATTTTTTATTGGCTACCCATGCTGCAAATACAAAAGAAAGGCCTGTGAAATTCTTCCATTCCTCTGAGAGATCGTAACTGTATTTGTAGGTATTTTTAAGTGAAAAGGTTCTGTCTCCAATCACCACCGCCGCAGTGGTTCCCGAAATATCAGCTATGAAATCTTCTGTTGCATTTTTCCATACCGGCGCAATTTTCCAAAATTTTTCCGAAAGCAGTTGAACCAATTGCACAGAAGTGCGCGAATGAAAATCCAATAAAATTGTTCGTATTTCTCGCAGTGGAACATCACTGAACAAAAGCACCGAACCAACCGCTCCATCCGCACCAATACAATAATCCGAAATGATGTGGTATTCCTCCAACTGTGGCAATATGGCAACCGGCACCAAACCAACATCAACTTTATTAGTCAATAATTTTTGTGCGCAAACAGCCGGAATATCTTTTTGTAGTTCAAACTTTTTTTCTCCCGGATAATTTTCCAATCCATATACAAAGGGCAATGAATTGGTGTAACTCACTACCGAAACTTTGATTTTTTTATCCGCCATTTTTGATGCTTCTTACCACACAAATAAAAGAAAATAAATGTTGTGAAAAGGGTCTCAATTCACAAAAGTATCTCCACGCATTAACCGGAAACGTTTTCTTGCTTCTACGGTGTACAAACTACCTGGATAATTGGTAAGGAGTTCCTGGTATAATTCTTTGGCCTTTTCCTGATTTTTCAGGTGATATTGATTTAATTCCGCAAGTTTAAACACTGCATCATCTCCTAAAATATCAGTCGAATATTTATCTCTTATTTCTTGAAGAAATGCAGCAGCTGTTTCAAATTTTCCACGCTTAAATTCTATTTGATATTTTTTAAATAATATCTCATCATCAATGGCATGCGTTGGAAATTGCTTTGTAATGCTATCCAAAGTAAGCAAAGCGAAACTATCCTTGTTTTGATATACCAACAAATCCGCTCGAGCATACATTTCCAATGGAACAAAATTAGAATCAACTGTATTATCTGAAATTAAGAGCGACAAGTCCAAAGCATCATTTGCAATTAGCTTTGCAGTGGATGATTTCAAAACATTTAACTGTGCGCGACTCCATTCAAAATCACCGTGATAATAAGAAAGGCGCGCATTTCTAAACTTCGCCTCCTGTCCAATTGGTTCCTCTTTAAATGCCTTTTCAACTTGCGAATACAACAAAGTAGTTTCCCAAATCTCACCGGTAAAAAGTAAAATATCGGCCAATTCTAACTTACATTCAGCTATGGTCTTTGGATCGGCTCGTTGATAGGTGATCGCCTCATTTAAAATTCCTATAGCACTATCTGCATCATACAAATAAAATGCTTCCAAATGTGCAAGTCCGCGCAACAAAGGCAATGTAGCCGGAGATTTTCCTAATTCAGTTAAAGTGCTTAAATAGGTTCGCTTTAAAATCGCCAAATCCAAAGGTGTATAAGCAGGGTTGTTTACAATTTTAGCATTTAAACTCGTTACCAACTCCATGCGGGCAGTGGTGTAATGAGCATTCGCTTTTCCTTGTTCGATGATGTATTGATAGCACTTGGAAGCCACATCGTAATCCTTATTAGAACTTGCTAAGGTGGCTAATGCCATAATTTTGCTACCATCCAAATGTTGTCGTTTATCTAAGGCCTTGCTTTGCATAAAGGCCGACTCAAAATCCCTTTCCTGCACATACAACCAAATCAGCATTTCGGAATAAACTGAATTATCAAGACTCGTTTGAATGCGCTTAAGTAATTGTGTTTTAAGGATCTTGTTCTTCTTACCACCCTCATCCTCTCCAATGCTTGTTTGCAGCGCATTTTGAACATTTTGCAAGTAAATGGTATTCAACGCCAACACATCCAAATACTCCCGAATCATATTTTCATAATCGCCTTTCTGAAAATACAGTTCTGCCATTTCAAAATAAAAGTTGTAGCTGCTACCTACCAGTTTTCGACCACGTAGATAGGTTTTCATGGCAAAATCCATTTCTCCCATATCTATAAAATAACGAGCCAAATTGATTACTTGATTTTGATCTGGTGGCATAGTTGCGATGACAGACTCGAATTCCTTTTTTGCTTTTTCAAGGTCGTCGGCGCTTTTATATACCTTTCCCAAATCCACCCGAAACTGCAATTCTTGAGGCACCCGGCGGATTTGCCGTTTCACTAAACGTTCAGCAGTTTTAAAATCTTTGAGATTTAGCAAGCATTCTAAATAATGCTCGTAATAATTAAAATCGTCAGGGTTTTTATCAAATAATTTTTCATATAAATCCGACGCCTTATCAAATTCACCACGTGCGTAATATTGTAAAGCCAATTGTTCATTCTTATCTTCTTGCGCCGCTGCGATTTGCACAAAGAAATAAAAACTTAAAAAAAACAAATTTCGCAATAGGTATTTCATCATTTTTTTATGGATTCAATAAACTTCTGCACCTTGGGCTGCACTGCATTAAACTGCTTTTCTTTTTGAAAAAACTCAGCCCTTTTACGCGCTACAAAAGCATTTAGTTTACGAACTGTGGTGGATTCAGTGGCAAAATATTTTTCAAATTCCTCCGGTTTGATGTCGGTTTTTTCATAGTCATGTTTCAAATTCAACAGTTGTTGTTTTGTAAAATCCAATTCCTTTTTCAACATCAATGCATAGTTTTCATTGCCTTTTCCTTCCTCCTCCTCTTCAGCATTTATTGTTTTATAATCCTTAAGAAAGGCAGCCGTTGTAATATCCAAGGTATCTTTAAAATTGTTTTGAATAAACTCCAAATCCGCCTCAATTTTTTTAGCCGTTTCCTCCTCCTTTTCAAAGTCAATATCAGCCGCCATTTTTGTGGTTGAATCTAATACCACCAACACACTGTCAATTCGGGCAATAACTTTTGGATCGGAATGATTGCACCCATAGTTCAAGCCTGTTAGGATGAGTAAAGAAAATGCAATTTTTTTGTATGACATAAATTCAAGCGTTAATAATTTCTAATTTTTAATAAATTTGATAGGTATTCGAGGGCTAAGTCCAACTCCGGTTGAAATCCGTTTCGGCAATTTAATCCAATTCTGAGCTGTATTCGTTTTTACCCCAGCATTAAAATCAAAATAAATAAACGCAGTGTTATTAATTTTTGATCCAGGAGATAAATTTTGTTTTGGCTTAATACTGTATTGAATGTAGCCGTGGCTATGCGCTTCATCACTTAAACTATCTGCAAGATTTATGTGGGGGAAATTAAATCTTGCGATGTTTCCTTTAATCTCAAGCTGAGGCTGATGACTAAATGCAAGCAATTCAAAACTACTCACTTCCAAATCCGAATCAAGCGAATCAAGCACATATATGTGCTGCGCATCAGCATTACCGGTATTTTGAAAGCGAATGGTGTAAGTTAGCTTTTCTTGTAACGCTTCAATTGCTCCGTCTGGTGATACGGCTTTATCATTTGGATCAAAGCTGTTTAAAATAGCGAAACATTGGCTCATAGCATTGTTTCCAGGATTCACATCATTGCTTGAAATCTCTACAGAAGCTTGCACACAAATTAAATTCCCTATCTGGGCACTAGTATCTATTTGCACTTTTATTCTAAAATCAGCATCAAAGTTTACAATGCCAAAATTATTGATTATGTAGGTTAAAGTATCTCCATTAACTTGAGGAGTCATGGAGCTTGCTGATGAAAAATAGTGAACCGGGCCACTAAGTATTACCTTAACCGAACCCCCAACTCCATTCATACAATGGAGTCCATATTGATTAGAAGCATCGCCCGCTTTTATTTTTAAGGTGGCAAAATTTGCTGGGCGAAAATTTCCGTCATCACTAACTATTGCTAATACTCTTGCATCATATCCCCCATCACACGCCAGACCAAAATTTTGATCTGAAAAAGTTGAGTGCGTATTTGTAATTGTGATGGTATTTTTTCCGGAAGCCGGACATACTGTTGTAACCGGAGAGTTGGTTGTATCAATGCTAAACGTATAATTTCCTGTTCCTGCTTTTAAATGAAAGTTCCCTTGGGTATCCGTAGTTGATTGCCAAACTAAATTAGTACCGTTGAACAAATTGATTTTGATATTTTTTATTCCCGCTTCGGTGGAATCCTTTATACAATTTGAATTTTGTTCGTGAAAAACCCTGCCATTAATTTCATAATAAAAATAACATTGCTGCGGATTAAATGGATCGCATTTTGGCAAAGACATTAGGCCTTCATCATTATAACCATTCGGATCATAATTGTCGAAAACACAAGTAATACCGGTATTGCTAAATTGACAATACTGAATTTCACCAAACTTTGGTAAGCAAGTTAAATTAGGGTTATTTCGGATATCTAATGAGCCCAAATAAATTGATGAAAGATCTGGAAGATCGACTAAAAGATTATCAGAGCAATCAAGGGATTCAATTGAGTTTGGCAATGCAGGCAAGTGAACAAATTTATTTCCATCGCAGGAAAATTGCCTTAATAATGGAGGTAATGGGGGCAAGAGAGTTAAATTTAAACCGCCGCAACCAAGATCCAATATTGATGCTGGTACTGGAGGTAATGAAGTGAAAAGATTATAACTGCAATCGAAGCTTCTCAAGTTAGGAGGCAATGAATCGGGAAAGGTGGGCAATAAATTATAACCAAAATCTAAATCTAGCATCCCGGACGGAAGGCTTGGCAAATGTGTCAATTTATTACCATAACAATTTAAAGTCACTAACGTCAATGGCAATTGAGGCAAACTATCAATTTTATTATTATAGCACTCCAGGTGGGTTAAGTTTTGAGGTAAGGGGGGCAAATCGGTCAACTTATTTTGATAGCAGGAAAATGTCTTCAAAGATGAAGGTAAACCTGGCATTGTTTTAATTTGATTACTTCCACAATTAAAATTTACCAAATTTGGTGGTAAAGCCGGTAAACTATCCAAACTATTATAATTACAATCTAAATTTATTAATGTGTTAGGCAAAGGAGGAAGTCGTACTAAATTATTTGTCCAGCAGGTTAAATTTTCTAATGAATCCGGAATTTCTAAATAAACCATATGATTTCCTAAGCATTCTAATGTTCGCAAGGATTGCGGCAAATGACGTAAAGTGTCAAAATGATTATCAGCGCATTTTAGCGTTTGCAAAAGCTTAGGTAAGCGTGGAAATCTGGTAATTGGATTATGGGTGCAATCCAAGCTTAACAAATTGTCAAAATAACTAACTCCCTCTAGGCTTTGAATATTCAAACTATAAAGATATAGGCTCGTAACATTAGGAATTTGAGAACAGGTTGTATCCAGCATTGTACCGCTAAAACAAGAACTCAAGCCGTAACTATTTTTTAGGATATTCCGAAAAGCAGGATCCGGGACATTCACATATTGCGCTTCTAACCTACTAGTTGTTTCAAAAAGTAATAAAAACAATAATAGTCTTTTCATAAGATACAGTTTATGTAATCTAAACTCTGTAGTTCTTGCAATGCTTCTGAAGTATTCTTACGAATCTCAATACCCTTCTTAATTTGAAACAAAGTAATCATTCATAAAGTTTGCTTCGCCCTTTGTCCTCGTTTTTCTAATCTCAATCAATCCACTCAAACCCTGTATAAGCAACCAATGCCTTAGGAATTCTAATTCCTTTTTCAGTTTGATTATTTTCCAACAAAGAAGCAACAATGCGCGGTAAGGCCAAAGCACTTCCATTCAAAGTATGAGCCAATTGTGGCTTTGCATCTCCTTCTTTAAAACGTAATTTTAATCTGTTGCTTTGAAAGGTTTCGAAATTGGAAACGGAACTTACTTCCAACCATTTTTCCTGTGCGGCACTATATGCCTCAAAATCATACGTGAGTGCTGATGCAAAACTCATATCACCACCACAAAGCTTTAAAATTCGAAAAGGCAATTCCAATTTACGCATCAAGCCTGCCACATATTCGCGCATTTGTTCGAGCGTTTCATAACTTTTATCGGGATGGGCAATCTGCACAATTTCTACTTTATCAAATTGATGCAAACGATTTAAACCGCGCACATCCTTCCCGTAACTGCCTGCTTCTCTGCGAAAGCAAGGTGTGTAGCCACAATTTTTAATCGGAAACTGCTCCGCTTTTAAAATCACATCTCGATAAATATTTGTGATAGGAACCTCTGCGGTAGGAATCAAATACAAATTATCGATAGGCGAATGATACATCTGCCCTTCCTTATCGGGCAATTGCCCTGTACCGTATCCTGAAGCTTCATTCACCAAAATGGGAGGTTGAACCTCCAAGTAACCTGCAGCAATAGCGTTATCCAAAAAGAAATTAATTAATGCTCTCTGCAAACGAGCTCCCTTTCCTTTATACACCGGAAATCCTGCACCGGTAAGCTTTACACCCAATTCAAAATCAATTAAATCGTATTGTGAAGCCAATTCCCAATGTGGTTTCGCACCCGCATACAGCTTTGGAATATCCCCTTCTTGAAACACATTTTCATTGTCGGCCGGTGTTTTTCCTTTGGGTACTTTTTTACTCGGTGTATTGGGGACGGTAAGCAATAATTTGGTTTGTTCAGCTTCAATATCCTTAAGGCTTTCATCCAATTTTTTTGAACTCTCTTTTAAAGCCCCACTTTTGTTTTTCAAATCATCTGCTTCCGCCTTTTTACCTTGCTTATATAAATCTCCAACCTGTTTAGCTAGCGTATTTGATTCGTTTAATAAACTGTCTAATTCATTTTGAGTGCGTCGACGGTCATTGTCGAGTTCGAATACTTTTTCAATGATTTCTTTTGCATCAAAATTTTTAATGGCCAATCGTTGAATTACTTCTTCTTTGTTGTCGCGAATGTGATTGAGTTGTAGCATAAATTGAGTGTTAGAACTGGATACTTTGTTTTTTTGTATTGTTGAGTCTAAATAACTTTTGTTTCTAAATGGTGTAAGCGTTTCCGCTTAAGTTTTAATAGAACGCTGATGACGCTGATAATTATGATTAACGCTGATTTGATTTCGTAGCAACAATACTATTGTAGTCGACAAATTTAAAAATCAGATTGGTATAAATAAAAATCTCCTGAACTTAGCAAAGCCCAGGAGATTCTTTTGTAAAACTACAAACGTCTTAAGCTTCAGCAGCAAATGCCTCAACCGAAACGTATGATTTATCGTTACGTGTTTTTCTGAAGGTAACAGTACCATCCACCAATGCAAACAAAGTATGGTCTTTACCAATACCTACGTTAACACCCGGATTGTGTTTTGTACCACGCTGACGAACAATAATGTTTCCAGCAATAGCTAACTGACCACCAAAGATTTTAACACCTAATCTTTTGCTATGTGACTCACGGCCGTTCTTAGAACTACCCGCACCTTTTTTATGTGCCATTTCTTATTTTCCTTTATTTATTAATAATTAAGCAGTAATAGATTCGATAAGAATCTTAGTAAACTGCTGGCGGTGACCGTTTGATTTTTGGTACCCTTTTCTACGTTTCTTTTTGAAAACGATTACTTTATCGCCTTTGTCGTGCGACATAATTTTTGCGGAAACTTTAGCTCCGCTGATAACTGGGGCGCCCACTTTCACTTTGCCATCATTTTCAATCAGCATAACAGAATCAAAATTAACTTTTGAATCTACTGCGCCTTCTAAACGATGTACAAAGAGATGCTGGTCTTTAGCAACTTTAAATTGCTGCCCTGCTATTTCTACAATTGCGTACATTTTTTTGTTTTTAATTGGTTAATAATTTCTCCCTATTTTTCAATCGGGGCTGCGAAAGTAAGAAATATATTTTTACTTACAAAATTTTAGAATTACAACTCCAATTATCACTTCCTACAAAAAAAAAATCAACGTTCATGCAATTGAAACAATTTTGCCTAAAAAATCGTAAAAAACGCAAAAATTTTGATCAAAGATGTGAGAAAAATTTAGACAGTTAATAAAAGCCTTTCCATTAAGCTGCGTTTTTTTCCATTTCAATGCACTACTTTTACGGTAGAGCTATTTTGATAGTTTAGTTGCGCAAAAAAGTAATTATAATTGAATATCATTTAGAAACAGGTAATAATTATTAAACAAATTATTTGAATTTTATAAGAAAGACGATATACAAATTTCTAAATTCGAAGCTGCTGATACTTGAATAATTCGGGTAATTATAAAAAACAGTTAAATAATAAACCTATGAAACGAATCTACTTGCTTAGTGTACTTATTATGCTTGGGTTTTCGATTAGCGCAACCTCCCAAACCACAATAATTGCTAAAAACAGTTCATGGAAATATATCTCCAATGGTGCGAATCAAGGAACTGCATGGAGAGCTACTGCCTTTAACGACGCTGCTTGGAGCACAGGCAATGCAGAATTAGGTTATGGTGATGGTGGAGAAGCTACCGTTTTATCCTATGGACCAAGCTCCAGCTCAAAATATGTAACCTATTACTTCCGAAAATCTTTTACTATCAGTAATCCTGCACAATACAGCGCCTTAACTTTGAATATTCTTCGTGATGATGGAGCAGTAATTTACCTTAACGGGACAGAAGTAGCGCGTTCAAACATGCCTAGTGGAACAATTAATTACACAACACTTGCCTCAACAGCTGTTGGAGCAACTGATGAATCTACCTACTATCCCTACACCATCTCCTCCTCTTTATTAGTTGCAGGAACAAATGTGTTAGCAGTCGAAATTCATCAGAATTCGAAAACGAGCCCGGATCTAAGTTTTAATTGCAGTCTAACATCCACAAATGTAGTGCTGCCAACTGTTGTTGTAACGCGTGGACCCTATTTACAAAGTGTTACTTCCAACAGCATTATTGTGCGATGGAGAACAGATGTAAACTGCGACAGTAAAGTTTTTTATGGCACCGGCTTGACATATGGCAACTCGAAAGTAGATGCTGCTCCCACTAAAGAGCACAGTGTAAAAATTACCGGTTTAAGCCCGGCAACAAAATATTATTATTCAATTGGCACTACAACTGCCACTTTGCAAGGAAACTCAGCCAATTATTTTAAAACTGCTCCCCTCATCGGTGCAAGCACACCTGTGCGCATATGGGCAACAGGAGATTTCGGGACCGGTACTGCCACTCAAGCAGCAGTTCGTGATGCTTTTGTAAATTATTCCGTTAGCACTCCTGCAGATATGTGGTTATGGATGGGCGATAATGCTTACGCAGCAGGTTATGACAAGGAATATCAAAACTTCGTATTTAATATTTACCCCAATCAATTCAAAAACATTCCTGTTTTTCCTTGTTTAGGAAATCATGATTATGCAAATGTTGGCTACCAATCAGCAAGCGCACTTGGCACAAATTTTCCGTATTTCAGCATTTTTACGGTTCCTACAACCGGTGAAGCAGGTGGACTTGCATCTGGCACGGCAAAGTACTATTCTTACAATTATGCTAATATCCATTTCATTGCTTTGGATAGCTACGGTGCACTAAATGGTGCAGGAAGTCCCATGTACACTTGGTTACAAAACGATTTGGCAGCGAATACACAAACATGGACAGTTGTTTATTTTCACCATCCGCCTTATTCAAAAGGTACACACAACAGTGATACTGAAACCGAAATGATAAACATGCGTCAAAATATTGTTCCCCTATTAGAATCCTATCATGTTGACTTGGTGCTAAATGGCCACTCCCACTCCAATGAGCGCAGCTATTTAATTAAAGGTCATTACGGCATTGCAAATACATTTACTTCGGCAATGAAAATGAGCACTTCTGCCAATAATTTTGTTAAAACAACACCTTTTAACGGAACTGTTTATGCAGTTTGTGGCACCTCAGGACAAAATGTGGGTGGAATCTCAGCGGGTTGGCCAATGTCGTGCATGAATTTTAATAATAATACAAATAATACTTCCTTAGTAATGGATGTAAGTGGTAATACTTTTGTGTGCAAATACCTTTCTTCGCTCGGAACAATTGTAGATCAATTTACCATCACAAAAGTAGTTACACAGGCAAGGGAATCTAAATCGGAATACAAAATTTACCAGTCGGAAGAGCGAATTGTATTAGATGTTGCAACTGATGAACCAAGTTTGGCTGATTTAAGTTTCTACAGTATCGATGGAAAAATAATGCAGCAATTTACTTCACTAGAATTAAACCCTCAAAGCAAACTGTATTTTTCGAAAGGTACCTTTAGTATGCCCACAGGCATTTATATTGCAGTACTTACCAGCAATAAGCAACGCTATTCGCAAAAATTATTTTTGAATTTTTAGGCTATTTTTTCGACCACGCAGGTTTGCATTTCATTGCCCTTTTAAACACCGGACAGTCTTCGCTATGAGCGCCCTTTAAATAGCCGCAACTCATTAAAAATTCGTTCACAATTTCACCACCTGTAAACCGGAAGGTTTTCTTAAATAATTTTGTCCACTCCTCTTTGCTTTTGGGATGATGGTGATCGAGCCAATTCTTAAAAGATCCAAATTCCTTTTTAAGGCTAAGTATTGTTTTTGCATTCTCTATGGCTGCATTCACTTTTAATTTATTGCGAATGATACCCGCATCATTTAAGAGTCGCGCCATATCCTTGTCCTTATAATTCGCCACTTTTTGAATGTCGAATTGATGGTAGGCCATTCTAAAATTTTCTTGCTTTTTTAAAATGGTCGTCCAACTCAATCCTGCTTGATTTATTTCTAGTATAAGCCTGCAAAAAAGTTCATTGTCGTCCGGTATTGGAAAGCCATAGTAGTTGTTATGGTAATCGATGTTCACATTCGTATCTTGGGGAGCCAAGTTATTTACAAAATTGCAATAGGGATGGGTGTAGGTTACTGCCATAGCTTTGAAATATTTTTTTCAAAAGTATTGTATTTACATTATATTTTTATTCAAATTATTAATCTTAAAATTTTGGTATTATGTTTGCAAAAGCAAAAATCCAAACTTTTAAAAAAAATAACTATGAAGAAATCGATTTTAATGTTTGCCTCCCTCCTAATTGCCTTTACAAGCTTTGCGCAGAAGTATAAAAAAATGGGTTATTTAAATGCAGTTGTCGAGAACAAGGATGTAAAAATAACTGCCGACGATCCGGTTTCGACCGAAAAATTCTTGAAAGTAAAATTACGTATCAAAAACAAAACGAACGACTACCTTATTTTTAAAGCCAGCGATTGTGTGTTTAAAATTAATGGGCAAGACATGAAAACAGAAGAAAAAATGTTGTTGATTGCCCCGAATGACGAGGATTTTAGAGTAATAGACATGAAAGGAGCCGGATTGCAGGTGGAATCGTTTCAAATAGTAGTGAATGGGCTTAGCCGTTTTCCGGCAGATTCAAAAGGAATTCCGGCTCCAGAATTTAAATTACCACCCAGCATGAATGATTTTACTGCAGGACCATTTAAAGTAAATATGGTGCGCATGAACAAAGAAACACAGCGTACCGATGTAAAATTCAGAGCAGTGTATGCCGGCGACAAAATTGGAATGTATGAGCCCGGCCAAGTGGCTGTTCGCATGCCCAATGGAAAAGAATTTGCAAGCGCCAAATCGGACCGAAAGCCACTTATATTTATGCAGGGCGAAGAAGATACTTTCACCACGACTTGGTTTAACGATGCCATGGTTGGGGCAGGCGATATGCAATTGGTGGATATGAATGTATTGTGGAGAGATGCCTTTAAGGAAGTAACGCCAACAAATATGGAGGCACCCATCTTGGATGTTAAGTTTAGCCCGGGAATATCGAAGTAAATAATTTACTTGATTTTAAGCCGTGATGCAAATTGCTTCACGGCTTTTTTTATTCCTTTATTAATTTAATTCCTTTTAAAATAGTTCCTACATCGCTCGAACAACCCAAAAAAAACCCGTAAATACTTATTTTACTGATTTTTGTGATTTGTAATATGGCTTATAATACAACTAGCAAAAAAGGAAGGAGCCTTACCACCCGCAATTCTCAACTGCAAGCAGTTGAGAATTCTCCTCTGCCAGATGGGAGACTTATGCATTTTGCATTTTTAGAAAAAAATAGTACTTTTGCAGTCCAAATTTTTTTAATATTAATAAATACAATTAAACAATGCCAGCAAAAATTAGATTACAAAGACATGGAAAAAAGGGTAATGCCTATTTCCACATTGTAATTGCGGATGGTCGTGCACCTCGAGACGGAAAGTTTATTGAGAACATTGGCACCTACAACCCAACTACAAATCCAGCAACAATTAATTTAGATACTGAGAAAGCACTTCAGTGGTTGCAAAATGGTGCTCAACCGACAGATACCTGTAAGGCAATACTTTCTTACAAAGGCGTAATGTACAAAAACCACCTTCAAAAAGGGGTTGTAAAAGGTGCATTAACCCAAGAAGCTGCGGATGCTAAATTCGAAAAATGGATTGCTGAAAAAGAATCCAAAATTTCAGGAAAAGCTACACGTGTTCAAGCAGGTAAGCAAGATGAGTTGAAGAAAAGATTTGCAGCTGAGTCAGCAGTGAAAGAAGCAAAAGCGAAAGCGATTGCTGAAAAAAACACTCCTCCCCCCGTTGAAGAAACAGCTCCGGTTGTTGAAGCAGCCGCTGACGAAACACCAGCAGCAGAAGCATAAGCATAAGCATAAGCATAAGCATAAGCATAAGCATAAGCATAAGCATAAGCAATTTTATTTTACTAAAAGCCCGTTTTTCAAAATGAAAAACGGGCTTTTTATTTTATTGAAATTTTCTGTTCTTAAGAAATATTTTAAAGTAATAGTCCTGTGAAATAGAGTAAAGCTCTACTTAATAGAAAGCAACAATTCAAAGCTACAATGGTACTGCATCTGCTTAAGCAAGTATTTTTGTTTTAACAAAACGGTGGTACTTTGAACCCGAGTTAAGCTCTCCTGATTAAAAACCACACGAAGCATAGCTTCGCGGTGCTTTGTCTGCTTACAACAAATACTTTTGCAATAATAAACCTGAAATACTTTGAACTCGAGCTAAGCTCTTGAAATTAAAAACCACACGAAGCATAGCATTGCGGGTGCTGTGATGGTACTGTATCTGCTTAAAGCAAGTATTTTTGTTTTAATAAAACGGAGGTAATATCAACCCGAGCTAAACACCTGATTAAAAACCACACGAAGCATAGCTTTGCGGGCGCTGTGACGGTACTGTATCTGCTTAAAGCAAGTATTTTTGTTTTAATAAAACGGAGGTACTATCAACCCGAGCTAAGCTCTCCTGATTAAAAACCACACGAAGCATAGCTTCGCGGGTGCTGTGGGGTAAAAAGCAAAGCTCTGCTGGTACTATGAATGGTAGGTTTATTACGAAGATATTTTTAGCGCTTAGTGAAACTCATAAGCTCCTAAATCAGGAGGTGGAGTGCGGGTAAATTCGGTGATATCTTTATCAACAGTGGTTGAAATGCCTTTATCAATTGCAAATGAAGCAGATGTTAAGTGATAATCATTTTTAGATTTATCTGCGAAAGCGGGATCCTTATTTACAAAAACAGACACATAATGATTTGTATTGGAAGTATTTTTTTGGGTGCGTAACATACAAGTATTGAACAGGTATTTTCCTTTTCCTCCTGTAGTATCCAAGTCGAAAGCAAATTCCTCGTCTAAGGTACCATCCAAAATACAATTGGTGAATGTTGCATTTAGCGCTGGTGCTTGAGCGGTATTGTAATTATTAAACACAAAAGCCGGATCCTGCCTTTGACCGGCACTCCAATAATTTGCTAGGGTGCAATGGGTAAAGTTATAATTTCCACCAAGGGTAAAACCAAGCAGTTGTTGCCCGCAATTTGCCACTATGGTATTTACAGCATCCACATCGTACCAAGTAGTATAAATTCCCAGGCCGCTCATGTTGCGGATAATGGTATTATTTAATTTTAGCGGAATGGAAGTTCGGTATTGCAGAATTTCCGCCTGAATGCCGATAAATGCATTTTTAATAATGGCAAAATTAAATTCAGAGCTGTCTGTGGAGTTTTCGTTAATCCAGATGCGGTCCCATTGACCCGGTTCTTCTTTATAAAAAGGCTCTAAACGGTCGCCCTGAAAGGTTACCGGCATATCTTTGGTACCATTTACTTTTATTTTACCTTCGGGAAACACCCATAAACCGCCCCCTTTGTGAAAATACACTTTTACACCGGGGTCAATTATTAGCGCACAACCACTATCCACCACTGCATAATCGAAAATTACGTAAGGCTTATCATTTACCCAGTGCGCAACGTTGCCCGGTGCCGGAATTACAGAGAAAGCGGGATATCCAGGAAGGTATGTATCAGGGTGAAAATAATGGGCATTTTGGCCGTAAGCCACTAATTTTACATCTTGCGTATTCCCATTGGTTTCAAATACAATTGTATCGTTCACCAAAAAAGGAGAAAGGGCATTGTTGGGATCAACTGTAACTTCCACAAAAATAAACAGGCTGTCGTTACCGGAAATCTCGATATTGCTGGCACTAGCACCGGGAACGCCATCAATATTTAGGCGAAAAGCGGAGTTATCACCACCGGCAAGTTTTATGGAAGACACCACCACTTTTTTATCGTTGCGGTTATAAATAATTAAGCTGGAAACAGTCGACCCTACAGTTGTAAAAACGGTATCAAAAAGAACGGTATCGCCGGAAAAATCTAGCTTTGCGGAAGTGTCAGTGGTTATTTTTTCATCTTTACGGCAGCTCGAAAGTAGAGCAAGCAGCAGAAATACGTGTACTAAATAGCGCATACAATTTAATGAGGCAGTAAATATACAGCTTAACTCTGTTATGCAAGGGATATTGCCTATTGGATTTCGAATCAACTTTCCAATAGCAAATTAGCAGCCTCCTCGCCTACCAAACTGCCAATGGCCACACCCATTCCGCCCATTCGAACTGCGCAAAAAACACTAGGGCTAATTTGTTTAATGATGGGAGATTTTTGTTTGCCAACCCCCATAATTCCACTCCAGCGGTGTTCGACTTCAAAACGGTGATTGGGCAGGATTTTTTCGCGTAAGAGGCGTTCTAAGTGATTTTGTATTTGACGGGTTAAGCCCATATTTACAGTCTCTTCTCCTTTAAAATCGAGGTTGCGGCCGCCACCAAAAAGTAATCGTTCGCCAATGTTTCGAAAATAGTAATATCCTTGCTCGTAATGAAAGGTACCTTTTATGGGTAATCCAGGTATTGGTTTGGTGATGAGTACTTGCGCTCTGGCGGGTTCAACATTTAGTTCGGGGAGCAATTCTTTCGCAAAACCGTTGGTGGTGATAAGAATTTTAGCCGCTTTAAGTTCCATATCCTCCTCCAAAATAATTTTTCCTTCATTTGCCAAAATGGATTGGCATTTAATTCCGTTTAAAATAATGATACCACTCTTGTGTGCCTTTAACAATAATGCCTGCATCATTTTACCGGTATCGATTTGACCTTCACAGGAATTAAAAATCAGGTGCTTAATATTCTTAAACTGAAAATTAGAAATCGATTTATCGGCTATGTAATAAGTGTTCTTAACTTTAGTAAAAGATTTAGTCAGTTTATTCAGTGATTCTAGTTTTTCAGCACAGGATTCAAAAACGGCATCTTTATCAAATAGTTCATAACCGCCGAGTGGCAAAAAATCAATTGCTTTATCTCCCAGTTCTGATCTTAGTTTTTGAAGGCCCAAAAATCTTTTCTCCATTAAATTACGTACATCCTTTTCGGAAGTGTTCTTTAAATCGTCAAGTATTTCAGAAGCGCTACCAAAGCAAGCAAAACCGGCATTTTTGGTACTGGAGCCTGAAGGAAGCACACCCCGTTCGAGCACTAAAATTTTGAGTTTTGGCGAATTTTTTTTTAAGTGCAAGGCTGCAAATAAGCCAACAATACCGCTTCCAATAATCACAACATCAAGATTAGAAAAATAGGTTTTTAATTCCCAGAAACTCAGCTTCATTGGCTTTGGTATAAAAATTGAAAAGGTAAATTTTTTGTTAAAAGTAATCTTTATAAATGTGAAAGAAATTGAGTATAAATATTTAAATTCGCACCTCTAAATGAAAAAAGAATTTATCAATAACCTGTTTAAGAAAAATACCGTGTTGAAATTTACAAGAATCATTTTTTTTATTTTGCTTTCCATTAGTATACAAGCAGTTGCACAAAACAAGTGGAAGCTTGAAGTTTCGGCGCAAATTACCAAAAAAGGCAAAGCTTTGGAAGGTGCCATAGTTAGCTTGATGAAAGATGGCAGTCAGGTGGAGCAAGTAAGAACCGGAGTAAATGGAAAATTTTCATTCAAACTAGAAGCAGAAGGTGAATATAAAATAGTTGCATCCAAGCCTGGGCATGTTTCAAAATATATTGATATCAGCACTGTTGGGGTGCCAGAGGATGAAAGCAAGGACGGTAATTTTGAATTAAGTGGATTTCAAATTGAATTATTTGAGCAAGTAAAGGATTTGGATGTTTCAGTATTAGACAAACCTGCAGCAAAAATTGCATATGATCCAAATAAGGTTCAATTTGATTATGACAAGGCTTACACCAAAAGCATTCAGAAGGAAGTTGAGCAACTGGAAAAAAGCTTAGTTGAAAAGCAAAAACAAGCAGAGGAGCAAAAGCGATTGGAATCTGTCGCAGCTGCCAACGCGGAAGCTGAAGCGAAGGCCGCTGCAGCAGCAAAAGCAAAGGAAGAAGCAGATGCGAAAGCGAAAGCAGAAGCAGATGCGAAAGCGAAAGCAGCCGCAGATGCAAAAGCAAAAGCGGATGCCGATGCGAAAGCAAAAGCAGATGCCGATGCGAAAGCAAAAGCGGAGGCTGATGCAAAGAAAAAAGCAGAGGCAGATGCTGCAGCTAAGGCTAAAGCCGATGAAGAAGCTAAGCTAGCTGCTGAGAAAAAAGCAAAAGAAGAAGCAGATGCGAAAGCTAAAGCGGAAGCAGAAGCCAAATCAAAAGCAGAGGCAGATGCCGCTGCCAAAGCGAAAGCAGAGGCAGAAGCAAAGAAAAAAGCGGATGCGGATGCTGCAGCTAAAGCTAAGGCAGAGACTGATGCAAAATTAGCAGAAGAGGCTAGGGCTAAAGCGGAAGCGGATGCTAAGGCTAAAGCCGCAGCTGAATCAAAAGCTAAAGCAGAAGCAGATGCCGCGGCAAAAGCAAAAGCAGATGCGGAAACAAAAGCAAAAGCTGCTGCTGAAGCTGAAGCAAAAGTGAAGGCTGATGCAGAAGCTAAACTCGCGGCAGAAAAAAAGGCAAAAGAGGAAGCAGAGGCTAAACTTGCAGCAGAAAAGAAGGCGAAAGAAGAAGCGGATGCTAAATCGAAAGCCGAAGCGGATGCAAAGAAACGTGCTGAAGCTGAAGCTGCTGCAAAAGCAAAAATGGAAGCTGAAGCAAAAGCAAAAGCAGCAGCGGATGCAAAAGCTAAAGCAGATGCAGATGCAAAAGCTAAGGCTGACGCAGAAACAAAAGCAAAAGCAGATGCAGATGCAAAAGCTAAGGCTGAAGTAGAAGCAAAAGCAAAAGCAGCAGCTGATGCTAAAGCGAAAGCCGATGCAGATGCTAAGGCAAAAGCTGATGCTGAAGCAAAAGCAAAAGCTGATGAAGAAGCCAAAATAAAAGCACTTGCCGATCAAAAAGCTAAAGAAGCAGCATTGGCAAAAGTTAAAGCGGACGCCGATGCGAAAGCGAAAGCAGATGCAGATGCAAGAGCAAAAGCGGATGCGGAAGCAAAACGCAAAGCAGATGAAATTGCAAAAGCAAAACAAGACGCACTTGATAAAGTAAAAGCAGAAGCGGCCGCCAGAGAGAAAGCACTTGCAGAAGCGAAAGAGAAGTTAAGAACTGGAGCATCTATGACCGACAAGGAAAAAAAGGAAATCTACCTCTCTGAATTGGCTCAAAAATATCCGCAAGGAAAGACTACTTTGTATGAAGAAGGTACAAATTTTAAAGTGCTGCGAATTATTATGGTGGATGGACCCTCAGCTAATGAGTACAAAAAAATTACCTACAACTGGGGAGGTATTTTTTATAAGAAAAATGATTTAGATATTACTGAGGGGTCGTTTAAAAAAGAGGCTAAAGAGTAGTGAGTACAAAGTACAAAGAATCAGAGTTGGGATTTGTGGATTTAGGATTTAAGATTTAGGATTTAGGATTTAGGATTTAGGATTTAGGATTTAGGATTTAGGATTTAGGATTTAGGATTTAATAAAAAAGCGCTGTCTCAGAAATGAAACAGCGCTTTTTTATTTAGATTAAACTATTTTAGATTAAGCTTTTGATTTGCTTAGTGCCGGGATACTTTTTTGAGCTAGGCTAAAAAGGGCAAACAAAATGGTGGTATAAAATAAATCACCCATAGCGGAGGCTCTGTAAAAAGGTAAAGCGGCAGTATAACTTTGCATTAATCCTAAGAAGGTGTTTGGATAAAGACTAATTGAAGTATACCAAATTGGCAAATTGGTTACTAGAAAAAATACCGTTGAGGAAACTAAAGAACCTGCAGCAATCGATATTACCGTAACTTTATTTTTAAGCGCTAAGCCAATCAAAACAGTAAAAGCAAAGCACAAATATACCGGTAATGTAGAAGCACTAAATCCTAAAAACAAATCGGATAAGAACATGGCTCCAAAGGGAATTAAAAAGGCTGATTTTTTATCGGGCATCAATGCACCACCAAATAATGCAATTGCAGCTACCGGGGTGAAATTAGGAAGGTGTGGAAAAAGACGAGACAACGCAGCGATTGCAATTGCCATGGAAACAAACATAAATTTAGGTGATATAGTACTTGGTTTCATAGTTACATTTTGATTGTGACAAAAGTAGAAAAAAAACACTTACTTTTAGTTCTTGAAATTGAAGTCCAATTTTGATGTAATACTTAATGACATGAAAAGATTTTTTTCGATAGCTCTATTATTGATTTGTGTAAGTTATACCTCCCTTAAAGCCCAGGAAGTTGAACAATCAGATGGTCCTAAATACACTAATTTTTCGCCAGCAATTTTTCAAGCGAAGTATAAACCTGATGCGAAATTGATTGATTGTAGAACAGCTGCTGCGTATACAAAATCGCATTTGAAAGCTGCACAGCTCCTCCAGGCAACAGATGTAAATCTACCGAATAAACTAAAACAGTTAGAGAAGGATAAGAATATTTTTATTTATGGTACTTCTGTATCTGAAAGCCTAGCTTTATCGGAAGTTTTAGCCAATTTGGGTTTCTTGTACATTTACAATTTGAACGGTGGTTTTGATGATTTGGTTAAATTGGGAATGCCGCTTGAAAAATAATTCGTTTAAAATTTAAACTGAAACATAGGTTTGGCAAGGAATTGATATCCATCATCGTGATTGTTGTAATTCAGTCGCCATAAAAAATCAATCCTAGAAAATTTGAATATGTTTTCTATTCCCATTCCAATTTCAACATAAGGCTGAGTTAAATTGGTTGTATTTTGTGGCAAAACATATTCGCTGTTTTTATTCGATTTGGATAGGGTGCCGGCATACATCTTTACAAAAAACAACTCCCTCCATTTTAGTTTTTTTATGAGTGGTATGCGGTTAAAAAGCAAGCCTTCG
The DNA here is from genome assembly GCA_016721765.1 of Bacteroidota bacterium. Classification (NCBI taxonomy): domain Bacteria; kingdom Pseudomonadati; phylum Bacteroidota; species Bacteroidota bacterium. The sequence goes on from JADKHO010000004.1 coordinate 663,488, forward strand.
AAATGATGTTCCCACATTACGCTTAGGTATTGATCGCTTACAAACTCCAGGTAATTTAGTAAGTTAAATGCTGTTTCATCATTAAAGAGCAAAGGGTTTGCGAGCGGGGTTTCAAGAAATGTATAGGGTAAATGGCCCCAGGTTTTTCCACCTTCGATACGCAACAAGGAGTAACCTAAGCGGGTAATGCGCAATTTATCTTCGATACGCAGTTTTAGTTTGGTGCTATTGAATTCGCCCTTTAGAAAATCTTGGATTCCTTTTTCGTAGTTAAAGCTAACTACCGGGTAGTTTGGAAAGGAATTCCCTTTGGTTCCATCTCCAAATGCAGCTGAGAGATTTCGTTCCCCAAAAGCAAATCGGAACGAGAGTTTTAATCCCGCGTAAGCGAAAGAGGGCTTTTGATAGCGAATTAAATTGCTATACTTAACTGTGTACGTTTGTTCATCCAGTGGAAACCAGGTGGATTGAAAAAAAGTTAAACGGGAGGTGAAACCAGTAATCCACTGCCTTTCCAAAAATAGTTCTTTATCGCTCACTAAACTCCGGTTCGTATACCTTCCTAAATTACTCAGAGAACTGAGTATATGATCTAAAGGAAAAATGGTAGCACTGCGCCCGGGTTGCACCAAGTCCTTTTTAAGCATTCCTCCTACTCTCGTTTCTTTGCTGCGGAAACGAGTGAGGGTAATTTTAGATTCGGCCAAATATTTTAATTTATCATCAAAGGTTCCGTAGGCGAGATACGTTTTAAAGCTAAAGCGATTATCAAAAAGATGCTGAGCGCGTAGACCTAATTTTAGTCGTGATTTTTCGATGCTGTTGTAACTGTAGAATGAATAAAAATCGCCAATTTCCAATTTTTGAAGTGGAATCCAGCCGCTGCTTATGCTTTTCACCGAATTTTTAAGCAATCTAAATTTGGCTTGCTTTTCGAGCGTATCGATCATGCTTACAATCGATTTTTCTTGGGTAGATAAACTGTCGTTTCGAGTTGTCTGCCAAAAACTTTCATCGCGCATGGTGGCACTGTCTTCGAAGGTAATTCGATCAAGGTTTTTGTAAAAATTATCATCCTGTGGCAAGTTAATTTTATAGTCTTGATAAACAGAAGTTTTGCGTCCAAAAAAACCGGTCATTTCTTTTGAATTTTCTACCACCGTAAAATCGCCAATAACCTGGCTTTTATGGAGCATTGTATGAAGGCTATCCACCTTTTCATATTGTTGACGAATCCAATAATTGCGCACAAAATTTACATTCGCAGTGATGCTAAAAGAAAGGTCGATTTGAAGTATGGCATAGGTTGAAGCATCCACATACATTTCGCCTGTAAAGGCAATATCTTCCTTTTGTTTAGGCTTAAACTGCAGGTAATAACAGTAGGAGTTGTTTAAAAATAGACTATCGATTAGGTAAAACCGATAGGTAGCTTTATAATTATTATTGATGGGGCTTGGAAAATTTTTATCTAGAATCAAAACAAACTCCTTGTAGATATCCGGAGCCAGGTACATGTCTTCGGCAAATTTCATAATTTTTGGACCTTTCAAACCCACGGAGCGCCTGGCTTTTACAAGTTCTCTTCGTGTAAGCGGATCTTTTCGGAAGTAAAATTCGGAGCTTGACTCCGTTAGTAAAATTGGCAAGTAATTGACACCATCAGCCGTAGTATCAGCATTATCGAAAATAAAATTAAAGGAGCGTAAGAAAATGTTTTTCTTAATTTTTTCGGTGAAATTATTCATGTCGAATTCCACTTTATGATACACTTTGTATTGAAACGCATCGAGTTGCTCGGAATTGTTGCTGGGTTTATTGGCAATAATTTTTCGGAGGATACGAAAGGCAGGGTTCTCTCCGGGTTTAATAATTGCTTCCTTTAAATTAATCGCAGCCGGTTTAAGTTCGATACTCAGGTATTGATCGGATAGCGGCGAAATAGGAATTTTTTGTACTTCGTAACCAATTGCAGATATCAAAAGTGTATCGCGCTTTCGACCGCCGGTGGATTGCAATTGAAATTTTCCTAGGCTATCGGAAGAGCATCCCATCCGGGTTCCTTGAACAAGAATATTTACAAAAGGAATTGCCTCATTAGTAAGTTCATCCAGTATTCGACCATTAATAATTATAGACTGTGCTTCTGCAGGTATACTATAGGAGCAGCAAATTAAAATCCAAAAAAAGCGGAGAAAGAGTTTAAGCACGGCTTAAAAATACAGAAGGGAAGTGAGTTGGTAAAGTAATCTGTATACTTGCTTGAATAAAGGCGCTAACATTGCGCGTTTCAATTAAGCTTTCATCATCAAAAAATAAAAAACAAGCGTGTAACAAATTCCAAAAAACATAATACCCTTGCAGAAATTGCTGGCAAAAGCATAATTTTTAATTTCCTTGGCTCGATAAATCAAATAGCCTAAAATGGCAAATGGAAATTGGATAAACAAAAGAAAATAATAAAATGAAATTTTATCACCGGCTATCCATTGTTTGTATTGCGGATAGGCTAATAATACCATCATTCCAAAAATGAGAAATAGCACAATAGCTTTGGCAACATTCATACCGAGTGCAATGGGAATAGTATTTCTTCCAAATTCTTTATCGCCAATAAAATCCTCCATATCCTTAATAATTTCGCGTACGAAAGTGCTTAAAAAGGAGAATCCTGCATAAGCTAAAACAAAGTAAAAAATAAAGTTAAAATTGCTGCTATTTTGAACCAAGACATCGTGGTATTCTCGGATTAAAAGTGGAATTTCATACAAGCCAACAATAAGTGGAACTAAGGCTGCGAGCATTGCTACAACAAGGTTTCCGAGCAGCAATTGCTTTTTAAAATCGGTACTGTAAAACCACAAAAAACCGGCACTCAGTACATGTATAAAGCCCAATTTATTGAGCCCGATTTTATGGGCTAAATAAAACCCAATTAGTATAGCTATAAAGCTAATAACAATGTGTGCTCCCATCGCCACACGGCGTTTTATACTACGCCCAACAATAACTGAATTTGGTTTGTTAACCGTATCAATTTTGGTATCAAAATAGTCGTTAATGATATAGCCTGCGGCAGCAATCATAACTGTGGAGAGGCAGAGCAGAAAAAAATCAAAATGGCTCATTTGTAATTTCATATCGCTAAACCGAACCATAGACCCAATTAGGCAATAGCGCACGAGATATTGTACCAAGGCGATGAGCAATAGATTGGGCAATCGAATTAATTTAAAAAAAGCTATCATTTACTGTCTTTTAAAATTACCAAATAAACCCTTCTGTATCAAACCATTTACCTTGTACACGCATGGTTTGCTCAATGACATCACGCACACAGCCCTCCCCCCCTCTTCGTTGAGAAATGTAATTACAGATACTTTGAATTTCGGGAGCAGCATCAGCAGGGCATACCGCGGCACCAACTTTACACATCACTTCGTAATCGGGAATATCATCACCCATATACATAATTTGTTCAGGGCTTAGCTTATTGGTTAGAATAAGTTCGTCAAAGATTTCGAGCTTATTTTGAATTCCCAAATGAATATTGCTTATGCCCAAACCTTGCAATCGAAGGCGCACTGCTTCACTTTTTCCACCCGAAATAATAAGCACTTCATAGCCCTTTTTTACCGCCAACTGAAGCGCGTAACCATCTTTGATATTCATCTTACGCACTTGTTCTCCATTGGGCATGAGCGTAACACTACCATCGGTAAGCACACCATCCACATCAAATATAAAAGTTGTGATTGTGTTTAATACTTGTTTAAAATTAACAGACATAAAAAATGTTCCTTAATAATACGATTTAACTGATGAAATTTTCATCAAAAAAGTGAGCTATAAATTTATTTGGCTAAAGTAGATAATATTTTATTACCTTCGTTTTTGTTACTATTTGCGAGGGTTTCAAAAATTTGACACCTTACAAATAAGACATTAACCGGAGAAAAGAGAGGTGTACTTTTAGCATTATGTCCTTTAAAAAACGATTACTTTTATTTTTTATTGCCTTTCAACATTTTACCACCTGGGCCGGTAATTTTAAGCAAATTGACAGTTTGCAGCGTGTTATACCTCGTTCAACCGACAAAGAAAAGTTAAAACTATATTTTCAGCTCAGTGATTTGTACCGGGATTCATCTATTACGGTTGCTTATAAATATGCGGTTAGTGGGTTTTTACTTGCTAAAAAAAACAAGGATACACTGGCTGAAATTAATTTTACATTAAAGCAAGTTCACTTACTTTACAAGCAAACAAAATACCAAGAGTCAATAGCGCTAGCACTTTCGGCGATTGAGCAATCGGAGGATATAGAAGATGAGCAATTGTTAACCAAAGCTTTATTGGAGATTGGGGCTTGTTACAAGGAGATAGAGCAGTTTGACTACTCTAAAAACTATTTGAATAAAGCCCTCAACATTGCTCAAAAGAACAGAGATACGGAGAGTATTATTGAAGCCTTAAATTCATTAGGAAATACCTATTCTAAGGGTGGTATTTCTAAACGTACGGAGGCACAAAATTATTATTTACGTGCGCTGCAGTTGGCTGAGCAAATTGATAAGCCTGAGCTGATCTCAAAACTGAATAATAATCTTGCTAACACTTACATTGAAACGAGGGAGTACACTACCTCACTTACTTATTATTTTAAGTCTTTGCGAATTGCACAACAATCGCATGACGAAATAGACGAAGCCTTTTACAACAATAATATTGGAGCACTTTACCTTAAAATGGGGCATGCTGATTTGGCTGAAAAATATCAATTATTAGCCTTGCCTGTAGCCGAAAAAGGGAACGATTACCAGTTGCTTATTAATACCTACTCGCAACTTGCATTGACTTATGAAAAACTAGACAAGTACGTAAAAGCATATAATTTTAAAACAAAATTAAACGATTATGAAGGTCGCATCACTACAGAGAAAATTACGCGTCAATTAGCCGAAATGCAGGCTGCGTATGATTCTTTGCAGAAGCAAAAAGAGATTGTTCAACTTCAAATGAAGAATGAAAACAATGTGGAACGTTTAGTATCTTATGAGAAAGGAATTATAACCCTTGGATTAATAATAGCTTTGGTAATACTGTTACTGTTGATTTTGGTAATCTTCTTAAGGCAGCGAAAAAAAGGGAATTTAATATTGGAAGAAAAAAACAGGGTGATTGAGAAGCAGCATTTAAAAATTACCGACAGTATAAATTATGCCAAACGAATTCAAGATTCGATATTGCCGAAGCGCCATGATTTTTCAAAAATAGTTCCACAATCTTTTATTTTATTTCTGCCGAAAGACATAGTAAGTGGGGATTTTTATTGGATTTCGAAAATTGATTCTAAAATTTTGATAGCCGTAGCTGATTGCACAGGGCATGGGGTTCCCGGCGCTTTTATGAGCATGATTGGAAGTACCCTATTGAATGAAATCATGCATTATCAACCGCAACTTTCACCCGCTGAAATTTTGAGTTTATTAAATGTTCGTGTAACCAAAGCACTTCATCAAAAACAAGGAGAGTTAAGCTCACAGGACGATGGGATGGATATGGCCCTTTGTTGCATTGATTATGCGAAGAATGAGCTCATTTTTGCAGGTGCAAATCTTTCGCTAACCTTATTGGTGCGGGACGAAATTTCAGAAATTAGAGGGGATGTGTTTCCCATTGGAGGAGTATTTGCAAATAAGGAAATTCGTTATGCAAATAAAACAGCTCCCATACAAAGCGGAATGATGCTGTATTTAAGCACCGATGGGTACAAGGATCAGTTTGGTGGCGAGAAGAAAGAAAAATTTAAATCGATACGTTTTGAAAAACTACTCAAAGAAATTTATCGATTGCCGATGGAAGAACAGCAGGAAATATTGCACGAAAATTTTAAATCTTGGAAAGGCGATTTACAACAGTTGGATGATATTTTGATTGTTGGAATGCGGCTTTAGTCAGTATTCAACCAGATCAAACTTTAGTCCTGCGATAAGCTTTGAATACCGCTCTCCTGCGGCTCTCATATCTTTATCTTCGTTATGGTAATGCCATTTAATCTCGATGGTATGTTCTCGCGAAATTTCCTCCAATAAACAGAAGAGTTTGTAGAGTTGTTTAGCTGTGGTGGTATTAAAATAATCTAATTTAAAATGAAAGGTACTGAGTGCTAAGGCATCGCTTTTGTATTGCTCGAGCCAATTAAAAACCGGCGCATAAAATGCTACTGCATCTTCCGGCAATGAACGGTGATTAATTTCGAAACGTTGCTTTTGCGGGTCAAATATTATTTCGGGGCTGTCTTCCTTTGCAGCTATTTTAAGAGGTTCCATACTACTTAATGGGTGTTATTCTGAATTTTCACTTGTACGGTAAAAAATGAAAAATCATTATCCACTTTAGAAATGTTGTAATCCAGACTATGCTTGCTTTTTAATTTCATATCAATTAATCCTAAGCCGGCGCCTCGCTGATCTACCCGTTCTTCGGCCATAAGCAGACTATTAAATAGTGAATTTAATCCATTCACATCGGAGTTATTAACACGTTCGAGTTTTGCAACCAGGGCCTCAACTCTGGAATTAAAAATTAAGTTACCCGAAGTAAGAATGTATTTTTCTTCGTGTCGTTCAATCATAAAAATTCCGCTGTGCGAGTCCTTTTCTTTAATATCGCTGTTAGCGTGTTTATAGATATTTTGAATGAGTTCCACAATAATATTTATGACCCTTTTTCGAAAGATAAGCTGGCTGGAGGAATCCATATTTCCTTCGGTCATAGCCAAAACAGTTTTCATGTTTTCGTGGTTAAAATCACCTTGAAAAACAAAATTTAAGTTTTTGGTTAGTACGATTTGGTGAAAATTTTTAGCAGCATTTAGAGCTTCCGGTTCAATATGGTCGAGTGAATTATCGCCCCCGGTTTGCAAATTAACCTTTGACTGAAAATAAAAGAATGATTTATTTTCATTGATTGGACTAAAGTCAAAAGCAAGCTTATTGCCAGATTTACGCGCCATTTCAATGAGTCCCAGCCCTGCTCCTCCTTTGCTGGAAATTTCGCCCAAGTCGAGTACTTCGCGGTAATAATTTTTTAAACTTTCGAGATCGAGGCTATTAACTTTTTTCAGTTTTTCTTCAAGGGGAGCAACTTTATCAATGTCGATAATATTTCCGGAAGTGATGTAATAGTCCTTTTTCTTACGTTGAATAATAAACAAACTGGAATTTTCATTAACAGCATCTTCATTTGCCTCCGTATGTCGTGTAATATTTTGGAGCGATTCCACCATGATAAAGAATACTTTTTTCTTTAATGCAGATGGTTCGTTCACAATCTGCATGTTGGTTTCGGCAAGAGAAAGAATGGTTTCGTTTAACGTGTCGGAGAAGTCACCTTTATAAATATAACTAAGATTAAAATTAGAAAGGTGTTGATATAACTGATAAACGAAATCGAGATTCGGATTGTGGTGTTGCTCCATTCTATTTAGTGAAATCTGAAATACTTTGGGACACTAATGTATAAATTTTTTTATAATCAACTGAGTCTTGCAAATACTTCTTATGAGCAGTTATTACTACTTTGTCATTTCGCACTGCAGGTCCGGTTTGCATTAGTTTAGGAGGAGCAGTTTTGACTTTGTTTGCTGTTTCCTGAATGAGTGGCAATAACACTTCAAAAGGGATATTTTCCCTAATTAATATTTCATTTGCTATGGCGTACATGTGGTTGGTGAAATTACAAGCAAACACAGCAGCCACGTGAAGCGCCTTCCTTTTTTCGGAGTTAGAAGAATATACTTTTTGAGAAAGCAGGCGAGCCGTTGATTCAATTTGTTGGTATGCTTTACGATGCGATGCTTCAATGAAAAAGGGGACTTCGTTAAAAATTATTATATTGTTTTTACTAAAGGTTTGCAGGGGGTAAAACACTCCGTAGTTTTTAAATTTTGGCTTAAAAACTGCTAATGAGGTTGTACCGGAAGTATGCACAATTAAGTTGGGTTGGAAGTTAATTTGTGCCAATACAGAAGAAAGTGCATCGTCCTTTACAGCTACTATATATATATCTGCAGTTTGAACCAGGTTTTCAATTGCAGCCGTGTAACTTGATTTTAATTTGCGTGAAAGTGCGGCAGCATGTTTTTGATTTTGGCTATATACTTGAACAATGTTACACCCACATTTTTTTAATGCAGTGCCCAGTTGGGTGGCAACATTTCCGGAGCCTATTAAAACTATTTTTAGTTGAGCCATCATCTTCCAAAAATATCTTTAACTAAAATTTCAGGTTCAAAATTGAAAGCCTAAATATAGGGAATGCGAAGCTATTAATTCAGATGCAATAGACCATTCAAAAATTGGTAAGATTTCAACATTGACTCCGGTAGTAAAATTTAGATTTTTTCTAAGCTTAGTTGAAAATCCAATTCCGAGATCAAAACAATGATAGTAGTTAAAGTCAAAAATGGAAATTGAATAACCAAATTCCACCCGAGGTTGAATTTTTTTATTTGGAATAGTGTACTGCAATTGGATTGGAAATCTAAAAAGGTTCAGCGTTGAATTGACTGAATCAGCAGAATAATAGATTTGGGATTTAGCATAATAAATACCTGATTTTAATTTAAGATGCTCATTTAAACTTGGAAGGCTGAAATAAATTAATCCTCCTACCTGATAGCGATAAAATTGAGGGTCGTCATTATAATGAAACAAACCTTGCGTTAATTCGAAGTTAATCTTGGACTTGGTATTTCTCTTTTCATAACTAATGCACGTGGTATCAGAACAGACCTTTTCCTGATAGTGCTTTACTAACCTTACGAGATTACTTTGGTTGGGTTGCTTAATAGTTTCAATTTCAGTAATTAAATCCGGAGCGTCCTGCATATAATATTTAAGTATACCGATGTGTTTAGTGGTAGGTCTCTCAAAAATGCCTCGATCCGTACTGATAATTTCCTTTGTATAAGTTAATTCGGTAATACCAATACCTTCCTTGTCAATTAAATAATGTTCTCCAAAAGCATCTCTGTAAAAAAATAGGTCAATTTTCCCATCAATAATATATTCCAAAAACAATTTTTCTTTCAGCTTATTTACAACAATTTCTTTTGATACATAGTACTTGCCTTCCTTAAATTTATAACCGTAAATGTTAGATGGGTTAAAGGTTTCACCGGATGTAGAATCAGTTCGTTTAAAATCGCAAATCTCCTGGTTCCTGCCACTGTTCCGAAAATCGATAAGTCCATAAAGTGTGTCATTACTGAGGGTTATGATGTAACCCGGGCGGTAATCCGCTTGAGAAAAAAGCTTGGTAAAAATGAAAAGAAAAAAGCTGGTAAAGAAAATTCTTTTCATAAAAATATTACTTCAATTGGACCTTTTTTAACCGCTGCAAAATTGCCAAAACAGTTCCAATAATCATAATTAAACAACCTAACCAAAGTATATTTATTCCCGGAAAAATAATTGCTTTCATGATGATAAAATCTTTTACGTTCGATTTTTTCTCCATTAAGCTGATGTCGATTTTACCGGTTTCTGTGTCGATTTTAGTAAAGGCAAATTGCAATCCCAATTCATCAACATTCGCCGCTTCAGGCATGAGGTAAGCACCCTTAATAATGAAAAGTGGAACCGCATGCGCAATTTTGCCATTAACATCCAAGATGCGCAAATCTGCCCCCACAGCAATGTCAGAATCCTTTAATTGATGTAGGTTTCTATCAACATCCTTAACCAATCCATCCAATATAACAATGCTATTACTTGCAAAAAGAGTATCCCCAATTTTCATAGAAACCGTTTTGGGTTCTTTGTATCCTGCGGTATCCGTAGATTTATCTTCTAGGTCGGCATAGGTGATGTGCGTGTACACATCTTTATACCAAAAATGGCGTGTATCCGGTTCGGCAATATTTCCCATACGGGGATTGGTTTGCACAAGTGGATTCAGGGTAAACTCAGGGGCATATTTCCCTGTAGCATCCTTGCTGAGGTAATTTATTTGATAATAGATATTTGGGCTTTCGGTGTGTTTACCGGAGTAGGTCACATAGTAATCGCCCATGCGCAAGGTATCGTTTTGGCGAAGCATGATGTTATCGCTGTTACTGAAATCTTTTCCAAGTTTAGTGATATCGATCCCTGAAGTATTGGAGGAAATGGTTTGGCTTAATGAAGTGCTGATTAATGCGCCTAACAATATCATTCCAAATCCAACATGTGCGATGGAAGAACCTGCTTTTGAGATTTTACCTTTGAGTACACGGATTGCATAATTTGCATTTGCAAGAATGGCAAAAATAGAGGTAAACAACAATACATAATGAAAAGGCTTATTCATTCCTAAGCCAATGGCAGCAATAACTGCAAGAATTGAAGCCAACATAAAAGGCAGAACAATTTTTTTATAAAAATCATTCATATCCGTTTTTTTAAACTTAAAATATTGGCCAAGTCCAATTAGAATTGAAATCAGAATTGCAAAAGGAACCTGCCAGGAATTATAATGTTCAACAGCATTTAGCGGTGGTGCTATTTTGGTTCCAAATAATTTATTTATTACAGGGATACTGGTAGTAGCAATTATTTGAAAGGATGAAATAACTAACACAAGTGCTCCAATAAACATCCAAAATTCACGAGAAGTAGCGCTTTCCTCTTCGACCAAAGCCGGTATTTTTTTCCAATTCATGGCAAGCAAAACAATAGCCCAAACTAAAAAGAAAAGTAAATAAATCAAGAGTTGGCCGCTCATTCCTAAATCGGTGAAGGCATGCACCGAAGTATCACCAAGGATACCGCTTCGCGTTAAGAAAGTTGAATACAGTATTAATAGAAAGGTAACTATTACTAGGATGAAGGATGTGGAAAGTGACTGTCCATTGTTTTTATTAATAAGCATCACGTGTGCAGCGGCAACAAAGGTAAGCCAAGGAACTAGGGAAGCATTTTCAACCGGATCCCAAGCCCAAAATCCACCAAAGCTCAAGGATTCATAAGCCCAAGCACCGCCCATTAAAATTCCGGTGCCAAGAATCATTACTCCAAAAAAGGTCCAGGGTAAAGCAGGTTTCATCCAATCGGTAAAACGTTGTTTCCATAATCCTGCCATAGCATAGGCAAAAGGAACTAATGTTGATGCAAAACCTAAGAAAAGTATTGGGGGATGAATGGTCATCCAGTAATTTTGAAGCAATGGATTTAAACCTCTTCCATCGAGCGATTTCAGGTAATCGGGAACTTTCACAAAGGGAAGATTCATAAATTCGGGATGCTCGCGCAGCAACATAAATGGATTACTTCCCAATCGGTAATCAAAAACAAAAACACCCAAGAGCATACTTGCCAAAAAGATTTGAACACTGCTAAACACGGCCATTACCGGAGCTTCCCAAGTTTTTCCAACGCGAATTAAAATGAGCCCAAGTATGGCATGCCAAAAGGTCCAAAGTAAAAAACTACCTTCTTGTCCTTCCCAAAAACAGGATAACATGTACCTTACGGGAAGTGCTTTACTGCTGTGCTGCCACACATATTGATATTCGAAATAATGGTTAAATATCATGTAAAATAAAGTAGCAGAAATTCCAACTACTGAAATGGCATGAATGCGAAAGCTGGCTCGTGCAATGGCTCTCCAAGAATTATCAAGCAGCGCTTCTTTGGATGCAAAATAATAAGAAATAAATGCGAGGAAGGATGCGGCGAAAGAAAGGACTACAAAAAAATTTCCAAGTTGACCAGGGAGTAGGTGTTCTCCAATGTATTGTATTTGCACTTATATTGAGTTGTTGAGTTATTGAGTTGTTGAGTTGTTGAGTTGTTGAGTTGTTGAGTTATTTGGTTATTGGGTTATTGGGTTATTGAGTTGTTGAGTTGTTGAGCTATTGGGTTATTGGTTATTGAATTATTGAGTTATTGAGTTATTGGGTTATTGAGTTATTGGGTTATTGGGTTGTTAAGGTTCTTGTTTTCTGGTTATAATGTTTGGATACTTTAATTTTAATAATCCTTTTAAAAATTGCTCAGTCAATCTTAGTAATTTCAATGGGCGTAATGTATTCGAAATGTGAGACAGCAGCTTTAATTAATGAACTCTTAGTAAATTTAATTGGCAGTGTTATCTAATTATTTTGCGGTGAGTTCTACTTGACCGTTGTTATATTTTGAGGGACATTTCATTAGTATTTTATCGGCATGAAAAACTTGTCCATCCGCTTTGCCGGTAATAACAATTTGCTCGGAGCGCTCAAAATCTTGAGGCTTAGTGCCATTAAAAACAACTTTTAACTCTGTTCCTTCATTATCCTTCATATAAAAAGCAAAGAGGTTGGCATTCACCTGCGGATTGTATTCCAAAGCTTTTTCTTTATTTAACTTACCAACAACATGGTATTCACTATCAGGATTTTTAGCTGCAGCAGCGAAAGAGGAATACGTACTAGAATCGGCCACAGTGCTCATAATTGCCGCAATTGCAACGGCTATTAGCACAATAAAAACAATGTGTATTTTTTTCATGAATTATTTTTTAATTTCTTTTTCGAGTTTGGTGATTTTACGATCTAGCCGTGTGAGGTAAACCACAATGCCTGCAAATATGATAACGAGCACGGCCACCACTACATATATTTTACCGGAGGAGCGTAATTCCGAAGCCATCTCCACAGGTGCTTGATCTTGAGCAAAACTTATGAGTGCATTTGTTAATAATGTACTTAAGAGCAATAATTTTTTCATTCAACAGCTTAATTTAATTTGTTAAAACACCCCTTTTCAAGAGAATTATTCGTTGCTTTTTAAGGCTATTTTTTTTAGTCTTACACCGAGCGACATCAGCCAAACGCCTAGTAAGGTCCAACCTATTACAGCAGGATAAAAAACAATGCGCATGTTACTGTCCAAATCGTACTTCCCAAAGCCTGGATTTCCACCATTTCCGGGATGAAGTGAATCAGTCATACGTGGAAGAATCAGTAAGAACACAATTAACAATACGTAGGCAAAAATGTTATAAATAGCAGATACCTTAGCTCTTTTATGCTCTTCATCCAAGGAATTGCGAAGAATGACGTATGCGAAATAAAAAAGCAGTGTAATAGCTGCACCATTTAACTTTGCATCGTTTACCCACCAATCGCCCCAAGTAAAATTAGCCCAAACAGAACCTGTTGAAATACCCAAAAGACCAAACAAGATACCCACATTGGCCGCTTCCGAAGCAACAATATCGTGTTCAATATTGAACCCTGATAAATATTTAATGCTGTAAATGAGCGATACCAGTAAAATAATAATCATCCCAAACCACATGGTAACATGAAAGTATAAGTTTCGAATGCTTTCGTGCAAAATATTTAGTTCGGGAACTTTCAATAAAAATCCGGCAATTATTGCATAAAAGATAAAAAGCACCGCAACAATTTTCCACCAATTATTCTTCATTTAATTCTCAATGCTGAATGTGTAAATTAAAATTAAAAAAATGCAATCATGCTTCACTCTTAAAAGTATGTAAAAAGGAAAGTAGCATTCCATTTTTCGACAAAGTTACCCCTTAATTGCGAATTTTCAATTCTTCGTCGGATATTTAAAATAATATTCCCTGAATAGGCTCAAAATCAGCATGAATAAGGCAAATCGAGAAAATAAATTGATATTAAATGCAATCGAGCCAAAATTATTTCAAGGCGTCGTAGATTAATTCTTGCACTTTGGTGCGGATACCCAATTGAACCAATTTTTTATTTTCAGCATCCGGATAAACCCGATTTGAAAGAAAAACAAATACCAATTGATTTGCGGGGTCGACCCAAACCATTGTACCGGTGAATCCGGTATGCCCAAAACTTAACAAGGAAACACATGAACAGCAAGGATCATCCTTTAAGGGATTGGGTTCGGGTTTATCAAAGCCAATTGCTCTTCGGTTATCCTCTTCGCAGTATTGACAATTCGTGAAGGTTTGCATGGTTTGAGTTTGTATATAACGTTCACCACCATACAGCCCATTGTTCAAATACATCTGCATCAATTTAGCTAAATCGTTGGCATCGCTAAATAAACCGGCATGCCCCCCCACTCCACCAAGCAATGCTGCACCCTGATCGTGCACATAGCCATGCACCAATTGCTTTCGGAAGTTAAGGTCGTATTCGGTAGGGACAATGCGCTTTACATCCATTTTTTTTCGTGGTAAATAGCCGGTTGTTGTCATACCCAGCTGGCTGTATATTTTACCCACATAATTTTGAAGCGAATCTTTCGTCTGTTTTTCAATAATTTTCTTCAAATAATAGTACCCCAAGTCACTGTAGAGGTATTTTTTTTGAGCTTCTAAGGCAGAGCTTGAAATGGTGGAATAAATAGAATCTGCAAAGGAGTTTAAAATATATAAACTATCCGCAACCTGAGTAGATATAAGCGGAGTGGGAATTCTGCTATATAAGGAGGGTTTCCAATCTCCCTTTTCCATGGTATTTTTCCAGAATGGTATCCAGGCTTTTAAACGTGCTTGATGGGTAAGTATGTCCCGAATAATTAGCTTTTCCTTGCTGGTTCCCTTTAACTCAGGGAGGTAATAGACTAAAGACGAGTCTAAATCGAGCTTACCTTGTTCGTATAATTTCATTAATGCTAAAACAGAAGCGCTCACTTTGGTAACAGAAGCGATATCGTAAACTGAAGCATTATCAATGGGAACAGTGTTTTCGTAAGTTGTATTCCCGAATGATTTATTGTAAAATACCTTACCGGCTTTTGCCACAAAAATTTGGCAACCCGGGGTAGCATGCTGCTTTATAGCTGAATTAACAAGGGTATCAATTTTTGCTAAATCAACAGCTGAAATGTTGAGTTCTTCGGGCAATACATATTTAAAGCGAATGGGTTCACCTAGATCGATTCCCGTTCCGGATTTAAAAAATCCGGGAATGGTGAAGGCAAGTTTACCTTTAGATGTTGCTCCGCCAAAAATAAGCTCAGCACTTAATCGCTGCGTAAATTCAACTTCCTCATAAGCCATGATTAAGGCATCATACTTCAAAGGATCCTTAAATTTGCTAAGGCAGATAGGATTTGCAAGCACGGTAAGGATTACTTTTGTGCGTGCTTTCACACTGTCGATAAAGTTAATGGTGAAATCGCTCACACCAAAATTTTTATTCGGTCGAACATTGGTGTTGTTGATGCAACCTAGCACAAGATTAAATTTGGCCAACTCTTTCATTACTGAATCGCGCAAGAATTTTGGAGCATCGTTCGTCACATTAAAATGTGTAATGGAGGTATAATTTTCGAGTGTTTTTTGAAAGGTATTTAACTGACGATCGCCCATGCTAAGTGAAGCAATTCGCAAAGTATCCAAACGTTTTAGGGGCAAAATAGAATCCTTATTGGTAAGTACAGTAAGCGCTGCTTCATATAATTTTCGGTTAAGCAGTTCGGAAGCTGTTGAATTTAAATCGTTAGCCAAATTTTTTGTTTCAATGGGCTTTATCTGATTCAATCCCGCCCATTCCTTAGCTTTTAAAATACGATAACACCGCGCATAAACATCGCTCCAGCTTATTTCGCAACTGTCAATAGCATTCTTAATTTCTTGCATAGCAGTTGGAACATCTTCAGCAAAAAGCAACATATCATTTCCGGCAATAAGCGCTTTTGCATCCAGTACCCCAGGTTTATAAAAATTGCTCACGCCTTTCATATTGAGGGCATCCGTAAACACTAATCCTTTAAATTTTAAAGAATCCTTAAGTAAACCGGTTACAACAGCTCTTGAAAGAGAGGATGCACTGTTTCTGGTAGTATCATAGGCTGGAATATTGAGGTGTGCCACCATAACGCTGGCCAAACCATTTTTTATTAATTCTTTAAATGGATATAGTTCAATGGAATCCATTCGTTCGCGCGAATGATTAATCACTGGAAGTGCTTTGTGTGAATCCACATCGGTATCTCCGTGCCCGGGAAAATGTTTTGCATTGCTTAATACATGTAAAGTCTGCATGCCTTTCATATAGACTGTTCCCTTTCGGGCGACGTTGAATTTATCTTCACCAAAAGAGCGGTAGCCAATAACCGGATTATCAGGATTGCTGTTGATATCCACCACCGGTGCAAAATTTACCTGAATTCCTATACGCTTGCATTCACGGGCAATTTGTACACCCATTTGATACACTAAACTATCATTTTGAATAGCACCCAACGTCATTTGCTTAGGATACTTTGCAACACTATCGAGGCGCATGGCCAAACCCCATTCGGCATCCATACTCACGAGCAAAGGTGTTTTAGACAATGCCTGATAATTGTTGCACAGCATTGCTTCCCGGTAAGGGCCGCCTTGCATAAACATAATTCCACCAATGTGGTAATCGCAAATTAGTTTTTCAATTTCTTCGCGGTGCTTTTGATCTTTATTGCTCCATGCAGCCACCATAAACAATTGTCCGAGGCGTTCTTCCGGGCTAAGCGATTTGTAAACGGAGTCGGTCCAATTTTCTCTTTTATGCTTACGTGAATGTTTTCTTTTGTTAAATTTTTTGATGGAAGCAGAATCCACATTGGCTAAGTCGTAGTCGAGCGCCAATGAATCGAGCGTTGCCTTCATGCGCGTCACTTTAAACTCATCGATAAATACCGCATTGCTCCACACCCACTGGGCTAGCAGCAATGAAAAGACAAAAAAGAGGTATTTAAAACTTCGTTTCACAGTAATTTGTACGCAGATTTTAATTGAGGGTTAAAGCTATTTATTAAGAAAGCCTGATTTTTTAAGGTCAACTTTTGTTTTCAACAATAGTAGTGTTGATTGTTTATATCGTTAGGAGCAGCTTCGCTGTGTATCAGCAAATCATTGACTTACATTTCTTGCACTTGAATTCTCGTAAAAACCGTTATTTTTGTAGAGAACGATTAATTAACGCGCGATATTGTAATGACGGATATTATTCACCTTTTGCCCGATTCTGTGGCCAATCAAATTGCTGCGGGCGAGGTAATACAGCGGCCGGCTTCGGCTGTGAAGGAGTTGATTGAAAATGCGGTAGATGCAGGAAGTACTTCCATAAAATTGATACTGAAAGATGCGGGCAAAGTGTTGATTCAGGTGATTGACAATGGCAAGGGAATGAGTGAAACGGATGCCCGTATGAGTTTTGAGCGACATGCTACTTCTAAAATTCAACAAGCAGCCGATTTATTTGCCATCACCACCAAAGGATTTCGCGGAGAGGCCTTGGCCTCTATTGCTGCGATTGCACAAGTGGAGCTTAAAACACGACGACCGGAGGATGAAATAGGAACACGTATTTCAATTGAAGGCAGTGAGTTGCAAATTCAAGAATCCTGCAGCACACCTGTTGGCACCTCCTTTTCTATAAAGAATTTATTTTTTAATGTACCTGCGCGCCGAAATTTTTTAAAATCAAACCCGGTAGAAACCTCTCATATTATTGAAGAGTTTCAGCGAATAGCATTGGCACATCCCGATATCGAATTTTCAATCCATCACAATGGTGCGGATTTATTTCAGCTGCCTAAAAGTAATCTACGGCAACGTATTGTGAATGTATTTGGTGCCAATTATAATCAGCGTTTGGTTCCTGTGGAGGAAGAAACTTTTATAGTAAAAATTACCGGTTTTATCGGTAAGCCGGAGTTTGCGAAAAAAACTAGGGGTGAGCAATATTTTTTTGTGAACAATCGTTTCATAAAGAATGGTTATTTGCATCATGCCATTCAAAATGCCTATGAGCAGTTGCTTCCCAAAGAATCGCATCCGAGTTATTTTTTATTTCTTAGCGTTGATCCAAAATCAATCGACATCAATATTCATCCCACAAAGACTGAAATAAAATTTGAGGATGAGCGTGCTATTTATGCCATATTGCGTTCAGCAGTAAAAAAATCCTTAGGACAACACAACATATCGCCTACCATTGATTTTGAGCAAGAAGCAAGTATCTCCTTAGATGGACCTCCAAAAGACCGAATTATCGAAGCTCCAAAAATCAGAGTTAATCCGGATTATAATCCTTTTAAAAGTCAAACTAGCCTCGATAATGCGCGAGCCTTCAGTGGACCCAGTTTAACTCAAAAAGCAAATTTGCAAAATTGGGAAAAGCTCTATGAAAGCCATGAGTATGCTTCGGTTCATCAAGCTGTTTCAATGGATGCAGTGCCCAAGCAAGAAACCATTAATCCAAAATGGGAGAATGATTTTTCGGAAGTTTCGAAAAGTTTGACGTATCAATTGCATGGTAAGTACATTTTGTCACATATTAAGACAGGATTTATCATAGTGGATCAACAAAGTGCACACGAGCGAATTTTGTACGAAAAATTTATTCAAAATCTGGAGCGTCAAAGTGCTAGTTCGCAGCAATTATTATTTCCTGAAACACTTGAATTTAATGCCTCCGATACTGCATTAGTACATTTATTACTAGCGGAATTAAATGCACTTGGTTTTGCGATTGAAGCGTTTGGTAAAAACACTTTTGTGGTGCATGGCATTCCACCAATTATGAAAGATACTGACAGTAAACATAGTTTGGAGAGAATTTTGGAAGAGTTTAAAAAAAATCAATCTGAATTAAAATTAACAAAAAGCGAAAACCTTGCACGTTCCATGGCGATCAATGCCGCTGTGAAATCAGGAAAACAATTGGGCAACGAAGAAATGAAAAGTATCATTGATGAGTTATTTGCATGCAAACAGCCTTACTCCTCACCTTCAGGAAAGCCAACATTAATAACTTTTTCTCTCGAAGATTTAGAAAAAAGATTTAAGAAATAATTTAAATTAATCGTTGCTGTCAACTGCGTAAGGCTGAGCAATACCATAACAAATAAGAATGAGTTACGAACAATATCGACCATCAAGTTTTAAATTGCTGCCGGATGTAGTAAAAAATTTATTGATCATAAACGGGCTATTTTTTTTAGCCACGTTTGTGTTTGATACTCGTTTTCACATCGACTTAACCGATATTTTAGGCTTACATTATTTTGCTGCCGACAAATTTCGTCCTTGGCAATTTGTGACCTATATGTTTATGCATGGTAGTTTTACACACATTGCTTTAAACATGTTTGCTCTGTGGATGTTTGGGAGCAGTATGGAAAATGTATGGGGACCTAAGCGATTTCTTACATTTTATATTTTCACCGGCTTGGGTGCAGCATTAACGCATTATTTGGTGGTATACTATCAATTGCACCCGGTGCTCACGGCTATTGATACTTATATTGCACATCCTGATCCTGTGGCGCTTAAATCATTTTTGGATGATCCCACCTTATTTAATTTAGGGGTAGATAATGTACAGCATAATTTTCAAGTGTTTGCGCAACAATACAACGATTTATTGGTAAGCGATAGTTTAAGAGCACAACAATTATCGCTCGACTTCATGCAACAGTATCGTGCCGATTTTATGAATGCACCGGTTGTGGTTGGTGCATCGGGAGCTGTATTTGGTTTACTCTTGGCATTTGGCATGACTTATCCCAACAACATTATTTATGTGTATTTCGCAATTCCTATGAAGGCGAAATATTTTGTAATGTTATATGGCGCAATAGAACTCTATAGTGGCATCTCCAACAGCAGCGATAATGTGGCGCACTTTGCACATTTGGGTGGAATGTTGTTTGGGATATTGCTTATACTTTATTGGCGTAAAAAATTTAGATTTTAATATTATCTATGCAGAATTCAGTTCTTGATGACATTAAAAATGCGTTTAAAAATGGCAGCGTGGTTACACGGTTTATCCTTATAAATTGTGCTGTTTTTATTTTTGTAAATCTTGTAAATCTTATCTTTTTTTTATTCCGTATTGCTCCTGAAAACCAGATTCAATTGTTGAATTGGTTGGCAGTTCCGGCAGATTGGACTCAATTGCTTTTTCACAGGCCATGGACACTTTTTACGTATATGTTTTTACACGAAGGCTTTTTTCATATTCTTTCGAATATGATTATGCTTTATTTTGGAGGGCAGCTTTTTATTGAATACTTGGGCGAGCGTAGGTTTTCGGCTACTTATTTTTTAGGCGGAATTGCCGGTGCTCTTTTATACATTGTTGTTTTCAACCTGTTTCCGGCTTTTAAATCCATTGCGCCACATTCGATTGCACTTGGCGCATCTGCTTCCGTTTTGGCAATATTTGTAGCCGTTGCCACTTACCTTCCAAATTTTAGTGTAAACCTTATGTTATTTGGACCAGTTCGCTTAAAATTTATTGCTCTTTTTTTGGTAGTGCTGGATTTAGTGAGTATTGATAAAGGCAACCCCGGTGGACACATTGCCCATTTGGGTGGCGCATTATACGGCTATTTTGCAATGGTTCAATTAAAAAAAGGGCGTGATTTTTCAAGTAGCTGGAGTAATTTATTTCAAAAAATTTCAAGCTTTTTTAAATCAAAACCAAAAAGTAAAATGAAAGTCGCACATCGCGTAACGCGTGATGATCAAGCCTACAATGCGCAAAAAAAATCCAAACAAGAACAAATAGACCGAATATTGGATAAAATTTCGAAATCAGGTTATGAAAGCTTAAGCAAACAAGAGAAGGAGGAATTGTTTAAGATGAGTAAGGAGTGAAGATTTGGGTTGTTGGGTTATTGAGTTATTGGGTTATTGAGTTGTTGGGTTAATGAGTTAATGGATT
The DNA here is from genome assembly GCA_016721765.1 of Bacteroidota bacterium. Lineage (NCBI taxonomy): Bacteria > Pseudomonadati > Bacteroidota > Bacteroidota bacterium. Next base: position 684,189 of record JADKHO010000004.1, read on the forward strand.
ATTGAGTTAATGGATTATTGAGTTATTGAGTTAATGGATTATTGAGTTATTGAGTTATTTGTGTTAGTGAGTTAGAGTTAGTGAGTTAGTGGATTTATGAATTAGTGAAGTAGTGGGTTGTTGAGTTTCCGGGCGAACTATTTATCAACGCGGATTTTATGGGACTCATTATCCCACGCTGACGGGGGTTGGGGGTGGAAAATCATCCTGATTTATTTACTAATCTGATAACCCTGAGACAGGAAAACACTGAAATTAAAAGCACTGACTTTGTAAAGTTTTATTGAATAAGAATTAAATTGAAAAATCTCGGACGGTTCCATACCTTATTTTTACTGCTTAACATTGTATTTGTAACCATGTTACTCTGCTCCTATTTAGGTGCATTTGTGAGCCCCCAAAAATTTTGGCCACTTGCATTTTTTCCGCTTTTGTATCCCTATTTAATTATCGTTAATGTATCGTTTATTATATTTTGGTTGATACAATTTCGCAAATTATTTTTACTCTCCACTATCAGTATACTAATTGGCTGGAACAATTTGGGCAAGTTATTCCAATATGCGAATACACGCATGAATGAGCAGGTTGTAGAAAGTGATTCTTACATTAAAGTAATGAGTTTTAATGTGCGCGTTTTTGATTTATATAACTGGAAACACAATACCGAGACACGGAGCAAAATACTCGAATTTATCCGCCAAGAAAATCCCGATGTAATTAATTTTCAAGAATTTTTTTCTGATGATGGTAACTCTTTCATGCACCAAGATTCGTTAAAAAGAATATTGAATTTGCCTTATGCCCATATTGTGTACACTGCTACAATGCATAAACACGATCATTGGGGAATTGCAACCTACAGCAAGTTTCCAATTACTGCTATGCAAAAAGTTGCCTTTCATAAGAAGTCGAATAACTTGTGCATTTATACTGATTTAAAAATTGACAGTAAAATTGTGCGGGTTTATAATATGCATTTACAGTCTTTGCATTTTAAAAAGAAAGAGTATAAGGTATTGGATGAATTGAAAAAAAGTGAAGATGTAGAATTTGATGCCGAAGAAATGAATGCCTCAAAAATGATTCTTACCCGACTTAAGCGCGCTTTTGTTCAACGTGCTTCTCAGGCAGATTCGGTGGCTGCCAGCATTGCCCGTTCACCACATTCGGTAATTGTTTGTGGCGACTTTAATGACTCTCCTTTTTCGTATGCTTATCGCACCATTTCATACAAGCTGAAAGATGCCTTTATAGAATCGGGAAGCGGTTTTGGACCAACCTATAATGGCAACTTACCTCCCCTGCGTATTGATTATATTATGCATTCAGGAGATTTGAAATCGTATAATTTTCAAACCTCCAAGGTCGATTTAAGCGATCACTTTCCGGTAAGTTGTTACATTAAAATTAAATGATTCCTTTATCACTTCGATACTGCCTTTTTTACTGTTTGTAAATTAAGCAAATTCATAGGGTTAGCGCTTAAACCGGATATTGTATTTTGAAAAAAATAAACTGTCGCTTCATCATACAATGGAGCCAGAGCAGCATCTTCGATAAGGATTTGATTCATCTCCATTAATATTTTTTTACGCTTTTCAGGATTCAGTTCTTCCATTGATTGCTCATATAATCTATCAAAATTAGGGTTTGAATAATAAGCTACATTCTCACCCATGGGAGAATTATTTTTAGAATAAAACAATTTCAAACAATTTTCAGCATCAGGATAATCAGCCTGCCAATTGTTACTGTAAAAAGTGAAAGCTGATTGTCTAAGCATTTCCGGATAAATATCCGTCTCAAGGTAATTTAGCTGAAGATTTATTCCAATTTTTATCAAATCATTTTTTATGCCTTCGCACCAATCGCTATATTCTCGCGTGGAATTAAGCGTAAGGGTTGGGCAGGGATTTTTTTCAGAATAACCTGCACGTTCCAGTAAATCGACAGCCATCTCCGGATTGTAAGGATATCCCACTTGCCGGGAAGTATCGTACTCCGCAAACCCGATTGGTAAGAGCCCTTTATTACCAGCCATGCCAATATTATTGTGCAAATTAACAAGTAGTTTTCGTTTATCAATACCATAATTAATTGCCTTACGAAGGAGCTTGTTGCTAAAAGGATTGCTTGCAAATCTCTGTTCATTCGTACCAAACCTAAAACACAAATACTGCTTTTTAAGTGCAGGGCAGGTATTGAAATTTATCTTGCCTTTGCATTTCTTAGATAAGGAGCCATCCGTATTTACAACATCTCTTAAATATTGGGCTTCTAAACCGGATATAAAATCTAAATTACCTTTCATAAATTCAAGATATTCAGTTTGCTTGTCTTTTATAAAAGAAATGGAAACAGCATCTAAATAAGGAAGCGTTTTACCCGCTTCGGTTTCAAAATAATTCGCATTTCTTGCTAGCAATAATCGCTTTCCAACTTCCCACGATTTTAATTGAAAAGGTCCGGTTCCAATGGGGTGATTCCCGAAAGCAGAACCATAATATTCAACAATTTCAATTGGGACAACAGCAGCATACTGCATGGTTAATGTTTTTAAAAAAGGTGGAAAAGGATGCCTTAAATAAATTTTTAAGGTGCTATCATTCACATCCATAAAACCTTTAAAATTACTTTTTACAGAATGATCAATACAATCAAAAATCCAGGCACCGGGAGAAGCCGTATTTTTATTGAGAATTCGTTTAAAACTATTTACAAAATCCGAAGCACGTACTTTTCTACCTTTATTGTTTAGAAATAAAACATCGTCATGAAAATACACATCGTTTCTTAATACAAAAGTATATTCCAGTCCATCGGGCGATATCTTCCATGACTTCGCTATGCTGGGCACAACTGCCAATTTTTCGTTTACTTTAACTAAGCCATTATACAGTTGATTCACCACCCAACAATTGGCTCTGCTATTGGCAAACGCAGGATCAAGTGAGTTAATTTGTTCAGACTCGTTGTAGCGAAATACCAATTTAGATGCTTCATCCTTCTTATCCTTCAAGCGGCAAGAAGTAAATTGGAGCAGAACAAGAGAAAGGATAAAACACTTTTTTAATTGCATCAATTTTAAGCTAATATTGCAAAGGAATAAAAATAAGACGAAAACAACTAGTTGCTCCGAAAAATGGGTCAACTTTCCTTCCTTAATTTCGGTGAATTTAACAGTTGTCTTATGGCTGTTAAAAATCTATAAAAGCAATTTCATAAAGCTGAGTATATTTGTAGGCTTACAAGATTTTTAACTTACTTTACGTAGATTTTTATTATCCAATAACCAAGACTTATTTATGTTACACAATTTTACCAAACAGCTATTCTTTTTAATGTGCGTTGGGATATTTTTCAACGCTTCGGCAGCTACTGAAAATTACTCCATTTCCTTTCAGGTAAAAGGATTAAAAGGAGGCAAATGCATGCTGGGCAATCATTTTGGCGACAAGCAATACATACAAGACAGTTGCATAGTAGATGAAAATGGAAAAGGATTCTTCAAAAAGAATAAAACCTTACCGGGTGGAATTTACCTATTTGTTTTGCCCAGTAAAAAGTACTTTGAAATATTAATCGACAAGGATCAAGATTTTTCGTTTGAAGTGGATACTGTGGATTTTATTGAGTCGATGAAGGTTAAAGGTTCGGACGACAACGCACTTTTTTACAAGTACCTTTCTTTCATAACTCGAGAACAAAAAAATGTTGAGCCTTTACGCAACAGGTATCAGGATCCTGCTACATCCAAAGATTCGGCTGATGCCATTTTGAAGCGTATCACGAAAATCGACAACGAAGTAAAAAACTATAAGTTAACTTATATTAAGGAGCATGGAAATACGATGTTGGCAAGTATTTTCAACGCTACCGAAGAGCCTGAAATTCCTGAAACACCTAAACTTGCCAATGGAACATTAGATTCTACCTTTGCTTATCGTTATTTCAAAAAACACTTTTTTGACCGTGTTGATTTTAAAGACGACCGATTACTTCGAACCCCAATATTCCAAAGTAAATTGGAACAATACATGGAAAAATTGGTTTTGCAAATTCCTGATTCCATCAATAAGGAAGCAGATATGTTAGTTGAAAAATCTAAATTGAATCGTGAGGTTTTTAAGTTTGTTGTGTATTACATTACCAGCACCTATGAAACATCCAAAATAATGGGAATGGACGCTGTTTTTGTGCACATGGTAGATAAATATTACACAGCCGACCAAGCTACTTGGATGGACAGTACTGCACTTTACAAAATTCAAGACAGAGCAAGAATTTTAAAACCAATATTAATAGGAAAGCAATGTATGCCATTGAATTTAGAAGATTCACTCGGTAAATTCCATTCCTTATACGCCCTTAACGCTCGCTATACAGTTCTCTTTTTTTGGGATCCAGACTGTAGTCATTGCCAAAAATCAATGCCTAAAATGATCGAAACCTATGACAAACTAAAACCAATCGGATTAGAAGTTTATGCAGTTTGTACAGAGGTGGAAGTCGATAAATGGAAGAAATTCATTAGAGAAAAGAATTTGCATTGGATAAATGTGGGAGATCCTTATTTGCATAACAATTTCCGTCATGATTTTGACATCAGTTCAACCCCACAAATTTTCATTTTGGATAAGGATAAAAAAATCATAGCCAAAAAATTAGACGTAAATCAAATTGAGGATTTTATTGAAAACCGTATAAAGTTCGAATCACATCAAAGTAAAAATTAAAAAAAAGAAAGCTCTGGAAACAGGGCTTTCTTTTTTTAAGTTCGTTTTACTTTACCGCTTCCGGTCATGTCCAATTGGTCCACGAACGCTATACTTTGAGGCACTTTGAAGGATGACAATTGTTTTCGACAAAAATCCAGAATCGCTTCTTGCTCCACTTTTGCTCCTTCTTTCAATAGTATTTTAGCATGTACAATTTCACCCATCAATGGATGCATCACACCACTAACTTTACAATCAACAATAGCAGCGTGAGTTTTAAGCACCTGTTCCACTTCCTCAGGAAAAACTTTATTTCCGGAAACATTTATCATAGACTTTTCCCGACCACAAACCGTAATGAGCCCGTCTCGGTTTTTAATAGCCAAATCACCGGTAAGGAACCAACCCTTTTTAAGAATTTCACTCCGCAGTTGAGGTGGATTTAAATAAGCATCAAACATGCCGGGGCCTTTAATAGCAAGTTTTCCAACCGTTTCCGGGGGAAGAGGTTCAAAATTTTCATCAAGCATCTCAACTTGATAATCAGGCAGTGCATTACCAACTGCATCCGGATTTTGGGCAGATTTTGTGATATTAACGATGGGCAAACCAATTTCGATAATACCATAAGCTTGGCTCACCTCTTTATTGTAGCGAGTCTTAAATGCTTCACAAAATTGAAGACTAATGGCTGTAGAGGTGGAAATAACGCGTTTTAATGAAGTCAATTGACGTATACTTTTATCGCTCGCTAAAAGGCGTATATGCATGGGTGATGCATACAATAATGTACCATTAAAACGTTGAGTATACTCTATTATAGTATCGGCCAAAAAGTCTTTGCAAATAGCTATTGCTGCACCAAATCTCAAATACAATACAATGGATACCAAAAAATGATAGGCCATTGGAAGCACCCAAATTACCGTATCGCCAGGCCCTAACAGAAGTGCTTTGTTTGCTGCTTCAATGCGTTCGAGGGTTGATTTGTGTGAAACAATCACGCCTTTAGATTTACCGGTTGTACCAGAAGTAAAACGAATAAATGCTGCATCCGGAACATGCGCCGCTATTGCTTTTGATGCATCCTTTTTGGTCCATCCAAAACGCAAATCACCCGATGGAGTTGTAAATATTTGTTGATATTGCGGAAGCGGATTCACACCACTATAGTCGTCAATAATTGCATGCAAACCCGCATTTTCAACAATATCATCAATTTCAGCACTTTTTAGTTGATGAGAAATTGGCATCGCTATGGCATCGCATCCAACCACTGCAAATAAAGCGCTAATAAAATTTGTACTGTTGTGCGCCATCACTCCTACTCCATGCCCCTTACCAATTCCCGCAAGGATTAATTGTTTTCTTAAAACTTCAGTCTGATTCCATAATTCGGAAAAAGTAATTGAAAAATTATCCTCATGAATGGCATAATTGGAGGGCCATTTTAACGCGGCAGTCTCAAGCAACTTATAAACGTTCATTCGCTCGTAATAAAATATTTTTAGATGGCCTAATCACAACAGTAATCTTCGCATGAAGTCAGTTTTCTTAAACCCACAAATGCAGGTGCAAAGGTATAAAAGAGCTATGTAATTTGCTTGTTTCGAATCTGAGAAATAAGATCCATTTGCTTGCTTCCCTTAACTTGTCCACCCGCCAGCACTCCTGCTGCATATCCGCTTTGAAGGCAGGTGCCAATTACACGTGCACTGGCGATGGCTTGCTTATCTGCCGAAATATTTCTTCCGGCAAAAAACAAATTATTCACTTCGCCTGATATCAGGCTATCCGCTGGAATTTGATAATAATCAGCTTCTTTAAAATAACTCATTTTCACTTTTTTGCCCGGCTCCCAAAATTCAATTGGCCATGCCCCATTGGCAATACCGGTAGCAAACTTCCGACATGTCAAAACATCGTCTTCTGTTAATTGATATTTTCCAATAGGCCTTCTTCCGGTTCGTATGCCTGCTTCCACTGCTACTTCGCCTAATTGTGCTGCATTAAATGCTGAGATATTGCTCTTCAAAAAATTAAAAAACAGTACCACAAGTTTGCGCGCTTCCGTTTCAACTTGCGACACAGCATTAAGTTGATGTGTGATTAAAAACGGCAATGCAATTTTTAGCATTAATTTATTTTGATGCAGCGAACCCGGAACAATAGAAGTTCGACTAAGTTCTTTTGGCAGTTGGCCTGAATCGACAGCTTTGGTTATTTCACGCAATAACAAAAGGCTTAGATTAGCTTCCTTATCGGCAGCTACATGATGCAGTGTCAACACTTGTGCGGCAGCCTGAAATGTTTCATCGTCAACAATCGACAAGGATGAAAGTTGCGAAACAATTGCCTCACCTGAGCAATCCACAATTGTTTTTGGTTTAAAAACTACTTGATGATCGAAAGCTATAGCTGAAATGGATTGGATACTATTGCTCGTTTTAACACAGGACGAAATAGTAGTGTGCAAATAAACCTCTACAGCGGACTTTTGGAGAAAATCATCACAAACCGTTTTGAACATGAATGGCTGGTAAGGCAAGTAATGCAAGCCTTCCGAATTGGATTGAGGAATAGACGTACTTGCAATTTGAAGAGCAGTTGCAAATTCTTTTGCGAAACCATCACATACAAATTGAGTGTGTTCTGATTTTTTGCGCAAGTATAAACCGCAAACAGTGCCCACAATGGCAGCACTCCCTTTACCACCTAAAAAAGAATTGTGCTCGGCAAGTATTACTTTTGCTCCTTCATTGGCAGCGCCAACTGCAGCAGCCACACCGGCTGCACCGCCACCTACAACTAATACATCACAAAAAATTTCCTTATGCATAAATAAAGCAATTGTGCCAAAGATAAGGAATTCAAGAAAGGGATAATTGAAGTGGTGTGGAGGGTAATTCGTAGAAGAAGTATTTTATCAAAAAATCACAAGCAGTTTCTCTTCAGCGTTAATCATTGCTGAGATTGCAGCAAATCTCTTCTTAAGTATTGCTCAAAAACTTCCATTTCGTTGTCGCCTATTGTTTCTTCAATGTGTGCCACAATCACTTTTAATGCTCCGTTAAACTGGCTAAAAACCACCGTAAAACCGGGTATATAAGGATTTGCAGGAATGTGAGAAACATCAAGTATGGGCAAGCCTAAAAATGTTTTAGAATCTCCCCAAGCCTCACCCACATCCGAAAAAGAAAAGCTGGCTGTGGCGCCTTTAGATGAATTTTTAATTAAGAAAGAATAAATGAACAAGGGTACTCTTCTAAAAAGTTCCATCATGGTAGAGTAAGCTTGAGGAAACCCAATGCGCACCTGATGCACCATTTGCTTACTAATGTCCTCAATGGTTTCGGGAAGTGAATGCAGCTTCGCTTTTGGAATGCGAAAAAACATGAATGAAAGTTGATTACTAAATATGGGTCCTTTAGATCCGCGTAAACGTTGATTTTGCGGAAGTGGGGCCCAAAAATCGCCGGTTCCCTTTCCTCGCTTTTCCAGCAGATGATTTAATCCCCTAGTGATACACGCCAAGTAATAAGCACTATTACCAAATCGAGAGCCATTTAAACGGCTGTTGTCATTAATTATTTTGCTTTCGGCTTGTGTAAATTGTATAGTATCGAAACGCGAGCGGAGAACTGCTTTAGGTGTAGCTTCCAGGAGCGTTGCCATATTTTTAAAATCAAACTCCTCGATAAAATGCTTGGCTTCGAAGGATTTTTTCAACTTAAAAATAAGTGATTTTTTGGAGGGTATTTCATCAGGAAAATAGCTCTCTACCTGCTCCGGAATTGCATCGTCACCCAGCATCTTCATTAATAGCTGTACCCCTTTACTGTCCATAAGAGAGTGGTGTACCGAAAAAACAAAAGTTGAATTTCCATTTACCCGTTGAATTAAATCGATGTGAAATAAGGTTCCACTTTGTGCGCAGATGTCGCGATTTAAGACTTCGATAGGAATTTCAACAGCTTCAAAATGTTCGGTGATAGGGAAATCTTTTTCGGTGGGAGTTCTTTGCCAGTATGGAATTTTCCAAAGGTTAGCACGTTTCAGGCGCAATTCCTTCATCCAATTAAAAATTACAAGCGTATTCAATCGTTGCCTCAACTGAGCCAGCTCCAATTTGCCATCCAATTCAATCACTACCCGCGAAACATTTCCAACCATACCGTGCTTGCGGATATGCTGATCGAGCACCAATTGAAAATAATCGGCACCGCTAAGTGGTGATTTTTGCGCGAGGGTTGCAGGCATTTTACTTATGCTTTTAACTGTTGTATTGTGCAGTTGGCGATGGTTTCGACGCTTTTTAAATTTTCAGGAATCAAAGAATCATCCGCTAAAACAATACCGTATTGACGTTCAATAAATAATACAATTTCAATGAGTGAAAAAGAATCAATGCCGACGCTGCTAAGTGGTGTATGCTTATCCAAAGCAATGCCTTCGGCCAAAATGTGAGTGGAAATGAAGCTGCAAAGCTCCTTACAAATTGTTTCTATGTTGGGATGGATATTCATTTTTAATTCCTTCGGTGTTTATCAACTGCATAAGCTACCCACATGGTTAAGCCAAAAAACACCAATAAACGAATTACATTATTTATTATACTCAGCAAATGTCCATTGCGCAAAAATATTTCGTGAAAAGCACTGAGTCCCCAATTTAAAGGAGAGACCATGCTTACTGTTTTCATTACATCCGGCATTAACGCAACAGGAACCCAGATTCCTCCAATTGCTGCTAATATTAAAACGGAAACAGATCCCGAAATGGATGCTTGTTGGTGGGTAGTTGCAATGGTGCCTACCATTACACCAAATCCAATAGCGGCAAGCGCGCTACTTAAAGTTATAATAAGAATTGAAATTGGACTTGACCCCATTTGCAAAACCGGTAATCCCAGCATCGGTAAAATATAGAGTCCTACACTAAGCATCAGTAAAAACTGAATTAAACAAACAGCCAAGTAGATAATTATCTTTCCGGCCAAAAAAGTGATGTAATTTCCAGGAAGCGTTTTTAGTCGAATCGATGCGCCTTCGCCACGCTCCATGATGATACTTCCTGACAAAGGAATCACAATAAAAAACATGGCAAAAACAATCCATGCAGGTACATTGTGTTGCACCGAATTGGGGAATATTTTATTCTCTGCTTTGCGCGCATACACTTCTTTGTAGCCAAGCACTTCTTTATCATTAAAAGTGTTTGCGGAATTTACTGGCATAAATTCAGCAATTTCTTCTTTAAATGTTTTGAAAATAATTTGCGATTTTACTTTTGAAATAAATTCCCGCAAGGAGGCAGTAATGCTACTGATAAAGGATTTTTTTGTAACAGGATCAATAAAAATAATAATGTTAAGCGAATCTTGAATTTGCATAGAATTAGCTGCAGGCATGGGTGCACTTGAATCAGCCAAAGCGGATGCTATCATTTCCTTTACATTACTGCGCAATGCTTTGGTGGCCCCTTTTGGAATTATTATTCCCATCATAAATTTTCCTTCAGCTACAGCCTTTTGAGCTGTTTCAGAAGTTGCAGCTATTCCATCAATATTTTTTTCGAGTTTAAAAAACTCTGTTTGCGCAATCCCATTTTCGAGGTAGGAACCTAATGTGTCTTTGTCTTCGTCCACAAACAAAATAGGAACGCCTGATTCATTGATTGATTTTAAGGCAGCATCCTGAATAAAGGTCATGATAAAAACCAAAATCATAGGCATAAGAAAGAGAATCCCTAATCCTGCTCTATCGCGGATTAGGATTAAAAACTCTTTGGTTATGCTGGCTAATAATCTTTTCATACCTTAATACGAGTGAGGCACATCTGTTAAATTCAAAAACACATCCTCCATTTTTCGAAACTTTGGATTGCTGGCAACTAACTCTTTAGGTGAACCCTGGGCGATAATTTTACCATGGTCGATAATAGCCACTACAGAACAAAAATTTTCTGCTTCTTCCATGTGGTGCGAGGTGTAAATAATGGTTGTTCCCGACTGATTTATTTTTTTTAAATGATCAATAATCAAGCTTCTGGAATGCACGTCAATCCCAACAGTAGGCTCGTCCAAGAAAAGTATTTTGGGTTGGTGTAGAATTCCAGCAATTAAATTTACTCTTCTTTTCATGCCGCCCGACATTTTTAGAATGCGTTTATTGGCATGCTCGGCCAATTCAAAATGCTCAAGAAAAGCATTCATTCGCTCTTCTAAAATCTTGCCGGAGATGCCATACATATTTCCAAAAAAACGCAAATTTTCTTTTGCGGTTAAGCTGGGATACAAGGCTATATCCTGTGGCACAACACCTATAATTTTTTTAATTTCTTCGCGGTGATGCTTGTGATCAAGATTGTCAATTAAAACAGTTCCTTTGCTGGCATCATATAAACCACACAAAATAGAAATGGTAGTAGTTTTTCCGGCACCATTGGGTCCGAGCAATCCAAAAACTTCATTGCGATGTATGCTCAATGAAATATTTTTAATTGCTTCTTCGCTTGCTCCCTTATGTGTTTTGCTGAGCCCTTCAATTTTGATAATAATTTCAGAACTCATTTCAATTCAAACTTTTGCACGACTTATTATTCATTTTAAATGCTGTACCAAGACTAAAAAAGCCTTGTTTTGCTGCTAATTGCTACTTTTTTGGGGCTGCAAATGTAGCAATTTGATTTAATTTGAACTAAGGATTTATTGGTGAATTGATTGTGGCTTAACCAATCGCCTCCAATTTGTGGAGGCTAGCTTGAATTATTTTTTTCTCAGCAGAAGTCTTTGCTAGGAACAAAGCTTGTTTAAACTGCGCAATTGCTTTCTTATTATCTACTTCCGAATATAGATTTCCAAGCAAAGAATAATAAAGGTGGTTGCTTTTTAAATCTAATTTTTCGGCTTCAATAATCGCTTCTTTCTTTCCGTTTGCCTTAGATAAAGCATACGTTCGGTTTAGTGCAGCAATGGGCGAATATTCGATTTGCAGCAGGCGGTTGTAAAGTTGTAAAATATTTTCCCATTTTTCGGGACTGTCCTTTTTGTGAGTATGCCAATAGGCTATTGCGGCTTCGAGGTGATAGCGACTCAATTTAACGCCGGTAGAAGCGCTATTTAAATATTGTTTACCCTTTGCTATCAGTTCTTGATTCCATAAATTTTCATCTTGCTCCTCATACAATACAAACTCCCCTTCCCTATTGGTGCGTGCTTCAAAGCGTGAGGCATGAAAACACATCAATGCCAATAGTGCGTTTGCTTGTGGCGTATTGGTTAGTTCATTTTCGGTTAGCATCACATTCAGTCGCATGGCCTCTATACAAAGGTCTTTTCGTAGCGTTGTATTTTGAGAACTCGAATAATATCCTTCGCTGAAAAGTAAATATAAAGTCGTTAAAACAGTTTCCAATCGAGCTTGAATTTCCGCTGGAGGAGGAAGTTCAAGCTTTATTTTTTCAGTTTTCAGACGTTCCTTGGCGCGAGCTAAACGTTTATAAATTGTGTCCCGATTGCTTAAGAAAGCATCTGCAATTTCGTCGGCACCAAAACCACACAGAATGTTTAATGATAGGCCTATTTGCGCTTCTGTTGTGATGGCCGGATGACAAATGGCAAACATCATTTGCAGTTGACTGTCTTCCATATTTTTCCCCGACCAATCAATATCAAAATTCGTCTCCACACTGCTATTCAGCTTTAGTTCTACTTCAATTTTTTCAGAAAAAACTTTAGAGCGGCGAAGGGCATCCAATGCTTTGTTACGGGAAACCGTATAAAGCCAAGCCTGAGGATTTTTGGGTAAACCTTTTAAACCCCAAGTTTCAGCAGCCAGTAGAAAAGTATCGCTCACAATATCTTCGGCAATTTGGATGTGTTCGAGGCCAAATAATTTTGTAAGCACAGCCACAATTTTACTATACTCGGTGCGAAATAAATGTGGTACAATCTCTTCTTTATTCATTGAAAAAACGTCCCTGCTTTTACAGGGACGTTTTAAATTATCACAACTTAATCCATGGGCACTATTGCCCGCACCTCAACATTTCCGCCCATCTGCAAAATGGGGCAGGATTTTGAAAGCTCAACTGCCTCGTCGAGAGAAGCAGCTTTAACGATGGTATAACCGCCAATCGCCTCTTTAATCTCAACATAAGGACCGTTGGTTATTACGTTAGTGGATTTGATAACCCGACCATCACCCTCCAATCGATTACCGGCGCTTACTAATTTATTTTGCGCCGCAATGCTTCCAATCCAATCTTGCCAGGGCTTCATCATGGCTTGAATTTGTTCGGGCGATGGTTGACTTTGCGCTTTACGTTCCTCATTTCGGAACACTAATAAAAAATCTTTCATAATTTTAATTTATTTAATGGAGTGCATGCCCACATTGTTACCTTCCGAATCGATGAAGAAGGCCATAAACCCTATATCCTCACTAATTTTAGTTTTGGGCATCACTACCTTTCCTCCTGCTGCTTCTATTCTTGCAAGCGCCGGAGCCATATCAGGGTTCGCATTTAAATAAATTTTGGCGCCATCCATACTGGGCTTGTGCATGGTGCTTTCACAAAGTCCGCCGGAAGCTTTCCCATTTCCGTTTTCGCCGGGAAACATGGCCATTTTCATACCCATCATTTCCATTCGTTCCATTTTAATCGCAAATACGGTTTCATAAAATTTTGCAGCGCGGTTAATATCAGCTACCGAAATTTCGAACCAATTGAGTGAATTGTCTTGTGCTGTCATATTTTTGTTTTTTTTGCTTGAAGGATTCAATACCTTCAATTGCAGGGTTTATAATTTTTAAATGAATTAAATTTGAGATGCCAATTTACAAATTAAAAGAAGAATTGTTCCGAAACAATTTGACCATTGCTTACTTGAAACAAACATATTTCTTCGAGCTTCATTCTTCCCTTGCCTTTAAAGGTTGCATCAAGCATCATGGCAAAACTGAAATACGATCCGCCTATGTTAGGTTCTGAAAATGAACTGCTGTGATGGGCCTCAATCATGGCTGCAAAATTGGCTCCTTTTTGCAGTACTGCGGTTTTACCGGTAGCAGAAGGAAGCGGTGAATAAGCGGGTTCAGTGCTGGTGACATTATCTGCAAACAATTCTTCTTGCGCTTCTTTAAATTGCCCTTTGCGGCACAATTCCAATAATCTGTTAGCTACTTCTGTTGTTGACCTTGTTTTTGTTTCTGTGGACATGATTTCATAAATTAATTGGTTTATATACCATCAGAACGAATGAGATTTTAAAATTGGACAGGAAGCGAAAAATAATTTTTGAATTTCTTTTTTCGAATCATACTATTGGAAAAAAGTGAATTGTACATTCGAATGCGGATGACGCTGATTCGGAGGATTGGGCGGATTTTTTAACTAATTGTTGCTAAGCAAAATTGATTAGGATTTTTCTTTCTCTTGCAAAACTTCCAATTTCAGTTTACATTCATTTGCAATGGCTTTTGCTAAACCAAGTCCTGCTTTTGTAAATGGCCAAACAAATAAGGTTTTGATGGGATGGCTTTTGCAGATTTCCTTTATTGATTGAATAGCCAGTTTTTTACTTTCTCCTTTGCCTCTCATCTGCGGAAGCGTGGTAGCAGAACACAAATAAATGCAATCGTAGGATGCACCCACCTTTGTTTTATCTAGCATTTTCTTTTCACTTATTGTTCCTTCCAAAAATTCGAGCATGATTTTACTTGTGGTAGGGATTACCAGAATCCAAATCAAAGGCCCGTTTTCGTTAGAAAGTTCGGTTAAGGTGGCGGGATGTATGGCTTGCAATTTTTTTAGTTGCTGTGGACTAACCTGAATTTGATTAGGATCATTACGTGTTGAAAATACTTGTTCGATGATGGCGAACATTTGATCGTAATTGGATTTTGTCATGCTAGTTGTTAAAGGAAAGTTTCATGTTTCATGTTTGAATAAGTTTAAGGTTACTTGTTTTGCAAGAGATTCAATTTTCTTGATTTGTCAAAAGCTAGCTGCACTGAGCGCTCAAATACGGTAAGCTATTGCGTTAATGTTCATGCCGGCACCAACAGAAGCGAATAAGACTACATCACCAGTTTTTACAGCATATCCCTCAATTTTCCCCTTTCGCACCATATCGTATAAAGTGGGAACGGTTGCCACCGAACTATTACCCAATTTATGAATGTTCATGGGCATTACCTTATCGGGGACATTTTGAATTCCATAAAGTTTATAAAACGCTTTAATGATTGCTTCGTCCAATTTTTCGTTGGCCTGATGAATAAATATTTTGCTGATATCTTGAATCCCCAATCCGGCAATGTAGAGGCATTCCTTCATGGCTTGCGGCACATTTTTAAGCGCATACTCATATATTTTTCGGCCTTTCATTTTTATGTAGCGCATGCGTGGATCAGAATCCGGAAAATTAGATTCGCCTAAGTACAAGTAATACGCTTCATCCATACAATGCGAAAGGGTGCAATGGCTAAGCACTCCACTTCCTGTGTTTTCAACGTTTTCAAATTCAAGCACACATGCACCGGCCCCATCTGAAAAAATCATACTGTCACGGTCATAAACATCCAGCACACGGCTTAGAGTTTCGGTGCCTATCACCAAACATTTCTTCGCAATTTTGGCCTTAAAAAAAGAATCCGCCTGAATCACTCCTTGAATCCATCCGGGGCAACCGAATAAAATATCGTAGGCAACACAGCGTGGATTATGAATTCCTAAATTGTGTTTAATACGGGAAGCAAGTGCCGGCAATACATCGGTTTGAAAAGTATGTTTCACCACATTGCCAAAGTTATGCGCTACAATAATTTGATCCAGCGTTTCCACATCTATTTCACTCTCCTTTATAGCTTCTTTGGCAGCAAGGGTCCCAATATCTGAAGCATTCATTTCTGTAGGCACATACCTGCGCTCTTCGATACCGGTAATGGCCCTAAATTTTTCGACAACTATACTTGGATTGGCTTCAATGCGCTTTTTATCCTCACTAAAAAAATCGTGCACAGTAAAATCACGGTTTGTTTTAACAATAGGAGGCATAAAACTCCCTGTTCCTTTAATGACAGTTCTTTGCATGCATTCAACAGATTAATTTACTACTATAAAGCAGCTTTATACAAATTTACTAAATATTTCAAGCTTTATGAAACCGATATGTTATAAAGTTGAAGAATGATAAGCGATTTGAGCAAGCCTACTTTAATTCTTAATCGAGTTGAAGAGTAAGAAATATTAAAAAAAGTTCTCCCAAATTTGAGGTGATTAGAAGTCATACAATTCAGTTCAGTAAATTTCTTTTACTTTTGCGCAATAAACATCACTGAATTTTTTACCAATTTGGAAGCTAAAAAAGAACGAATTTTCGGACAAGAGGTCAGCCTTGGCACCAAAGGCTTGCTAATGGCGATTTGTGTACTTCTTGTATGGGCGGTTTCCCTTACTTTAGTGTTGCGCAATGTTACCGACCTTACGCATCCTATAAATATTGTGTGGGTTCTTTGGCTCACACATTTGTACACCGGCTTATTCATAACCGCACACGATACCTTTCATGGAACTGTTTCGAACAATAAGACGGTGAATAAAGTTGTGGGAATAATTTGTGTTACCTTGTATGCTGCATTTAATTATACAAAAGTAAAAACCGAGCACCGTAAGCATCACCAAGCCGTGGCAACAGATAAGGATCCGGATTATTATGAAGGTGGATTTTTTCGCTGGTATTGGCATTTTTTACTGCATTATATTTCTTGGGTTCAAATTATAGTATTGGCCATTGCATTTAATGTAATTCATTATTTAACGGGTATTCCAAAGGCCAATTTGGTTTTGTTTTGGATAGTGCCACCGGTATTGAGCACCATACAACTTTTTTATTTTGGTACCTTTCAGCCACATCACCATCCCGAAACTATTGACAATATTCATAAAACCCGTTCCCAAAAAAAGAATCACATATGGGGATTTATTTCCTGTTATTTTTTTGGCTACCACCTCGAGCACCATAAAAAACCATATCTTCCTTGGTGGAAGCTATGGGCGGAAAAATAATTAATTCCCCAAAACCAAATCCGCCTTTTATTGTTGTTTAGAAAAATTAGATTCCAATATACATGAACAAAAAATCAAAAACGATCGCAATTATTGGCGGTGGCCCCTCTGGATGTGCCCTTGCCATTTTATTAAAACGTGCCGGGCATCAAGTGGCTGTATTTTATTTAGAAAAACGACCTGAAATTATTGTTGGCGAATCGCTTGTACCCGCAGTAGTGCCAATGTTGAAGGCACTTGGTGTAGAAGATGAAGTAAAATCCTACAGCACCTATAAACCAGGCGCATCCGTTTGGTTAAGCAAAGATGAGGAAACCACCTCTCCATTTAGCGCAGGGCAAGGAAAAATTGCACCCTACGCTTACAATGTACCCCGATTAAAATTCGACAAAACCATTTTTGATAAAGCAAAAAGCGAGGGCGTTACTTTTTTTGAACACATTGCCAAAATTGAAAAAACCGGTAATGATGATGAACTCAAACTTGCCGATGAAACCATGCAAATTTGTGGTGACTATTTTAAAGGGCAACCGCAATGGATTGTAGATTGCACCGGACGCACACGAACCATTGCGCGCTTGTTGGACATACCTGTAAAAACCGGAACCCGCAAAGACGTTGCACTTTTTGCACATTTATCAGGCGCCGAAAAAATTGATCCTTGCAACATTCACTTACACCGTTTGCACAAAGGCTGGAGCTGGAGAATTCCATTGGTTGATCGCACTTCAGTTGGAGTAGTTATTAACCCTAAACATTTGCCCGAATACGGAAATACAATAGAAGAACAATACGACAATTATTTAAAAGCCGACGATACTTTATGTCGCTTAACTGCCAATGCTAAGCGTGAAACCAATGTGGTAAAATACAGCAATTACCAATTGATTTCAGATCGTTTTTATGGAAAAAACTGGGTATTGACAGGCGATGCAGGAGGATTTTTGGATCCAATATTTTCGACGGGACTATTTCTTGCGCTTAAAGGGGCTTTTCGATTAGCCAAAACGATTAATGAAGAAGGCATTACAGAAGCAGCATTAAAAAAATACGAAAAAGAGCAGAAGTGGGAATTGCAAGTTTGGCAGCGCGTGGTAGATACCTGGTACAGTGGCCGATTGTTTACTTTATTTCGTGTTGGGCAGGACCGTTTAAATACGCCATTCGGGAAATTTATTGCTCCCCACATGGTAAAGTATTTAACACGGATTTTCACCGGTGAAGCGGTTTATACACGATACAGCCGTTATTTTTTACGATTTGTAACCGGCTCCTTAATTGATTTGATGCGCCTTGGCCGTCTTCACAATCGTGATGTACGCGATTTACAGGTAAATTAGTTTTTGTAAAACAATCCACTTAAAATGTCATTGCCCCATGAATGCAATGGCATTTTTTTATGACTATTCTCATAAAAAGGAGCATTCTTAAAAATTTATATTTGCACTCCGAAAACTCAATCACATAAAACTATGTCAACAAGCAAAAAAACCTGTGCTATCATTGGATGCGGAATATCAGGGATTGGTGCCAGTATTCGAATGGCAAATAAAGGATATAAGGTAAGCGTTTTTGAAGGTAATTCTTTTCCCGGTGGGAAGCTTTCTCAAGAAACGATTAAAGGATATCGATTTGATATGGGGCCCTCGGTTTTTACTATGCCGCAGTATGTTGATGAACTTTTTACGTTGAGCGGAAAAAATCCAAAAAAATATTTCAATTACGTGCATCTCGATCCGGTTTATCAATATTTTTTTGAAGATGGAACAGTGATTCATGGTTATCATGGCAAGGAAAAAATTGCTCGAGAAATTGCTTCTAAAACATCAGTGAGCGAAAAAGAGGTGTTGGACTATCTCAAAGATGTAGAAACCAAATACAAATTAACTGCAGAAGTTTTTTTACACAACTCCTTGCATAAAGTGAAAAATTATTTCACGCAACGCGTGGCAAAAGGTCTTGCCAACTTTGGAAAATTGCAGGCGTTTAAAACCATGAATCAAGCCAATGCTGAAGCTTTTAAAGATAAAAAAGTAGTTCAGATTTTTAACCGCTATGCCACCTATAATGGGTCCAGTCCGTTTAAAGCACCCGCTACGCTAAATGTTATTCCCCACCTCGAAATTAATTTAGGGGCTTTTATTCCAGTGGGCGGTATGTTTGCAATAACAGACTCTTTGGTGAAACTTGGAAAGGACATTGGAGTGGAGTATCGATTTAATAGTCCGGTTAAAGAAATTGTGGTGGAAAATGGAAAAGCTGTTGGCGTGCGCACCGATGCAGGTGTTGAAAAATTTGATGTGGTCATTAGCAACATGGATGTGTACAACACCTATCATAAATTATTGCCTTCTGCAAAAAAGCCGGAACGCACGCTTCGTCAAGAAAAATCGAGCTCTGCCATGGTTTTTTATTGGGGAATTAAACATGATTTTAAAGAGCTAAAATTGCATAACATCTTTTTTAGCGACAGCTATGAAAAAGAATTCTCCACTATTTTTGATAAAAAAACAATTTCTGACGACCCTACCATTTATGTAAATATTTCGAGTAAGCATGTGCCCGAAGATGCGCCTCCGGGTTGCGAAAATTGGTTTACGATGATAAATGTGCCCAACAACCAAGGTCAAGATTGGGATAAATTAATTGAAACCACACGCGAAAACATCATCAAAAAAATAAACCGAATGCTCAAAACCGACATACGGCCAATGATTGAATGTGAAATTGTATTTGAACCCCGCGTAATTGAGGCACGCACTTCAAGCGCTTATGGAGCCGTTTATGGCAATGCTTCTAACAATAAATTTGCAGCCTTTTTGCGCCATGCGAATTATTCCGGAAACATTAAAAATTTATATTTCTGCGGAGGAAGCGTTCATCCAGGACCAAGCATTCCGCTTAGCTTGATGTCGGCTAAAATTGCTACTAGTTTTATAAAATAATACTAAGGATTTTCAACGAGGTATATTAGCTTTTCACTAGCTCGCTTCTTTGGTTCATCACTCGCATAGCAATTGTCACTGCAAGGCAGAGTGCAGCCATAAGCATCCATAAATAATTATAGCCAAAATGCGCAATTATTTGAGAAGCTAACAAGGGCGAAACAATTTGCGCCAAGGACCAACTCATAGAATACAAAGAGGAATATTGTCCTCGATTACTTGCATTGGAGCGCTGCATCATAAAGCTGCTCATAAATGGCATCGCAAACATTTCGGAAAAAGTAATGAGTAACATGCCAATAATCAGCCAAAAAGTGGAATTAAAAAAAGGCATGAAAATGTAGTTCAGAAACAAAATAAAAGCACCCAAACTTATATAATTCAACTTCGTCCATCTCCCTTCAATTTTATATATCAGTACCATTTCAATTGCAGCAACCAATATTCCGTTCATGGCTAATAATCCGCCAATATGTTGCTCGCTTAAACCCTGAACATCTTTATAAAATAAAGGCAAAATAAATATTAATTGAAAAAAAGCAATTGCATAAGCCACATTCGCCAAACAAAAGAAAAGAAATACTTTATCCTTATAAGGGCTTTCTTTCGTTGTTTCAACCGTGAGATTCGCTTTTATAGTTTCTTTACTATTTCGACTTTTTAAAAACAATTTCACCGAGAGGGCTGCCGCCAAACAAGTTAATCCGTCCACCCAAAAAAGTAATTCGTAATTGTAGGATGCCAAAAAACCACCTACTGCCGGCCCAATGGTAAAGCCAACATTTATGGCCAATCGATTAAGTGATACCGAGCGGGTTTGTGTTTCGGGACTGCTATAAATTCCAATGGCAGCCATATTTGCCGGACGGAATGCCTCGCCGCATGCACTCACAAAAAAAGTCCCCACACATACAGCTAAAAATTGATGTAACTGTCCCAATAGAATTAATAATAATCCACTTAAAACTAAACTCCAAAGCATTATCGCGTAGTAACCTAGTTTATCTACCAATTTGCCACTAATGTATACGCCAGTCAAAGAACCAATCCCAAATAATCCCATCACCACTCCTACTTGTTGCACACTAAAATGCAGGTGGTGCTTGCCATACACCGTCATAAAAATAAGCACCATCGAACCGCAACGGTTTATGAATTGAACGCCAGCCAAAATCCATACAGCACGCGCTAATCCGCCAAAAGAATTTTTAAAAAGTGTTGGAATAGTTGCGGTCAAGTGTGTTTTCAGTTTTTTCAAAAGTAAGAGAAAAACGGATGCAATTATTATTTCACGCTTAGTGGTATATTTCTTTTATTTTTGCTCTATTACAATTTTAATCCAACTATGCATTCTCATATCATTTCAGCCGCTACCCTTGACTTTGAGCAAGTAGAAAAAATAATTTCTGAAAAACTTCCGCTAGCACTTTCACCTGAATCTAAAAATAAAATTGAAGCCTGTCGTACTTATCTCGACAATAAAATGGCCAATCACAAAGGTCCAATTTATGGCATCAATACCGGATTCGGCTCCTTGTGCGACACCAAAATATCAGACAAAGATTTGAGTAAGTTGCAAGAAAATTTGGTGATGAGCCATGCCTGCGGTGCAGGAGATGAAGTGCCTGCTGAACTGGTAAAACTAATGCTGTTGCTTAAAATACAAGGCTTATCCTATGGTAAGAGTGCTGTGCAAGTAAAAACGGTGGAGCGCTTAATTGATTTTTACAATCATGATATTTTACCTGTTGTGTATCAACAAGGTTCCTTAGGCGCTTCGGGCGATTTGGCTCCCTTGGCACATCTTTCATTGCCCTTGCTGGGGATGGGTGAAGTGTATTACAAAGGCGCAAAAAGAGCTGCGAAGGAAGTATTGCAAGAAATGAAATGGGAGGCCATTACCTTGCAATCTAAAGAAGGACTTGCCTTACTGAATGGAACACAATTTATGAGTGCTTATGGCATTTGGTGCATTTTAAAAGCAAAAAAACTCTCTGTTTGGGCGGATGCCATTGGCGCGCTTTCGCTAGATGCTTTTGATGGCAGAACTGAACCCTTTAAAGAACACATACACACCATACGTCCTCACAAAGGACAGCTGGAAACAGCAAAAACTATGCGGGCATTCTTAAAAGGTAGCGAAATTGCTTTGCAAAAAAAAGAGCATGTTCAGGATCCCTATTCTTTTCGCTGCATACCACAAGTTCACGGTGCAAGTAAAGATGCATTGAATTATGTAGCATCAGTTTTTCTAACTGAAATTAATTCGGTAACCGATAATCCAACCGTTTTTCCGGAAGAAGATGAAATAATTTCGGGTGGTAATTTTCATGGACAACCTTTGGCCATTGCGCTCGACATGCTGTGCATTGCACTCAGCGAATTGGGCAATATATCCGAGCGCCGCACCTATCAGTTAATTTCGGGATTGCGCAAACTTCCGGCATTTTTGGTTTCCAATCCAGGTTTAAATTCCGGATTTATGATTCCGCAATATACTGCAGCCTCTATTGTTAGCCAAAATAAGCAACTGTGCTCTCCAGCTTCGGTTGATTCTATTGTATCTTCAAACGGTCAAGAAGACCACGTGAGCATGGGAGCAAATGCGGCAACTAAAACGTATAAGGTGATTGAAAATGTGGAGAAAATACTGGCTATTGAATTGATGAATGCTGCACAAGCGCTTGAGTTTCGCAGGCCTCTAAAATCATCGACAGTGCTTGAAAAACTTCATTCAGATTATCGTAAAAAAGTTAGTGCTTTAGCAGAAGATCGCATCCTATACACAGACATGGAAGCATCAATTCAATTTTTAAAAAGTAACCCTTTACCCCATGTATAAGGTCCTCCTTGTTCTTATTCTTTTTACTGCTTTCGCAGGATGTAATACAGATAATAAGCAACAGCAAATTGCGAAGCTAAAAAACAGTGAAATGAAAAAACCACTGTTGCAAGCCAATCGCGGAATGGTGAACAAAGAAAATGAAGAAATAGATGCATACGTATCGCGCCGAAATTGGCAGATGGAAAAAAGCGGTAGCGGCTTACGTTATTTGATTTATAAAAAAGGCGCCGGAAAGCTTGCCAAAGCAGGAAAGTACGCTATTATTAATTATAAAATTACCTTGCTGGATGGGTCGGAATGTTATCGTTCAAAAGATAAGCCAGAGCGTTTTTTAATTGATCAAGATAATGTGGAGAGCGGTTTACATGAAGGAATCAAGTTGTTGCACGCAGGTGATAAGGCAATTTTTATTTTACCACCTCACTTGGCTCATGGCTTAATTGGAGATCAGGAAAAAATTCCTCCCTTATCCACTATTATTTATGATGTTGAACTTGTTTCAGTAAATTAACATTTTGCACACTTCCTTTAAAATAAGTTATTTTCTTGTACTTTTTATATTTCTGATAGCCTGCAGGCTTGAAAAGGAGAAAGAACGCTACCCTGGTTTTTCTCCTACAAAAAGTGGACTTTACTACCATCGACATAACATTGGAGAAGGAAAAAATTACCCTTCCGAAAATGATTTTTTGGAGGTGCAACTGCAATTTAAAAAAATGAATGACCAGCTTATACCGGTTAGTATTTTCAGAAATGAAAAAGGATTGGATACCCTACATTTCTCGCAAGAAAAAACTAAGTTTCAATTTTATGAAGCGCTCAGTTTGTTAAGCGAAGGTGACAGCTGTACCTTTATTATGAGTACCCATTTACTTTTCGACACGACTAATTTTAGTGGGATTTTAATTCCCTTTAATGGAGATTCTTTGGTAAAAATGGAAGCTAAACTTATTCATTTAAAAACTCCCAAACAGCAGGAAATAGAGCGTATATCCTATCAGCGGTTATGCGCCGAGCTTGCAGCAGATGAAGAACTAGTGCTAAACCACTTTTTAGATACAAGCTCCCAAAAATTCCCAAAAATTCCGGATGAAAATGGGCTTTATTTTTATCTTCTAAAAAAAGGAAATGGAAAGGCCGCAAAAGCCGGAGATGCGATAACTATAAGATATACAGGCACATTTTTGAATGGTGAAAAATTCGACAATTCCACTTATGAGAAAGAAGCTTTAAGTTTTAAGCTAGGAGAGCCGGGGCAAGTTATAAAAGGCATTGAACTGGCAATTTATAAAATGCGGGAAGGTGATATAGCCAAAGTACTCCTCCCCTCTTCGCTCGCCTTTGGCAGTAAAGGCTCCGCAGGAGGTATTGTGAGTCCATTTAAAACTGTTACTTTTGCGCTCGAAATTTTAAAAATCAATTAAAAATCCATTTTCACTAATGAAGAAAAATTTAACAAAAGGAATTGCTTTGGCTGTTCTATGTGCAGGCATACTGGCAATCGGTTTATCGTCTTGTAAAAAATCAAAATATCCCGGCTACGAAGATGCTGAAAGTGGTTTGGCATTTAAGTTCCACAAAAAAGGCGATGGCAAAATAACTCCCAAAGAAGGAGATATCATGAGCATGGTTATTGTATATAAAAACAGTAAAGATTCTGTGATTTTTGATTCACGTAAACAAGGGCAACCTATTTTAGTTCCATTACAAAAGCCAAGCTTTAAAGGGGGTATCGAAGAAGGTTTTGCTATGATGAGCGTTGGTGATAGTGCCAGCTTCGTTGTGAATGCAGATTCATTTTTTGTGAAAACTTTTAAAATGGAAACTCCAAAGTTTGTGGAAAAAGGAAGTGGAATCTATTTTGATTTAAAATTAGAGAAAGTAACTCCGAAAGCTGAGTTTGAAAAAGAACAACAAGAAAAACAAGCCAAGCAAATGGCAGATATGGAAGCGCGTAAAAACTCAGAAGTGAGCGAAATGGAAAAATACATTGCCGACAATAAAATCACTTCTAAACCTACTACAAGCGGCTTAGTTTATATCGAGGAAGTAAAAGGAAAAGGTGCTAAAGCTGAGAAAGGCAAAACAGTTTCGGTACACTATACCGGTACTTTATTAGACGGTACTAAATTTGATTCTTCTTTTGATCATCCGGATAAAGCGCCCATCGAATTTAAATTGGGTGAAGGTGCCGTAATTCCGGGATGGGATGAAGGTATTGCATTGATGAGTGTGGGAGGGAAAGCTAAATTTGTTATTCCATCCGGTTTAGCTTATGGTCCAAGCGGACAAGGCCCTGTAATTCCACCTTACAGCACATTGGTTTTTGATGTTGAATTAGTTAATGTAAAATAATCATGAATAAAATTATTTCAAGTTTTGTAGCAATAGCGCTATTAGCAAGTACTGCTGCCATTGCTCAAAAAAAAGAAGATACTTCTAAAAAAATGGGAAAAGACGAAACAATTACCACTGCTTCCGGTTTGAAAGTATTGGTAACACAAAAAACGAAAGGCGCACAACCTAAACCAGGTGATAAAGTAACAGTACATTATACAGGTAAACTAACCAACGATTCCGTTTTCGATAGTTCGGTAAGCCGCAACCAACCTTTCTCCTTTAAATTGGGCGCAAGGCAAGTAATTGAAGGCTGGGACGAAGGAATTGCTTTATTACACAAAGGTGAAAAAGCAACCTTAACCATTCCCGGAAATTTGGGTTATGGTGAGCGCGGTTATCCACCAATCATTCCTCAAAATGCAACCCTTATTTTTGATGTAGAATTGATTGATTTTGTGGAAAGCATTGCTCCAAAACCCTATGATGTAAAAGGAAAAGACACCTTGAAAACAGCGTCGGGCCTACAATACATTATGGTTAAAAAAAATGATGCCGGAGTTAAGGCAGAAGCCGGAAAATCAGTATCGGTGCACTATACCGGATATTTATTAGATGGTAAAATGTTTGATTCATCCGTAGAACGTGGAGAGCCTATTTCTTTTGGATTAGGTCAACACCAAGTAATAGCAGGATGGGATGAAGGTATTGCCTTGCTTAAAACAGGTGAAAAAGCACGCTTAATTATTCCATACAACTTAGCGTATGGCGAAGGCGGACAAGGCCCAATTCCTCCAAAAGCTACCTTAGTATTTGATGTAGAGTTGGTAGATGTGAAATAAACCTAAGAATCAAAAAAAAAAATCCCTGATTGCACAGCAATCAGGGATTTTTTTTGCCTATAAATTAAAACCCACTTCAAAATCAATTTATCCCTATTCGGCATAAAAAGTTGGGAGTACCTACATTTTTTACTGACCTTTGATAAAAATAACCGCAACATGAAAAAAATAATTCGCTTATCCTTTCTAGCAATCCTCGCAAGCATCACCCTTTTTTCTTGTAAAAAGGACGACAATTCAAACTCCGGAGCAACTGCTAATGTTACTAACCAAGTGATTCAAAGTGGTAAATGGGCTGTAACATTTTTTTCAGAAGATGGTGTCGATCATACCAATTACTTTAGTAATTATTTATTTGAATTCAGCAATTCAGGTGTGGTGTCAGCAACTAAAAATACCAATACTGTAAGTGGTACATGGCAAACCGGAACGGATGACAGCCAAGTTAAATTCATACTCCTATTTAACTCCATCTCACCTTTCGAGGATATAGAAGAAGATTGGCATGTGCTTGAACAAAGTTCGAGTCAATTAAAACTGGAGCATATTAGCGGTGGAAATGGTGGGACAAAATACCTTACCTTTGCCAAACAATAAGGCTTCCCAAAATATATGGCCAGTGATGCCGCAAATCAGCAAAAAGCAGTAAGTGCAACTTATTTTAGTATTGTAGGAAATGCTTTGCTTGCATTACTAAAATTCATAACCGGCTATTTAGGTAATTCCTATGCGCTTATTGCCGATGCCATTGAATCTACTACTGATATATTTTCTTCGTTTTTAGTTTTATTCGGAATAAAATATTCGAACAAACCGGCCGATAAAAATCATCCCTATGGCCATGGACGTGCAGAGCCACTAATTACTTTTTTGGTAGTTGGCTTTTTAATTACTTCCGCTACAATTATTGCCTACGAGAGCATTCAAAATATTGGAAATCCACACGAACCACCAAAATCATTTACATTGTTTGTATTGGGTGGCATTATTCTATGGAAAGAAATTTCTTACCGCATCGTCATCCGCAGAAGCAAAGAAATAAATAGTTCATCATTGAAAGCCGATGCTTGGCATCACCGTAGCGATGCCATTACTTCTATTGCAGCTTTTATTGGTATTTCAATAGCATTAATTTTAGGAAAGGGGTATGAATCGGCCGATGATTGGGCTGCATTGTTTGCTTCCGGATTTATTTTGTACAACAGTTATTTAATTTTCCGACCGGCTTTGGGCGAAATTATGGATGAACATGTTTACGACGATTTGATTGTGGACATTCGTAAAATTGCCCATCAAGTTCCCGGTGTGGTGGATACGGAAAAATGCTTTATACGAAAAGCAGGAATGAAATACCATGTGGAACTGCATGCCAGTGTTGATGCCCAAATCAGTGTAAAACAAGGCCACGACATTGCGCACTTATTGAAAGATACCTTGCGCGCCCAAATTCAGCAATTGGGGCATGTACTCATACATATTGAACCCAGTGGAATTAGCGATACAAACTAATGGTCCCGTATTGGTGAGTTGTTTCGCCATTGGCATATGAAGCATCTACAACATAATAATAAACTCCATCTGCCGCAGCATTGCCCTTAATTTTACCATCCCAAAAACCATCCAATCCCTCCCACTTCTTTACCAACACACCCCAACGATTATAAATTGAAACCGAAGCAGATTGAATGCACTCTTTGGGTACAAAAAATTGCTCATTGCTAGCATCGCCATTGGGCGTAAAAACATTAGGCAAAGTAAAATCTGCCCCACTAAAAATTACTTTCAAAGGAATAGTTTGTGTATCTGCACAAGCAGTATTAAATGCGGTTAACAAAACCGTGAATTCGCCTGATGCAGTATAGCTATGAATCACACTTGAATCGTTTGAAGTTAATCCATCACCAAATTGCCAATAGTATGCATTCGCATTTGTAGAAATACTTGATAATTCTACCGCATATGAACTACAACTCGAATCAACAGTTGTTACAATAAAATCGGCATTGGGCAGTGTGTTGGCCTTTACAAAAATTGTATCTTTTATGGAGCATCCGTCTAGCGTTGAACTAAAAATATATGCAGTATTCACCACAGGACTAACTATTGGATCAAGCACAGTTGAACTAAATCCGCTAGGAATACTTGACCAACCAAACGATGTACCTGTACCGGCATTGGCTGATAGTTGAACACTGTTTCCAATACACAAAGAAGTATCACTTCCTGCATCCACTAAAGTTGGCAAGGGTTTACTGGTAACATGTACGGTATCGGTGAAGGTACAAATGGGTTGAAAAAAAATATCGTCCAGCGCAAAATCATTACCTGCCACGTTTGTGTTTTGATTTACAATGCAAATTACCGCATTGGCATTGGTTCCGGAATTCCAGTTGGCCGAAAATTTTGTCCAAAGTCCTACTGTTGTAGGTGGTGAAAAAACAGCTCCCAAGGTTACACCATTAATAGAAAATTGCAAGAGTGGAACCGGCACAACGCAATTGGCCACCCAAGCCGAAAAATTATAATCCGTATTTTGAGAAACATTAATAGTTTGGCACCAAACAGATTGATTGGGCGAACCCGAACCATTCACTACCATCATGTTTCCCGCACCTGTGTGATCGGTAAAATGTTGAAAATTGGTATGTGCTAAGTTCGCATTGGTAGTCACTAAATAGGTTCCTTCCACCGAAATCGGCCCCCAGGTTCCGCCCGTTCCAACATTGTAATCGCTTGTAAAACCGGTGCTTCCAGCACTAAAATTACCATTCGAAACAACATCTGCACCAATTTCAGTTGCTTTGCAATAATACGTTCCAAAATTACTGATGTGGCGAATTGCCGCTGTGGAGCCATTATCCCACAAATAAGGAGCATTGGCCGATGGAGCGGTTAAATTATAATTAATAGGACTACCCGGGCAAAAAGAAGTATCACCGCCTAAAGAATAGGTAAAATTACATACTTGAGCATAACTAGTGCATGGAACTACCACAAAAAGAAATAATGCCAATTGAGGTAAAATAAAATTCGATTTCATGGATTAATTTTTAGCAAGATTATAATTTCTAACACAATACTACATACAATTTTTTAATTTCGAAACATTTAGGGAGCAGATATACCTTATCACACAGGAGTTTTAATCGCTTAGCGTATCATGAGGATTCGTAAAAAAACACTTAAATATTTACGTATATTTAAATGCTTTGCGCAATATGTTTTTGGGTTCAGAATGTCACTTTCACAATGCTATGCTGCGTGGATGTTAACCGGTACACGCATTAAAAGTTTAAGATTACTGATTATCTCAATTTAGTAAAGTTTCTGCGCAATTAATTATCGATAATATCATAAACTCTTTTCGCTATAAACCAAGCAAAGCCATTCAGATTAAAACCCTACAAACAAAGCTTTGCGAGATAATTAGGAACATTTTATTCAAATGATAACATCCTAACAAATAAACCTAAAAAATATCTTATTTTTACAAGAGTTAAATAAACTTACTATGAAAAGATTTTGTACTATTTTATTGTTGCTTCTGCCCTTCAGTTTCATATTTGCTCAAACGCCATCCCTTCAATGGCAAAAATCATTAGGGGGCACCGGCACCGATGAGGCGCGCTCTGTTTATAAAACGAGCGATGGAGGTTCCATTATTGCAGGAAATACCAATTCTGTTGATGGAGATGTGGTTGGCAACCATGGAAGCTACGATTATTGGGTGGTTAAGATGGATGCTGCAGGAAATGTGCAATGGAAAAAAACCTATGGTGGCAGTACCTCGGATAAAGGTTATGCCATTATTCAACTTAGCAATGGTGGATATTTACTTGTAGGAAACGCATCTTCCACCGATGGAGATGTTACCGGGAATCACGGTTCCAGCGATTATTGGATTGTGCGTTTAAACGCTATAGGGACAATTTTATGGCAAAAATCTTACGGAGGAACCAGCACTGATATTGCACGTGGTGCAATTCAAACCTTGGATGGTAAGTTGTTGGTAATCGGCTATTCTCGTTCTTCTAACGGCAATGTCACCAATGCACATGGCGGCTATGATTTTTGGTTAACAAAGCTTGACACTTCCGGAAATTTATTGTGGCAAAAAACGTATGGTGGAACCAAAGACGAATTGGCGTATACTGTGAAGCAGGCGGCAGATAGCAGTTTATTAATAGTTGGGTATACACTTTCGAACGACGGTGATATTTCTGGTCAAAACCATTCCGCTAAAAACGATATTTGGGTAGTTAAAACAGATAAGGCTGGAACAGTTTTATGGACAAGAACATTGGGTGGAAATTCTAATGATTATTCGAATTCATTTATTCAAACCAGCGACAATGGCTATTTAATTATTGGCTATACGGAATCCTACGATGGAGATGTGTATGGAAATTATGGACAAGATGATTTATGGGTAATTAAATTGGATTCATCCGGAACTACCCAATGGCAAAAAACCTATGGTGGCACTGATAACGACCGTGCCAATTATGCGGTGGAAACAAATGATGGAGGCTATGTAATTACGGGTCATTCAGAGTCGGATGATATTGATTTAACCAGCAATTATGGGAATAAGGATTTTTGGATGATAAAACTTTCAGCGGCAGGCCTCGTGGAATGGAAAAAATCGGTAGGTGGAAATTTGGAAGACAATTCCTATTCCGTTACTCAAAGTAGCGATGGCGGTATACTCGCTGTTGGTATTTCAGCCTCCACAACAAATGATGTTACGCTGAACCATGGTGGAGATGATTTTTGGATTGTAAAAATTTCTAATCTATCCGTAGTTGCTCCAAAGAAAAATGAAACTTGGTTTAGCGGTACAACTCGTAATATTAAATGGAAAAGTAATGGATCGGCCGGCTTAAAAATTGAATACTCTATTAATGGTGGAACCATTTACAGCACTGTAGTGGCTTCTACAACTGCAGGTGCATCTCAGTATGCTTGGAACATTCCTAATGGAATAAATTCCCATCAATGCAAAATTAAAATTACAGATGTAGCCAATTCAAGCAATGTCGCTTACAACGATTCCTTATTTTCGATTCTTACCTCCCCTTCTATAATAAGTCCTAATGGAGGAGAAATTTTATCGGCAAACTCGATAACCTATATCTATTGGCATTCTAAAATCAGTGCTACTTCTTTTAATTTAGAATATACTTTAGATGGCCTTAATTGGTTGCCCATTGCTAATGGGGTGAGTGCTTTTGCTAATGCCGATGGAAACAATTCGGGCTTCTATGCCTGGACCACACCCAATGTGAGTTCTACAACTTGTAAGGTGCGCATTACAGATGCAGTGAACACCACTTTAAAATCGGTAAGTGCAAGCAATTTCAGCATTAGCCAAGTTAAAACATTGGATATTACTTATCCTAATACCAACCTAACTTTAGCGGTTGGAAGCTCAGTATATATTTCTTGGATTAGTCAAGGCATCACTGCTGTGAACTTGTATTTTAGCTATGATGGAGGTGCTACCTATACCGCCATTGCTCAAAATTACACGAACACCGGTTTCTTTAATTGGACAGTTCCAAACAATACTTCAACCAACTGCTTCATTAAAATTGTGGATGTTAATTCCGCTTTGCAGGATGTGAGTGCTACTAATTTTTTCATTGTTCCGGCAAGCACTTCCTTAAATTTAGTAACTCCTAACGGTGGCGAAAAATGGCATATTGGAAGTAGCCATTCCATTACCTGGACAAGCTCTCAAATTGCTAACGTAAAATTAGAATACTCTACCGGCGCAGGTTGGACAAGCATTGCCAACGCTATTCCTGCGAGCAGTGGAAGCTATTTTTGGAATGTGCCAAATGCCATTTCTGCCACTTGTCGTGTTAAAATAAGTAATGCAGCCAATGCTTCAGTTTTTGATGTTAGTAATTTAGATTTTGAAATTGCCGACACTTTAAAATCACTTAGCCTCACAGCTCCAAACGGCGGTGAACAGTGGCAAGCCGGAAGTTATAAACCTATCACTTTTACCAGCAATAATATTAGTCAACTGGATTTATTTTATTCAACCGATACCGGATATACGTGGAATTTAATTTCGAATAATGTAACTACCAGCCCTTATTTTTGGTTGGTTCCTAATTCGCAATCCACCAAATGTTTGATACGCCTTTCTAACGGTGCGGGAGTTATTGATTACAGTAATGCATTTTTTACTATCACTGCTCCTTTTACAGGAACAGCGCCCTCCATAGCAACTTTTAATGTGAATTCCTTTTGTAAGAATACTACCTTCCCGGTGACCTTTGCTACCGTAGGCAGTTTCAATGCAGGCAATTATTTTATTGCACAACTATCTGATAATAATGGCAGTTTTGGGTTACCCACTTCAATTGGAAGTATTCAATCCACAAGCGCAGGAACAATAAACTGTGTAGTTCCGGATTATGTGCAGAATGGAACCAATTATAAAATTCGTGTGGTATCCGATAACCCTCCAACTATTGGAACTAACAATGGAACTAGCTTAGTGATTAACAGTCCTGAATTTGTATTTCCACCGGCCAATATTTATTATGCATTGCCAAATGTATATGCTACATTTTCCTATAATGGCAGCTCCAGCGGTGTCAGTTCCTATTTGTGGGATTTTGGGGATAACACCACTTCCACGCTAGCCAATACCGTTCATACTTACAATCAAATTGGCGTGTACGATGTATCGCTTACCGTTACCAGTACCAATGGATGCAGCATCACAAAAACCAATACCGATTATATTCATGTTGACAATACATTTCCGAACATTCCACTTTTTAGCAATACCAATTCTGATTTAACAGGAGCTTATTTTTTAGATGATTCGACCGGGTGTGTTGCGCTTGCAACAGGTGAATGTTTGTATACCACGGATGGTGGAAATAGCTGGATTCCAAAAATTAATACCGGATTAAACGATGCCTCTTCGGTGCAATTGGTAAATGGAAAATGGTGGTTAACATCTAAGGAAGGAAAGGTTGTGGAATCTACCAACAGTGGTGCCAGTTGGCTAACTGTTCCCATAAATATTTCGGCGCAGCAAAGTTTTAATGCTAGTTCGCTTAGCTCCACCAATTCAGGATTGGTAGTTGGAAAAAACGGAGCAATTTTTCGCTATACAGGCGGTGTGCTCAACTACGAAAGTTCAGGCACAACACAGGATCTAAATGCCATTTACGAAACAGGGACAACTGCATTTGTAGTTGGTGATGCGGGTACCATTTTAAAAAATTCAGGTAGTGGCTGGGTTCCACAAAGCTCAGGAATAACGAGCAGCTTAAGAGATGTAGTTTTTGTAAACGCTTCTCTTGGTTACGCTTGCGGCGATAAAGGAATTGTGCTACAAACAACAAATGGCGGCACAAGCTGGACACAATCCCTACCCCCCGGAGCCGAAATAGATTTTGCTTCCATTAGTGTAAGCGGTGTGGATACTGCATGGGTAGTAGGCTCTAAAGGCATTATTTATCAAACTGAAGATGCTGGTTTAACTTGGGCTAGGTTCAGCAAAGGAGTAGCAAACAATACCAATAAAATTACCTATAAGCAACCCAGAGGTTACATTGTAGGAAGCTCAGGCAGTTTGCGCACTTTTAACGGAAATATTGTTTTAGGTGCGTCACCAGAGTTAATTAAACCGCATCAGTTTTATACCATTTATCCAAATCCGGGTAAGGGAAATTTCACCCTTCGTTTTAGCACTTCCAGTTCACAAAATACCGAAATTACAGTGTTTGATTTAAAAGGTACTATTGTTTACAAAAGCAGTATTGAAGCGCTATCAACAAGTATGCAACTTGAAATGGATTTAAGAAAATTAGGATCCGGTATGTATTTTCTACAGGTTGAAAACGGACAAAATTATTTCGTTGAAAAAATTATTATTTCGAAATAAAGACAAGGGTTGTAAGCCTTTTTTTACATTTGCCTGATGTTGTAATCTATGCTAAATTTCAGGAAAAAAATTTCCCTACTTTTTTTATTGCTGCTAGCTACCTGCAGCGCTAGCGCCATTAATCGCAATACAATTGGTGTTCCCTTAATTCGCAGTTTCGATTTTAGTGGTAGCGGTTTACGCACCAATTGGTCGATTGTGCAGGATAAGCGGGGAGTTATGTTTTTTGGAGTGCAGGGCGGGGTGCTTGAATTTAATAATATAGATGGCACAACTTTAATTTTGCTACCCAATGGATCCACCGTTCGTTCGCTCTGTTCCAACGAGGAAGGAATTATTTTTGTTGGCGGGCGACAAGAGATTGGCTATCTAAAGCCCAATGATAACGGTGCTTTGGAATATAAAAGTTTAGTTGAGAAATTGGATTCCTCCGACCGAAACTTCACCGAAGTTGCGAAAGTATACAACACCAAAGATGGAATTTGTTTTCAAGCTTTCGAAGCTTTGTACTTTTTTAAGGATGGAAAGTTTAAGGTGATAAAATCTTCGAGTACATTTCACTTTAGTTATTACATAAATGATATTCTTTATGTACTAGAACGTGGGGTGGGACTCGATAAGTACGAAAACGGACGGCTTTCTCTTCTTCCTGGAGGCGATGAATTTTCGGATGATCGCATCTATAGTATTTTGCCTATTGCTAAAAACAAATTGCTTTTTGCTACACGCGATCGAGGATTATTTCTCTATGATATGCTTCAACCTCTTGGCAAGAATATCCTCCAACTTAATACACCTGCCAGCGATTATTTAGCTGAAAGCCAAGTATACGATGGTGTTCAATTGGAAGACAGTTCAATTATTTATGGCACACTTCAAGGGGGCTTAGTGATATTAAATCAGAAAGCTGAAATCATTAAAGTTTTAAATAAATCCAATATTCTTGAAG
Organism: Bacteroidota bacterium; assembly: GCA_016721765.1. NCBI lineage: Bacteria > Pseudomonadati > Bacteroidota > Bacteroidota bacterium. The sequence continues at coordinate 718,818 of JADKHO010000004.1, forward strand.
ATAATAAAGTCAATGACTTGTATGTGGATAATTATGGTGATTTATGGATGGCCCAAGATAATAATGTATCTATTCTCGAAATTAATTCTCCATTTACTTTTATTAAAGATAAGAATGGCATAAATGGCAATATCCAAGGCATTTGCAAATTCGAAAACAGGGTCTATGTGGCTACAACTCTCGGTGCTTATTTTATAGAACTGAATTCGACTCAGGCTGGATTTGAAAATAATCCAAAATTTAACAAGTTGGATTTAAAATCAGAATGTTTTAGCTTTTTGGATGCTAAAATTGGTGCGGTAAATAAATTATTTGTCGCAACAACTTTGGGCTTTTTTGAAATTCAAGAAAACAAAATAAAACCCATCCTACAAGAGTATTGTTTCTTTGCTTTTCAGTCCAAAATTGACCCAAATAAATTATTTGTAGGTTTAAAAAATGGCTTTGCCGTGTTAACTCTAACTGATGGTTCTTGGGAAATTAATTACCCGGATCAAAATATTAAAGATGAAATTAAAACAATTGCAGAAGACCATTACGGAAATATTTGGCTAGTCTCTGTAAAGGAAGGTGTTTATAAAGTGACAAAAGAAGGTTTAGCCCATCTTAATTCACTTGGTACCTCACAGTATCAGTATGAAAAATTTGACACCGCTAGCGGCTTGCCCGATGTGATTTACAATAAAGTTTTTCCATTTGAACAAGATGTTATTTTCGGTACAAAAGATGGATTTTTTAATTTCAATTACCGCACCAATCGCTTTGATCCATTCTTAACTTTCAACCAAGTTTTAGATAAATCTTCATCACAAATTGTAGATTTTGCAAAAGCTTCAGAGCATGAATACATTGTATTATCAGTACTTGAAGGAAGTGGTCCACTTATTTCCATACTTGAAAAAAAGCCTGATGGTAACTATAGCAATTACTCAAAACAATTCAGGAGAATGGGAGAAGTGGTGGTAACAGCAATCTGTATTAAAAATGAGAACACATTGTGGATGAGTTCTACCAACAACATTATTTGCGCCGATCAACATACCGTTAAAAATAATAGTAAAACATCCGATCGATTATACAATGCTTTAATTAGAAACATAAGAATTGGAAATGATTCAATTATTTTTTATGGAACATTCGCAGACAAGGTGATTAAATATAATGAGGAATGGAATATTCCAACACTAAAACAACCCCGATCCTTTTTACCCGAAATTTCATTTAGACTAAATTCCATTTCCTTTGCATTTAGTTATTCTTTTAACGAACCCTCCACTTCAAATTATTATAGTTATTACTTAGAAGGTTTTGAAAACGAATGGAAGCCATGGTCATTAGAATCCAAAGTTTCCTACAACAACTTACGCGAAGGCAAATACACCCTCCACTTAAAAGCAAAAAATATTTATGATACCATTAGCGACGAAACCACATATGAGTTTGTGATTTTACCCCCTTGGTACCGCACCATTTGGGCTTATTTAGCTTATCTGTTACTTTTTGCAGGATTTGTTTATTTGGTGGTTCAAGTTTCGGTAAGGCGTTTAAAAACGGCAAAACTAGTCTTGGAAAATACAGTGAAGGAACGAACTTCCGAAATCGTAAAACAAAGCGAAGAAATTCAAAAGCAAAAAGATATTGTTGAAATAAAAAACAAAGACATTACCGACAGTATAAACTATGCTAAACGCATTCAGGATACCATACTTCCGCCTGATAACGAAATAAAGCGTTTGCTGCCCGAAAGTTTTATTTTGTTTTTGCCAAAGGATATTTTGAGTGGTGACTTTTATTGGGTGGATGAAATTGATGACACTGTTTTGGTTGCAGCTGTTGATTGCACGGGACATGGCGTGCCGGGAGCTTTGATGAGCATTGTGGGAAATAATATTTTAAGTCAATCCATTAACGAACACCGCCTATCAAAACCATCGGCCATCTTGGATGAATTAAATAAAGGCGTGACGAATACCCTCCGCCAAAAAAATGAGGAAAGCAAGGTTAAGGATGGAATGGATATAGTGCTGCTTTCGCTCGATAAGAAAACAAACAAAGTTGCTTGGGCAGGTGCTAATAATCCCATTTATCACATCCGAAATGGAGAACTTACCGAAACCAAAGGAAATAAATTTCCCATCGGAATCTTTATTGGCGAGGAACTTAAGCATTTCGACAACCACGAGATGGAGGTTCAAAAAGGCGATACGATATATCTTTTTACCGATGGTTATGCCGATCAGTTTGGTGGACCGAAAGGCAAAAAGTTCAAGTACAATCAATTTAAAATTACGCTGATTCAACTTCAACATCTACCTATGGAGGAACAACGGATGAAATTGCTAAACACCATTCGCTCTTGGCAAGGTGAAAACGAACAGGTAGATGATATTCTCGTAATCGGAATCAAAATCTAAGAAATTCAAAAATTATATCTTGCTAATTATAAACTTTATTCAACTATAATTCGGAGTAAACAGGGTAAAGAAGCTGTTTGTCTAAATAGTGAAATGATTATTGCAAGTGTTAACATTTGTGAATAACTTTGGTAAAATTAGCGTTCGACACCGATACTTAACTTTTGGCAATTTGGGTAATAACTTTACTTCCCTGATTTATGCTTGAATTCAAAGAGAGCACTACTTCTCTAAAATATACGCTAGAAGACACTGCGTTTGTGGACGCGTTGAATCAAAAAGCGTGGAGCATACGTAAGTCCTATCCCAATAAATCGTTGGATTTGGCGCTAAAGGCGCGTGAAGTGGCCATCGAAATTAATTACAGTTATGGGCTTGCGCAAAGCTACTTATCTTCAGGCTCTTCCTATTACTTGCTTTCTCAATTTCAAATTGCATTACTGGATTTGCAAAAAGCACAATCCATCTTTGAATATTTAAAAGAACATGCCGGATTAGCAGCTGTTATTCGTTCCATTGGAAATATTCACTTGGCCCTCTTTCAATATGAAAAATCGCTTGAAGTTTATTTTCAAGCACTTAAATTTAGCAGAGACGCCAACGATAAATTAGGTATAGCCTATATCTACCGAAATATTTCGGCGGTGTATCATTATCAGGAGAAATATGAAATCAGTTTGGAATACGCTTCCAAAGCGATAGAACTGTTTATTGAGCAACAAGAAGAGCTTGGATTAACCGATGCACTCAACAGTGTGGGAAATACCTACCTCAAAACCAATCAACCCCAAAAAGCTTTTGACGTATTAACGCGCTCTTTAAAGATTAGCAACTTCAATAATCACCTCAAAGGAATAGCTTTGGCCAATACTTCTCTTGGAAAATACTATTGCATTGTTCACGATTACAACCAAGCTATTTATCACCACCAACTGGCCATGAGTGCGGCTAAGGAAATGGGTGAAAAAATGCTCATCAGTGAAGTATATAAAAACTTGTCCGACGCTTATAAACTCATTGGTGATTTTGAGCAAGCACTCGAATGCTTTGAATATCACGACAAAGTTAAAAGCAAAGTGCTTACCAGCAATAACGAAGTAATCATAAATGTGATGCAAACGCAGTTTGAGTTGGAACAAGCTGAAAAAGAAAAAGAAATTTACAAGCTGCGGAATTATGAATTGGCGAAGGCGAATAAATTGATTGAAACCAAAAACAAAGATATCACCGACAGTATTAAATACGCCAAGCACATTCAAGAAGCCAGTTTACCTGATAAAGCTTTGATGGATGAGTACCTCAAAGATTATTTTGTTTTGTACAAACCCAAAGACATTGTAAGTGGTGATTTTTATTGGTTTGCCGAGAAGGATGGAATCGTATATGTGGCAGCAGTGGATTGCACGGGACATGGTGTTCCAGGGGCTTTTATTTCGATTGTAGGGCAAAATTTATTACGACAGGCTTTGAGTGAATTAAAGACGGCTTCACCTGCGCAAATATTAGATGAAGTAAATCGTTTATTTAACCTCACTATTCGTCAAACCTTTGAGGAATCTACTGTGCGCGATGGCATGGACATTAGCTTATGTCGCATCGATTTTAAAAACCTCAGTCTTCAATTTGCAGGAGCCTTTAATCCCTTGTTTTTAGTGCGGGAAACAGCGCTCACTAAATACACCGCTGATAAATTTCCAATTGGGATTTTTATTGGTGAGGAGGTGCGAAAATTTCACAACAATGAAATTAAATTAGAACCAAAAGACATTATTTACATGGCCAGCGATGGTTATGCCGATCAATTTGGTGGAGAGGAAGGAAAAAAATTAAAAAATAAATTCTTCCATCAAACGCTTATTGATAATCATTTGTTGGAAATGTATCAGCAAAAAATTAACCTCGAAAATTTCCATAATCAATGGCGTGGACCTTACGAGCAGGTGGATGATATTTTGGTAATTGGCATCCGCATTTAACCGCTGTAATCGCAAAGGGCGTAGTGTTGTAAAAACAGACTACAAATCCCTAATCCAAAATAAAATTTCCAAACTCCAAATTCCTAAATCTCAAATCCTGATCCCTTAATCCTTAACCCCAAATCCTTATTCCTTAGTCCTTAATCCCAAATAAAGGATGCTAGTTCGGAATTATTTCCATCAACATTTCAATACCTTTCAAATCATAATACGTACAGGTCATTTTATCGGTATTAGTTACCCATTTCTCAACACCTGATTTAGCACAGTCCTTGCAAAATGTTGGGAAATCGGTTTTACCTTGCTGATGTGCCTTAAGGTCAACCTTGAATTGCGCAATATTCGAAGTATCCGCAATAGTTAAGGCTTCGTATTTTGCACCGGTCGAAATAGTATAATCGTCGGTTCCGTAATAATTTGTGTTACCGGTGCTCACAAATGTTTCATATTTTATAAGACCTAATTTTTTAATTTCATGGATGTACGTGGGAAAGTCCGCGCCCGATTTTACACGACTGTGTGCTGCTTTAATTTGTTCAATGGTAAACATAAATTATGTGCGAGTTGTGTTTCAAAATTCAGTTAATAATTCTTCTATTTCAGTTATAAAGTATTATAAACTTGCACAGCACTACCTATTCTTCACTAAGTTCCTTATTGCTGGCATACACGCGCCATTTGGATAATACGGCCTGCATATCGGCCGGTAATTCCGAATCAAAAAACAATTCCTTTTTTGTAGTAGGATGCACAAAGCCCAACGATTTAGCATGCAGCGCTTGACGCGGAATAAGTTCAAAACAATTATTGATAAATTGTTTGTATTTGGCAAAGGTGGTACCTTTTAAAATTCTTGCACCACCGTATAATTCATCGTTAAATAGCGGATGTCCAATGTGTTTAAAATGCACCCGTATTTGATGTGTGCGGCCGGTTTCAAGTCTACATTCCACCAAGGTCACATATCCGAAACGTTCGAGTACTTTATAATGTGTAACGGCATGCTTTCCAAAATCACCTTCCGGAAAAACGTGCATCATTTTGCGGTCTTTTAAATTTCTTCCCACATGGCCTTCTATGGTTCCTTCATCCTCAGCAAAATCGCCCCATACGAGCGCATTGTAGGTGCGTTTGGTAGTGCGGTCAAAAAACTGTTTGGCTAATTTGCTTAACGCGATTTCATTTTTTGCCATCACCATAATTCCGGTGGTATCCTTATCCAATCGATGCACTAATCCGGGCCGTGCGTTTTGTGAATTGAAGAGCGGCAAATGCTGAAAATGATACATCAGAGCATTAACCATTGTTCCGCTATAGTTACCGTAGCCGGGATGCACTACCATGTTGGCAGCTTTATTTACCACTACTACTTCTTCATCTTCATACACAATATCGAGTGGAATATTTTCGGGTTTAATTTCACGGTCGCGCGGAGGATGAGTTAATACAATTGTAATAACATCAAAAGGCTTTACCTTGTAGTTGGATTTTATTGGTTTTGCATTCACCAAAATATTTCCGGCTTCGGCTGCTGCCTGGATTTTGGTGCGGGTGGCATTTTCGATGCGGTTCATCAAAAATTTATCAATGCGCAACAGGTCCTGTCCTTTGTCAACATCAAAACGAAAATGCTCAAACAGGTCTTGTTCTTCCTGTTCTTCCTGCTCTTCAAACGGTTCTTCTTGCATTTTAGTTTTTGGATTTTTGGGGCGACTATTTTATCACCACAATTTTTTTGTTCACGAAGGTGTGAAGCATTTTGTTTTCGATACTTACAAAATAAATTCCTCCGTTAATTTCTGAAATATCAATTCCTTGTGAAGTACTTTGGCTTAACGCTAATACGATTTTACCGCTTAAGTCACGCAGCTGAATCACAGCATCAAAAGGATTTGTGGTGCTTATAAATAAACGGTCGTTGGCCGGATTGGGATACAGGTTTATACTTCCAACTTCCGTCTTTATTTTTTCGGGTATGCCGATATATAAATATGGACAGGATTTAAAAACCGGATGCAGCATTAAACTTCCATTGATGATGGATTGATTCCAACCTCCGCCGATATTAAAATATAACTTGTCACCATTGTTGTTATTCTTATCCAAACCCACATTTAATTCATTGGCTGTACTTTGTACCCAACCCACATAAAAAGTACCCGAAAGCGGAACAGGATTTTCTAAATCAAATTTTATAAAACCATTTATAACGTGCGCATAGGATGGCGAATAGTTTTGTGTACTCTCGTAAACAACCGCTCCTGGAGCGCCCCCGATGTCGTTCCAAATGCGCAAACGAAAAAATTTATTGCTGGCATTATCTACCGAAGGATTAAAATAAATATACACCGCATTCATGGTGTCACTTGTATTCAAGGTAAATTTTAATGCTGCTTGACCACCTGCCTGCACCACGCCATAAGCCGATTCGGCAGAAGCATCGTCATAAGCAAAATAATCATTAAAATGCTGCACAAAGCGCACAGTATCGTTGCTGTTTATTTGATCGGTTCCCGGAACACCGGCAATTGCTAAACTGTGGGTAATAATAAAATCACGGCATCTATCAGTATCCGGAAAAACAAAGTTTACCGGTGGAAAAGTATGTGGCGCAAAATTGTAATATCCGTTCAAATAAGAAGGAATGTTTTGCGAACCAGCATTGGGATAATTATACCACAAATTATCATCGTTATCAGAAACTTTATAGGTGTAGGATTGAAAATTTTCGGTCACTTTATTCAAATTCACTATTGTATTCTTCACATTGGCTTTCATCATCGATGGCACAAACTGACTATAGGGAATGGCCTGAAAATCTTTCAACATCGATTGAGCCGGATACACAAAAGCAATGTCGCGGACAATAGTATCTTGAGCTATAGCAATTTTATTTAAGGTCACATAATCTATATGCCAATGATCGACATTTCCCGAAAGGGTAGCATAATTTTTAAAACGAAACTGAAATCCTTTATATAAATAAGTGGAACCTTGTTTTAAAGCAATACTAACTTTTTGAAATGCCGTGTCCGGATAAATTAAATTTCGCCCCGGCAACGACCATACATGGCTCCAAGTGCCATCCTGCTTTTTAAAATCCAACACCAGCGAGTCGGTTGATTCAGGAAAATTGCCAAGTCCTTTAGGCTGACAGAAAAAGCTCAATACCACACTATCATTTGCGCCTACAGGTATATTTAAATCCAAGTACTTTGAAGTAAGTTTATCCGCTAAGCCATAAGCTACAGGATTCGCAAAATTGTAGGGATACCCGGTCGAATCCAAACCATCGAAAGTTGCTACGCCAATACTGGGCGGATTGATTGGGAAGGTAGAATTAACAAAAACTTCATTCTCGTACCATAAAGTTTGATTGGGATAAATGTGCGTATTGATAAAAGTTATGCTGTCGATTTCAAGCACTTTGGTTGTGAATAATTTTACCAAATTACTATCAATCTGAACGTGCGTAACGCTATCGTAAACCGGTCGAAAATATGGATTCCACACGTCAAAAATAGCTGTTGCTTGTGTAGGTTTATTTAAGTTATCGAAAAGCGTGAGGTTAAATACCGGCGGCTGTTTTATCGAATCTATTGAATTGATTGAAGTGTTATAAAAGTAGGTATAAGCCGTGTCGGTAATGTAATAAATGGTATCCACCGGTGGAATAAATCCGTTAATCTTAAACGAATAATGCAGTGAATCGCTTTTAGCAAGGCCACTGTATTTAGAAGTATCGTAAGAAGTAAATTTGTTGCTGCTAAAATCATCCACAAATGGCAACGCAACTGAAAGCGTATCCTTTGTGAATATAATTCTTTTTTTAGCGATAGCACTTATCTTGGATTGAGCATCGGAGTGATGTTTTGTAAACAGTGCCGGATTAGTGGTAAGTTCATATTCTCTTTCCTGTGCAAGTACTTGTAAGGAGGCAAAAAGCAAAAAGAGCGTAAAAATAATACTGCGTAATTTATTCATTCGGAACAAGTGTGTCTTGGGTTGGAATACTTATTTTAGTTTCATCTTGGGTAAAAAACAAATCAATGCTTCTTCCCGGATTTATCATGGCATTGCTTGAAAATGCAGGTGTTTGTTTGTAAACTTTTGCGAGGGTAGTGTCCTTCACCGTTTTATCATACACCAAAGCACCTACTTCTAAGGAAGCAGATTTCACAGCGCTTTCAGCGGCATCTCGTGTTAAACCTATTAAACTGGGAACAGGCACTTTTTCGCCATTTAAGCCATCGCCTAACACTAAATCAATTTTCGAATTTTTAAGAATGGAAGTTCCCGGTTGAATATCACGCCCTTTATAGGTTTGATGCAATACTGCATTAAATGCATAATCGGGTACGTATTTTAAATTACCAACTTCTAATCCGTAGGTCTCTAACATGGCAGTAGCTTGGCGCAAAGAAACATCAATTAAATTGGGCATTTGCACTTTGGGTGGGTTAAATGCATTTACTGTTAAGTAAACCGTACGGTTTTGTTTCACTAAAAATTTAGCTGAAGGATTTTGCTCCACCACCGTTCCTGGTTTATTTTCCTCATCAAAAATAGAATCCACAATTACATAACGCAATTCCTTATCATCTATTGCTTTTGCTGCAGCTTTTAACGTAAGGCCTTTCAAATCGGGTACTTCAATGGTTTTGCCATGCAAGGTATAGGTGGATATAAACTTAAATGCAGCCCACAATACCAACACTACCACAGCGAGTGCAGCAGCAGCATGTTTTAAAAATAATTTACTTTTTATAAATTCTATCACCTAATTTGTTTTTTGTTTCCCTATTCTAAATCTATGTGAAACCTATGATTCTATGTTCCTATGTGTTTAAATTTCAACCTCAATACGGATGCATAATTTCTAATTTACCAATTCCCGTTTCCCAAACTTTTGAAAAGCAAATTTCAATATGCCATCAATAAAATCGTAGGGCTTTAATCCGTCAATGGCAGCCTGATGAAATATACAAGTTGCCGGTGTCATTCCGGGCAGTGAGTTTACTTCAATAAAAATTACCTCTACCCTATTTTGTTCAAACACCCGCACAAAAGCATCGATGCGCGCATAACCATTAATATTAAGCAAGCGCGCTGCCTTTTCTAATTCGGATCTTACTTGCTGTGAAATTAATTTACGTGCTGTAGTATCCTTTGAAAAGCGTGCAGGAGTAATATTTTGACCTTGACCGGCCAAAAACTTTTCTTCCAACGATAGTACTTCACCTTCCGATAAGGCCTCGCTGGGTTCAAATACTTCGTAACACACATTGCCTTGTGCATCAAAGGAAGTGAGCATACCACCTGTAATTTCTAAAAAGTGTGAAGCCCCGTTTTTGCTGATGAGTTCTTCTACTAAAAATTCTGTTTTAATTGGAAACTCTTCCTTGGGCTTTACTTTTAAAATGGCTGCCTTGGCTTCATCCAATGCTTCGCTTTTGCGGAAAATCAAATCGGCAAACGCTACTAATTCAGTCTCCGATTTTATTTTTCGCACTGCACTGCTGCAGCCATCATCCACCGGTTTTGCTATGAGTGGAAATTTAATTTTTCCTAAAATAGTGGCAATCGCTTTTGTGGTATCTGCTTTCCAATCCTGCTCTTTCACTACCATATGTGCTGCAACCAATTGATTGTTTTTTCGCAGCAGTTCGTTGGTTTCGTATTTATTGATAGTAATAGAAGAACTAATCGCATCTGAACCGTTATAGGGTAATCCTACTTTTTCGAGATGTTTTTGCACTGCACCATCTTCGCCCGGGCGACCATGCAAAGCAATAAACACAGCATCCACCGCCGTGGCAAGCGAATCATAAGTTAAACTTTGTGGCTTGGCTAAATTTCCGGATTGGGAATATTTCTCTGTTAGTTCAGCACTTTCGGCAATTATTTTTTTGATGATGGGATGAATGGAATAATGATCAATCTTCTCGCGAATATCGTCGGCATTATCTTTCAGCAAAATATTTATTGGAATTTGATACATCAAATGCTCCTGCTCATTGCCGGTTAGAAAAACCGGAATGGGTTGATATTTTGTGGAGGAGGAAAGTTTTTCATAAATATTCCTTCCGCTTTCTACCGAAATATGCCGCTCACTGCTGAAGCCACCTAACATTACCGCAACCTTTATTTTTTGCCTAGCATCCGATTTTTCGCGTGCGATGGATACATCTAAATTTTGAATTAAGGTTGGAATGGCTTTATTATCGGGCATGTCCAACAAGCGTTGTTGCAATGAAATGCGAATGATGTAAGTCAAAAATTGAGAAGGATTTAATCCGATTTCAGCTGCCTGATGAAAGAAAAACGAAGAAGGCATCATACCCGAAGTGGTATTGGGATCGTTTAAAAACACAGTACCGTCTGCTTTAATAAATCCATCAATACGGGCATACACATCGAACTTAAAGTGATGAAATAATTTTTCACATCCGCTTCTTATTTTTTCGATTTGTGCATCCGGTAAATCAATGGGTGTTATCTTGCGCGACAAGCCCGGCAAGTACTTACTACGGTAATCGAATAATTCTTTCCCCTTTTTTATTTCGGTTGGAGGAAGTGCAATTGCTGCTTTTCCGCTAGCACCCATTTCGTTTTGTAGCACAATACAACTAAACTCACGTCCTTCAATAAATCCTTCCACCACCACTCGCTCATCTGCATCAAGCGACTCGATGCGTAAGTTTTCGCCTTCGTTTAGGTGTGTGTTAAGATACTCTATCAAATCAGCCGGATGGTATATTTTTACTTCTCCAATTTTTACAGGAATACCTATGCCTTCGCGGATATCGCTAAGGCTGTGAATAAATTCGGATTTATCCCAATCATTGAGTTTGCCCCAATCGTTAAAATCGATTTCATGAATGAAAAAGCTTTTGTTGACTGCCTTTCTAAACTCCGCTTCATTGGCAGCATTCATAATACTTACTCCAATTGAAGAGCCTTGTGTAGATGCCTTAATCACACAAGGAAAATGAATCTGCGATTTTGCTTTTTCGTAGTATTCGTGCTGCTTTCCTTTGAGCCAATCCGCTCTATCAATCACAAAAAAATCAGGACTTGCAAATCCGGCTGCTTGCATTAATTGCTTTTGTAGCGCTTTATCGATTCCAATTTTTGATGGCTCAATTCCGGAGCCCGAATATGGGATATCCACCGATTGAAGCAATTCCTGCACTTTTCCATCTTCCCCATAAGGGCCATGCAAACACAAAAAAGCGAAATCGAAATACTGTTTAAACTCTTTTGGTTCGATGCGTACCCCGAGGGTATCAATCAATTGCTCCTGTTCCTTTAAAGTTAAATCACCCAAGCTTTCGGCATAAATTTGAAATTCGCCTGAAGTTGCTGGGATATGGCTTGCGGGAGGATAAAAATCACGTATGCTGCCTTTGTACACAAACTCCCAATTAAGGAGTATAAAATTCCCAAAACTATCAACAAACAAAGGAACCGGCTCAAAAAGTGCCTTGTTTAAATTATCATATACGGTACGGCCGCCGGCAAAGGAAATTTCGCGCTCCTTGCTGAATCCACCAAAAACGATTGCTGTTCTTATCTTCATAGGGTAAAAAAACGTGTAAAGATAATTAATGTGAAGGGATTTTCAAGTTGTAAATTTTGCGGGTAAAAAGGGCTTTAATCAAACTAAAGTTTAATTGAAAATAATGAAATAGTTACTTAGCTGTGTGCGAAAAAGTTCAATCAAAAAAGCTTCTCTGCAAATCCGTATGCTTGCAGGGAAGTATTCCTTTGGAGTGCAAATGCTTCCTGTTTCAAAAAACAAAATGAAATAAGTTGCTTCTAATAGTCCTATAAATAAAAAACCCACAAAGCTAGGCTTCGTGGGCACTGTGTGGTGCAGAAAATAAAAAAAGATAAGTTATTGCTTAACCACCTTAAAGGTTTGTTTGCGTGGTTCACCTAATTCTAAAAAATAAAGTCCACTTGAAAGTGTATTTACCTGAATACTATTTTCGTTATCAGAAATGTATCCACTTAAAACATTTCTTCCGGAGTTGTCTGATATTTTGTATACTTCATTCTGTAAAGATTTTTCGGTTCTGATATATAGTTTATCGTTGAAAGGATTGGGGTAAGGAAACCAACCAAAAGGATCTTTCAGTTCCTCAGACATTGTTGCAATACCTGTAAGCACCCATAATTCACGCCCATAAGTTCCCGGATTGGACATTGAAAATATATAATTTCCATTCACTAAATTCCACTGTCCAATTCCATTGGAAGTTCCTCCAATGTTTGATGCCTTTACCGTCCCTATTGCTGTTCCATCGGTTTTCCAAAGCTCATAATTGGTTCCATTGTTGGTAGCAACAAAAAACATTGTGCTTCCGTTTGAATAACTGAAATCATTGGCAGTATTTATACCAGAACCCGTTCCGGCATTTATATTACTTAAAAAACTTGTTCCGGCAAGCGTTCCATCTGTTACATAGAGCTCTCTTCCAACGGTACTGGAATTACTCATCGAAAAAACAAACTTTCCATTTACTTCATTCCATTGTCCAATTCCATTGGAAGTCCCACCTTGGTTGGTAAGTTTTATGGTTCCCGCGGTGGTGCCATCGGTTTTCCATAGTTCATAGGTTGTTCCATTGTTTGTTGCTACAAAATACATAGTGCTACCATTTGAGTAACTGAAATCAATGGAAGTATTTATACCAGAACCCGCTCCGGCATTTATATTACTTAATAAACTTGTTCCGGCAAGCGTTCCATCTGTTACATAGAGCTCTCTTCCAACTGTATTGGAATTACTCATCGAAAAAACATATTTACCATTTACAGCATTCCATTGTCCAATTCCATTGGAAGTCCCACCTTGGTTGGTAAGTTTTATGGTTCCCGCGGTGGTGCCATCGGTTTTCCATAGTTCATAGGTTGTTCCATTGTTTGTTGCTACAAAATACATAGTGCTACCATTTGAGTAACTGAAATCAATGGAAGTATTTATACCAGAACCCGCTCCGGCATTTATATTACTTAATAAACTTGTTCCGGCAAGCGTTCCATCTGTTACATAGAGCTCTCTTCCAACTGTATTGGAATTACTCATCGAAAAAACATATTTACCATTTACAGCATTCCATTGTCCAATTCCATTGGAAGTCCCACCTTGGTTGGTAAGTTTTATGGTTCCCGCGGTGGTGCCATCGGTTTTCCATAGTTCATAGGTTGTTCCATTGTTTGTTGCTACAAAATACATAGTGCTACCATTTGAGTAACTGAAATCAATGGAAGTATTTATACCAGAACCCGCTCCGGCATTTATATTACTTAATAAACTTGTTCCGGCAAGCGTTCCATCTGTTACATAGAGCTCTCTTCCAACTGTATTGGAATTACTCATCGAAAAACATATTTACCATTTACAGCATTCCATTGTCCAATTCCATTGGAAGTCCCACCTTGGTTGGTAAGTTTTATGGTTCCCGCGGTGGTGCCATCGGTTTTCCATAGTTCATAGGTTGTTCCATTGTTTGTTGCTACAAAATACATAGTGCTACCATTTGAGTAACTGAAATCAATGGAAGTATTTATACCAGAACCCGCTCCGGCATTTATATTACTTAATAAACTTGTTCCGGCAAGCGTTCCATCTGTTACATAGAGCTCTCTTCCAACTGTATTGGAATTACTCATCGAAAAAACATATTTACCATTTACAGCATTCCATTGTCCAATTCCATTGGAAGTCCCACCTTGGTTGGTAAGTTTTATGGTTCCCGCAGTGGTGCCATCGGTTTTCCACAGTTCGTAGGTTGTTCCGTTATCCGTAGCAACAAAATAGGTAATGTTTCCGACAGAATAGCTAAAATCGTTAGCCGCATTAATACCTGACCCGGTTCCCAAATTAATATCCTTTAGCAAGGTAGCCATTTGAGCCTTAATCTCACTGCAACATAGGAGTATGGAAAATATAATAAGAAAACTATTTTTTTTCATATTTGGAATTTTTAGCGATAAAAACAAATATCGGACTAATCGATTAATAAATCCTTACCAATTAATAAGTTTTTATCACTCATTGGAAAGTAATTACATTCATTGGATTCTTGCTGAGGAGCTAGCTTCGTGCGCAAAGTGGAATTTATTGTTTAAAACTTTTGCAGCAAAAACGGCGGTAAGTTGATACCTCTAATTGATTCTTATTTTCTAGATAATGTCTTATCAAAATAATTTTTTTACGAAACTTATTTCTGCTAAATCCAAACTATATGCAAATGAACTTGCAATGTTTCTTTTATCAAATAACTAATGATAATGGAAAAAATGCTTGAGGAAAAATAGTTGTGCGAGGATAAAAAAAAATCCCCTCGAATTCGAGAGGATTTTTTATGCTAATTATTTAGATTTTACTCCACCACCAATTTTTTATGCACTTGTGTATTGTTTACCTGTGCTTCCACCGTATAAATTCCTGAAGCGAATGTAAGCTCAGGTTTAATGTTCGCTGTGCTTTCGCTGCCCGCTTCAATTTTTGCTTGATAAACCAGTTTACCTTGTAAGTCAAAAATGCGCAAAGCAATTTCTGTTGGACCATTCATTAATCCACTAAAACTCAACGACACTTCATTTCCTTTACATGGGTTTGCCAAGATGTTTAATTCTACACCCGTTTGCTCCTCAGCTAAGTTATTAATTTCAGCATCTGAATAACGCGGAATAACTGCAGGTGTAACAACTGTGCAGGCAGGCCCTTCGGCGCTCCATACTCCTCCGGTATTTGAAGCTACCGCAACGGAGTACGTAGTACTGGGAAGCATATTTTGCACGCCGCAACATCCATAGGTTCTTGAAAATTGCCACATGGTATTGGAGTTAAAATTATAGAAGGTTTTATTGTAGCCTGCCGGTCCGGTAACATGGTAGCTGTACATAGATGCTCCCGGTACTGCTGTTACAAAAACATTTGAACTAAAAGTAGGAAGCAAATAGCTGCTACAATAAGCAGGTTGCAAGGAAGTGAGCGGTGTAGCAGGAGTAGTAACGGTGCACACTGCGCCATAGGCTCCAAAAGCGTTTCCAATTTTTGGACTAACTTCCACATCGTAGGTTGTGGAATAGCGTATTCCATTTCCTCCAACAGTCGGTACCCAACTCAAGCGATAATCGGTATTCCCTGAGTTTCGGTAAACCACAGTGGATAAACCTTGACCAACATTGGAAATACGGTATTGATAGTTACTTGCACCCGGCACTGGTACACTAAAAATTTGATCGGAGAGGCTTGTTACACTTGTATTACATGATGTTGGTACTACCAATTGAGTAGCCGGAGTAGCACCAACGGTAACTGTACAAACCGGGCCAAAAGTTCCCCAAACACCCGGCAGTGTTTGTGTTCGACCCACCAGGGCACGCACTTGTACATCGTACGTATACCCATACAATAAGGTAGGAATACTATTATCGTGCGCCCACACTAAGCGATAATCGCGATTGGAATTCATTCTTCTCCAGTTGTGATCATAAGCTTGTGCAACATTCACAATGCGGTATTCATAATCGTTGGCACCATGAATTACATCGCTAAAAAGTTGTGTATTTAAATCGGTTATAATACTGTTACAGGAGCCCACACTGAGTTGTGTTGTAGGGAATGGACCAAGAGTTACATTGCAAATTGGTCCGTAGGAATACCAAAGACCACCCACTTTAGCAGAAATTGAAACTTTATAAGTATTTCCAAACAGCACTCCCGGAGCCCACATCATACGAAAATCATTTGCCGGTTGATTACGGTTAAATGTGTTGTTAAAACTCAAGCCAACATTCACTACTTTATATCTATAATCAGTAGCACCGGGAATAGTTGTAATAAAAATTTGATCATACAATGTTCCTAAAGTAGTGCCACATGAACCTAAGGTTAAGGAGGTAATGTAATTAATACTGGTATTTAATAAAACCGTAAAATTACTGTTGTTATAATTAGCAACTAATAAATCACTTTTTGAATCGGCGTTAACCAATGCGCTCACAATTCCGGAAGAACCCACACCCGAAAATTGATTTACTGCAGTTGCGAAAGTTCCATCCTGATTATTAATAAATACCGAAACGGTAGCTGAAGTAGCATTGGCAACAGCAATGTCGGCATAGCCATCTAAATCATAATCGGCTGTAGTAACGCTATAGGGTAAAATACCGGTACTGTAATTCACCGTTGAAGCAAATGAACCGGCACCATTTCCAATCAGCACCGACATATTATTTGATCCGCTATTGGCAACTGTAATATCGGCATTTCCATCGGCATTAAAATCAGCAGTGCTAATGTCATAGGTAAAAGTACCCACTGCAAAATTAGTAACAGCGCCAAAAGAACCAGCTCCATTACCTAGGCGCACCGATACATTTCCGGCATCGTAATTAGCGGTGGCAATATCTAAAAAGGTATCGTTATTAAAATCACCTTTAGTAACACTGTTAGGGCCCAAGGCGGTAGAAAAATTTACACGTGCTGCAAACGAACCCAAGCCATTACCGGCATAAAAAGAAAATGTATTGTCAGAATAATTTGTCACTACAACATCCGCAGCTAAATCGCCATTAAAATCACCTGTAACAATACCGGTAGGGAAATTACCAGTTGCAAAATTCACTGCGGCAGCAAAGGAGCCTGCTCCATTACCAATCAGCAGTGATAAGGTATTGCTTCCTGAATTAGTTACCACAACGTCCATTTTGGTATCACCGTTAAAATCGGCCACAGCAATAGCAAATGGATTGGTGCCGACAGCAAAATTCGAATTGGTTCCAAAACCACCTAATCCATCACCGGCCAGGAAGGAAACGCTGTTATTATCGAAATTACAAGTCACTACATCCAATTTAGAATCGCCATTAAAATCAGCAGATTCTAAATCTAAAGTACCTTGTGCACCTTTATAATTTGGTGCTGCTACTAACTTTCCTGCGGTGGCACCCAACATCATCGAAACAGATCCGCTGGCATAATTCACGATTGCATAATCCAATTTCGAATCGGCATTAAAATCATGTGAAATTACGCGAAAGGGATTTGCTCCTGTGGAATATCTCGGTTGTTCGGTAAAAGAGCCTAATCCATTTCCAAATAAAAGAGAAAGCGAATTACTGCTATAATTAGTTACTGCTAAATCCAATTTTCCATCTGCATTTGCATCCGCAATATCAATTCCGGTGGGTGCTGTACCAACATCAAAATTAGTGGCAGCGCCAAATGTTCCATTGCCATTGCCAAGCATAACCGAAGCTTTTGCGGCGGTAGAACACACAATTATTAAATCGATATTTAAATCACCGTTCACATCCGCTGCAGCGCCAGAAAATGGGCCGGCAAGTGTAGCAACATTAGAAGCAGCGCCAAATGTTCCGGTACCGGTTCCCAATAAAATGGAAAAATTATTTGATGTCGTATTGCAACTTACTAAATCTAAAAAAGTATCCCCGTTAAAATCATACACCAGCACATGAATAGGTTGGGTTCCGGTAGCATAATTTACGGCTGCCGAAAAAGAACCTAAGCCATTTCCAAGCAATACCGAAAGGTTATTGGCAGTGCTGTTTGCGCTAACTACATCCAAGTTGCCATCACCATTAAAATCGCCCGTTGCAACAAACGCCGGTCGAGTACCTGTTGCAAAACTAACAGCAGCATTAAAAGTTCCACTGCCTGTTCCACTTAAAAATGAAATGTTGTCACTTAAAAAATTAGCAGTAACAATATCCGGTTTTGAATCGCCATTAAAGTCACCGACAGCAACCCCTTCCGGCTGCGTGCCGACAGCATATGTTACTTGCGTGGCAAAACTTCCAGTACCGGAACCAAGAAGTACCGAAACATTAGCATTGGAAGAATTCACAACGGCCAAATCCATTTTACCATCGGTGTTGAAATCACTTTTGGCAATGGCATAAGGTTGAGAACCAACTGCAACATTTGGTGCAGTGGAAAAGCTTAATTGAGCAAAAACAGAAGTTGTGCATAAGAATGCAACAACGCCGGTGAGTAAGTGTTGAGTAGTTGTTTTTTTCATAGGAATTGTGTGTTAGTAATCAAAAACAAAATTGAACTAGTTGAAATTACGTATTTTTATCTCAGTCGGATTTGTTTCATAACTGAATTCGTATTTTTTTTCGACCATCAGTATTTTTCCTTATGTGAATGGAAAAGCTGTAGTTTTACTGACCTATTTTTCATATATGATTCATACGCTTAAGGTTGGGCATTTGGCAGGGCATACAGCTGCAATTTATAATTTGAGCAAAGGTGCTCATCCGGCTGAAATTTTTTCGTGCGGAAGCGATCGCGTGCTCCTTAATTGGAATTTAAATTTAGGCGTGCCTCAAGTGATTGCAACATTCCCAATGGCCGTTTATTCTATTCTTTATATACACAGCAAACAGTTATTACTCGCCGGTTTGGCGGATGGTGGAATTTCGATTGTGGATTTGATTCAAAAAAAAGAAGTCAAAATATTACAACATCACCATGCTCCTATTTTTGATTTAACTTACAGTGCGGTAAATTCATGCATCGTTGCCGCTTCCGCTGATGGGGCCATTTCATTTATAGATGCTGAGACTTTAACATGTTTTAAAATTGTGAAATTGTGTACGGCAAAAATCAGAAACTTGGCATTAAACGCGGCCGAAACAGAATTGGCTGTAGCATGTGGAGATGGTTCTATACGACTGTTTGAAATGCAAAACCAAAAAGAAAAAATTAGCATTGAAGCGCATCAAGATTCCGCTAACTGTGTGTTATATCACCCAAATGGCAAGTTCCTGCTTTCGGGCGGAAAAGATGCACACTTGTGCGTATGGAAATGCACTGATACCGGCGAACTAATTCTTCACACAAAAATTCCTGCGCACAATTTTGCCTTATACTCACTTGCCTTTCATCCCGATGGAAATTATTTTGCAAGCGGGAGCCGCGATAAAACAATAAAGATTTGGGATGCACATACTTTTGAATTTTTGCTTCGAATAAACAAAGAAAACTACGAAGGGCATTTGAATTCGGTGAATAAGATTTTATGGACGTCCTACAAAAATTGGCTTATCTCTGCCGGTGACGATCGCGCAATATTGTTATGGGAGCTAATGGAGTGAGATAATTTTTAAGCGGTAATAGAAAACACAACCTATGTGCACTATGTGTCTATTGTGGTTAAAAAAAACTACAGCAATCAAATCGCAAGTTAAACCTACTTTTTCTTCTTACTCAAAAATTTAAATCGGCTGCTCACATCACCAAAGAAATCCATCGCTTTTTTGAGCCAATCAAAATAAAGTGAAATGGCAAGGAATAGCGACATGCTCCAAATGACCGATATATTTACCCAAAAGGTATCGAAGTATTGTCCAAATACCCGCTTTCGAGGTGCAAAGAAATGTGCACGAATGAGGCTGTTTTTTGGTGGATCTAAATAAACAGGATTTTTACGTTGAATTAATTTTCCATCTACTTCCACAATCTTATCAAAATCTTGTGCATTAGTTAATAGATCATCTAAACTTTTATTTACATATTTAAATTTCAACTCATTTAAGCGATTTTCACCGTCTTCACGCACTGTTGCAACCACCGCGCTATCCTTAGCAGAATAGGGCGAAACAATCAATTGCTCGGGCATTTTCTCCAAACTGTCGCGAAGTGTTGAATCGGTAGCAATTAAAAGTTTTCTTTTGCGTGCTTCCTGATATTTTTCAAGTGCGGTAGGTTGTTTTGACTCCACTTTTTTACCGGTATACAAATCCATTTGCAAAGGAGTAAGCGTAATCCCTTCGCTACCCAATTTGAAAATGGTTTGATTGGTTAAGGAATCCTTCTTAGCACGGTAAATATTTTCATTGCGAATAAAATACTTTTCCAATTTTTTGGAATTATAATCCTTTAATTTAGCTGAAACATTCAAATCAAATTTAGCCAAGTTGAGTTTATCCATATCACTGAATACAGGGCTATTTACATCCTTTTGATTGTGTAACTCATACTCATTTTTAAGCACGCCTAAATCGTATTCTAAATCGGCAATTTTTGATTTATCGCTACGTTCCTGAATATCGCGGTAAATATTTTCGCAATTGTCCACCTTGGCTTTTAGTGCTTTTAACCAATCATCTTTTCTAAAATTATAAACGTTTATGCTTTTATCGAGCAGGTAAAAATTCTTTTGAAATTCATTCTTCTTAAACTGATTTACTGCCAAAGCTTCAAATGCCCAACGAGAAGTCATTACTTCGCCCGACATAGGAACGGTGCCTTGTGTAGTAATTACCGGATTGAGTTTATCAAATTTTACAATTACACCGCTTAATAAAAGTTGTGGAATAATTAAAAAAGGAATTAAAATATAAATGGTAACCGCAGAATTAAAGCTGGCCGAAATATTTAATCCCAACATATTGGCAAAGCAGCTCGTGGTAAAGAGCACAAACCAGTAATCTAAATACATCCCATTAATTCCTAAGATAGTATTCCCGATAAGTATAAAGGACAGTGTTTGAATGGCAGATAGCACAAACATGATACTTACTTTAGAAAATAAGTAACTCCCTTTACTCAAATTCAAAAAGGATTCGCGCTTTAATATTTTTCGGTCGGCAATAATCTCTTCGGCACTCACGGTGAGGCCTATAAACAAAGCAACCACCACACTCATAAACATATAAGCAGGCATGTTTTCGTTTTCGTAATACACGTAGCCCGCTTTATTGGAAACGTCGCTTTTAAAATAGCGCACCAAATAGGAAAGAATTAAAGCCAATACCGGAGCTTCAAACAAGTTGATAAAAAGGTATTGTTTATTGGTAAGTTTTGAAAGCACATCACGGGTAATGAATACCAAGAATTGCTTTATTTTATTAGGGATACGGAATGTGCTTTTAGGAATTTCAGTTTCCACTTTTGCCGAATCCACTTCGGGCTCAAGCTTGCTTACATAAAACTCATTCCACTCCTTGGGTGATATTTTACGCGTTTGTGTTTGATCGCCATATTCATCCAATACTTTGGATTCGATGATGTTAAAAATTTGCTCCGGATTAACGTTTCCGCAGGTTACACATTCACTTTCATTGGCATTAACATGATTCACCAAGGTTTTGAAATAAATAATGGCTTCCACCGGATTTCCGTTGTAAATAGGATACCCACCCAAATCCAAAATGATGAGCTTATCAAACATCTTAAATATTTCGGAAGAAGGTTGGTGAATTACCACAAATACCAACTTTCCTTTAAGGGCAAGCTCTTTCAGCAAGTCCATTATATTTTCGCTGTCGCGGGATGAAAGTCCGGAAGTTGGTTCATCCACAAATAAAACTGAGGGTTCGCGTATTAATTCAAGGGCTATGTTTAATCGTTTGCGTTGCCCACCACTAATGGTTTTTTCTAAGGGGCTTCCCACTTTTAAATCACGCGTTTCGTATAAGCCAATGCTAGTAAGCAATTCGAGCACCACTCGTGAAATTTCGGGATCCGACAAATTATCGAAACACAGCTTTGCGTTGTAAAATAAATTTTGAAAAACAGTGAGTTGTTCAATCAATAAATCGTCTTGCGAAACGTGGCCGATAACACCTTCAATTTTATTTTTCTCGGTGTGGATATTGATGCCATTAATAAGCACTTCTCCGCTGGAAGGCCTGTCGTTACCGTTTAATATATTAAGTAAAGTTGATTTACCGGCACCACTCCCTCCCATAATCCCGATAAGGGTTCCCGACTCTTCAAACATGTTAAATTTTTGCAAGCCAATCTTGTCGTTTTTGAATCGAAACTCCAAGGATTTAGTTTGAAAAACAATTTTGGAAGCAGTGGTATCCGTCATAAAACAGCTGATGATATCGCTGTAATATATTGGTGAAACCTTGCTGCTGCGTATGGTTGATCCGGGAGTTAAAATGTGCACCTTATCCCCGGTAAGGATTTGGCCATTTAAATACAACTCACTTGTTCCAAAATAGCGTAGCACATACATGCTTACACTGGAAATTTGCAAAACACGTATTTCACCGCTCAGCGTATCCACACACAAGTGGCGACTGCGATCTTCATGTCCTTCTTTTTTATTGTCGATTAACAGTAAATTACTGGAATCGGAGAAGTCGTTCTTACTACTATTGATAAAGGCAGAGCAACGAATAAACTCCTGGTCTTCGATATTAAATACATCGGAAACAGTTTTAACAAATTCGAGTTCTTGCTCGCTGGTTTCTTCGTTAGAATTGATGAACTCAATTAAACGAATAAGCACCACCACTTTTTGTTTTTGAGTAAGCTCTTTGTTAATCTCGGTGCAAATTTTAAGCACCTTAACAGAATTTACGGAGGTTTTCTTTTTTCGTTTTTCGCTGTCGCCTCCCCCTTGGAGTTTTTCTACAAACTCATCAAAGAGCTTGAGGTATTCATCTACCAACTCCTGATTGAGTTGCTGTTTTAAAAAAGATTGAACAATATTTCTACCTGAATTGGTAACTCCATCCACTTTTGCAATAATTGCAAAAAGTTGCATGAGGGCTTTTAATATACGTTCACTCATTTTTTAATACATTTAAAAGTTTTGCGAAAAAAAAAAGACATTACTACACAAGGTAGAATGTCTTTTAAGAGTTTGGCGAAAAAATTATTGTTTGAAACTGATGAGCAATACTGCACAGCCTGAAGTTGCGCTGGTTTTATTCAACTTAGCTTCCATGGTAACTTCCATAGTATTGGTAAATTTAAAATCCCAATACGGTGAATTCATTTGGTCGGCATTGCTAAACAATACATTTCTTTCTTTGTCAAATAATTCAAAAGTTAAGTTGCCATCCGACAATCCGCTACAAGCGGCAATACGGTATTGAGAACCACCATAAAACGTTGCATGAAACTCAGCCACTTCTTTATCCAACAAAAGCGCACGGTATTGTTGTCCATCTGAAATATACTGGTTAGTTAAATTCTTAACACAAGCATTAGCTATGGTATCACATTGTGCGTTTGCTTTATTAGCAAGTACCAACACACAAAAAACGAAAGCAATTTTTGTAAGGATATTTTTCATTTGTTTTTTTTGTTTTTAATGGTCAAATGGATATAGTATCAATCATGTGTAATGACAGTTACAATCCTGCTTATCCAACGATTAAGGTTCTGATATGATTAATTTTTTCGGTTATGGTTTTAAGTTGTGCTTCTGTAATAACTACTTCCGATTTACTGTTAATAGTTGTTACCTTATTTGTTACATCGGTAGTTGGCGCGATGAAAGTGTATTTTTCTTCAATTCCATCAAAATCATACGCTAAATCAATTAGTGCATCTACAAACTCGGTATACTCAGGTTGCTGATAATACGGAGTAAGTAATTTGATAAGGTTATCTAAGGATGATTTTTGTTCTCCAATACGGTTGGCAATGTCTTGATTGGGTTTTGATTTTACTAAACTGGTAGTAAAATATAAACTTTCAACCCATCCACCGGCAATAATTAAAGCACTAACATCCGTTCTTTCGTTATCTTTTAAATAAGAATCGCTTGCGCGGTATGCTGCAGAAGTCATTCCCAATAAGGAATCCTTGTTAGCTAAGTTCCCTTCAAAACGTTTCATTAAGGATGCGTCAAAAGCACCGGAAACGCCAATATCATCGGCTAATTTTTTTACCACTTTCAAATAACCAATTGCATCCTGAGGTTGCTCATAAATAGTAACATAACCTAAGTCAGCACCATACACGCCAAGATTCAAGGCCTTTTTATAATTGGTTGAATAAGAAGTGCTTTTGCTCGCTTGGTTAAGAATTTCTTTTGTGTAGTTAGCACCCAGCTTTTTTAGTAAGAGCGACGTTTCAATTGGCGATGGAATGCTAAAAAGTGCTCCATTTACATTCACCAAATTTGTTTTGGTGCTGTCAACAGCCACCACGTCCTCACTACTTTTTTCTTTGTCGCCACCACCGCAGCTATATAATGTTATAGCGGGAACTGCCAACAAAAACGCTAATTTCCTGATGTGTAATTTTTTAAGTGTCATATCAAAGAATGATTTTTGTTTTAGTAATTAGGGTGCAAGTAATGAAAAAATATTTAAATGTCAAAATAAAATATTGCCCCATTTCATTTTGCCGTTAAACTTAAAGTGATGTGATGAATTGCATTAAATAAGAGACCGAATAATGCAAAACGCCTACAACCTCATTCAAAATCGAACTAATCGGCTTTCGTCTTTTAAAATGATTTGCTAAGTCCCATTACCCAGCGAAATTTTACGTACTCGGGTTGTTCATTTGGAGGACTACTTAGGAAGAAGGGCATGTCAAATCGAATAGTAAGTGGTGTAGGCTTTTCAAGAATTCCCCATTTCTTTATGGTTAAAGTTGCGCCCAAACCGGCATCTGTCCGCACATTGGCAAAAGCTTCCTTACCGCCATCGCTCAGATAATCCAAACTTCCTGCATCTGCAAAGAGGTAAACATCCATTGCCAGGTAATTCTTAATTTTAGCGTAAGGCGTTCGGAAGCGTCGAACAAAGCTCATTTCAACATTCAAGGCTGCACCTGATTTGCCTTTATAAATTTTATGCTGATTCAAATTCTGATTGGTAAATTCTACAGGAGTATAACCGGCATAGCCACGCAAATTCAAGCCCCCAGCTTGTTGAAAATGATTGAGTGTAGAACTATATCCCAGCCAATCTTGTGGGACAAAAGCACCTGAACGCAAATATTTGCTTTCCATTAATTCCTCCGGATTGGCGCCTGCTAAATACAAAGCCGATTCGTCGGGTATAGATTTACCAACTGTATATTGAACAAAAAAACGGGTTCGAAAATCAATAGTATTGAAATAGGTTTTGTTAAGCACAGTAAGGCTAACACTTGAGTAGGCATAGGATTTTGTAAATGCAGCATTTCTGATATTCAAATTTATTTTACCGTTTCCTTTGGGGTAATAATAGGAATGATCGACTCCCAGATTAAAGCTATTATTATGTTTGGAAACATGCCATTCATTCGGATAAAGCAAATAATTTAAATCACTGCTATCTGCACGATACAAAGTCTTGAAATAAAGGTAGAAACGGGTGCGCTCTGAGGTTTTGAACTTTTCGAACCCCAGCTTAAAACTCTGCAAACCATCAAGGTATTTTGCGGATGCTAACAAATTTATTTTTTTGCCCACACTACGCAGCGCGGTTTTGTAGTTCACTCGAAAAGAAAAAAGATTGAAATCGTTTTGAAAATTAGAAAATTGCTTTTGGCCAAGGCCCGTATTAAACCAAAGGGTGGCATCAAAAATATGACGTTGTTTCAGGTAATTCCCATTCAAATGCATCCCGCCTTTTATGCCATCATAACTGTTGTACCAAATTTCGGGTCGCCAAAACAATTCGTATTTTTCCCATAAGGGATCATTCTCAATTTGATGGTCGAAACGTAACACAATGGGGCATTTTTTTGAATTATTTAAAAGATTAAAATCAGCTAAACGATGGCTTGGATCTATTTGGACATTTTTAATGCCTTCAGGTATAGTAACTTTAGCTGTATAGTCGGGATTCAATTTAGATCCCCAACCGAACCATTTAGGCAAAATTATAGCATCGGTTTTTTCTGAAACCAGGTATTGGGAACATGATAATCATAAATGGTATTTTTCTTTGATATTATCCTAAAGTCAATTGGCATTTGTGCAGCTTCCCTTCGCGTAAACCGGATGCAGTACTCTCCCTTATTCTCTGTTTTTTTTACGGAAGTTACTGCATAATCAATGGTCTTGGTAGTTTCGAGCCATTCGTCAAAAAACCAATTTAAATCTACTTTAGTAAATTCAATTATTGAATTTCTAAAATCTTCAAAATAAGGATGTGCAATTTGCCATTGATTTACGTAGTGTTGCATGGCTTTTAAAAACAAACTATCGCCCAACACATATTGCAAATTATACAACATGGCAGCGGTTTTATAATACACCTCCTTATAACCACCCCCTTGTCCAAGCGCACCGTTAAAATCATCGGAATGGGTATTTAATTGTTGGGTTTCATTTTTAAGTGCATCCTTAACATACGATTTGTAGACCCGCTCATAACGGGCTTCAGTTGGGCGCGTATATTTTTTTTCATATTTTGATTTAGGAGGGAATTCTACCAAATATTTACCGTCAATTTTTTCGAGTGCCCATGCTGTCAAAAACTGTGTAAATCCCTCGTCCAAAGCGGGACGGTAGGTTTCGTTGTTACCCACCATGGCAAAAAACCAATTGTGACCAATTTCATGTGCGAGCAATTGCCGGTAGCTAGGATCATAGCCGCCATCCAGCGTAAGCATGGGGTATTCCATTCCATCTTCTGCATCGGCAACAACCAATTTAGGATAGGCAAACATTCCAAAATCGGTTGAGTTAACTTGAATAATTTTAGCAGCATACTCCGCTGCATTTTGCCATAAAGCTGCGTGTGGTTCCTGCACCAATGCAATTACATGAACACCGTTCCACATTTTTTCGCCTATGCGATAATTAGGGCTTGCTGTAAATGCAAAATCATGCACATTCATTGCATTATACTTCCAAATTTTTCGCTGGGAGGCTTGATATGGAATAACTACTGAAGGTTTGCTATTCCATGGCTTATGTGCAAAATTTTTAATATCGAGTTTTTGTCGAAGTGAATCCGGCATAACTTCGTCACTGTTTTGCAACATACCGGTGGCTTCTACAATGTAATTTGATGCAAAATTTAAGCTTACGTCAAAGGCTCCAAAATCACCGTAAAATTCTCTGCCCAAATGTTGTTGCGTATCCCAACCAAATTTTCGATCATACACGCTTATTCTCGGGTACCAGTGCGTTCCATTAAAAGCGGTGCTGCCAAAAGAAGCGAATTTTTTCATTCTTCGCCGCGTTGCACCTTCCCCAAAATGGGTTACAAAATCAATTTCGAACTGTGTTGTTTCTCCCGGTTTTAGTGGCGTGTTTAAGTAAACCTTTAAAATAGTATTATCGAGTTCGGTTTTTAATATCACTCCATTTTGCTCCAATTTGGAAATGGTGGTACCTAATTTTTGTGCTTCGTATGCGCTCCACTTGGTTTTTACACCATTGTTTAGCATCAAATTATCAGCATAAGAGCCGGGTTGAAAAGCATTTTGGTAAAGGTGAAAATACACAAACTGCAATTCATCCAGTGAATTATTGGAGTACTCTAATACTTCAGATCCATCAATGATGCCGAGCTTTTCATCGAGTGTAGCATCAATGGTATAATGCACATCTTGCTGCCAATATTCGGGATTGGGTTTTCGATTTTTCCAATAATAGGGATTCACGCTTGAGCGATAGGTATAGCCGGGTGTAACTGAAGTTTGGGCGAACGAAACATGCTGAAAAAGCAAGCAAATCAGCACTTGTAAAAAAGTTTTTCTCACAAATAAAAGTTGAAGGCTGCTAAGATAGCCTTTATCGCAGAAGCAAAAAAGCCGGTTCGAAAAAATCCGACCGGCCTTTTTAAATTGATGAAACTATATTTTAATTGAGCACTACTATTTTCTTAATCAAGTACTCATTTTCAGTTAAAAGATGTATGAAATAAATACCATTGTTAAGCTTTGAAACATCCACCACCTTCTGAAACCCAAGTCCTGATTTATGTGCAGTAAAGTGCATCAGCTCTTTGCCATTCATATCTTTCATTGAAATGGTTACTGCACTGAAATTAGCCACATCGCAATTTATGGTCAACTGATTCTTTACCGGATTAGGAAATACCGAAAAATCGAGTGAAGCTGTTTTTTGCAGTGATTTTACACCGAGTGTCAACTGGTTATTCACCGGATTAAATATGCGTAAACTTCCCGAGCTGCCTGCAATATAACCGCGGGGTTTGCGGAATGTAACACGTGTATTGGCAGTTGTTGAACCTTTAGAAAAACGTTCCCAGGTTTGCCCAAAATCAATTGTTTGATAAATAATACCGGCTTCACCAACAGCCCAAGCGCTATCACCCAATTCGGAGCAAGCAACACTCGAAAAGTTTATATCCACTCCCGAAAGGGAAAGGCTCCAGGTTTCGCCCGCATCGTTACTTTGAACTATTTTACCTTGATCGCCAACCGCATAGCCTTTTAATGGGTTATCAACAGCAAAAACAATTGAACGTATTGGAGTAGTTAAACCTGAACTTTTTTGATTCCATACACCGGCATTTCGTTTTACAATTTGTCCACTGTCACCCGCAACAAATGCATCGGTTCCATTGTCGTAAACAGTATATAAATTTGCCTGCGTAAATTGTGGCGCCGCTACAAATTTTCCGGCAAAATAGCGATATACCTTACCGCTGTCACCCGCAATATACCCTGTACCATTGCTCGAAAAATCAACCGCATTTAGTTTAACGGTCGGAAGAGCGCCTGAAGCAAAAGTTACCGTATCCCAGCTTAAGCCACGATTAAGTGTTTTTCGCACCCCGCCATTGCTTCCTACAACAATCCATTCGAACGCATTTTTAACTTTCACAGCTTGCACATCCGACAATCCTGTTGCTTGAACCGCATACCAGTTTACTCCATAGTCGTTAGTAAATTTAACAGAGCCATCGGCAAATGAAATTGTTCCGGTACTGTCGTTCTTAAAGGAAATACCTGTAACAGTAGTAACTGCATTAGGGTTTAGGGCGCGATTTGGGAATTTCTTATCCACTTTCACATAACGTGCATTTGTTTTTGATGTGCTGCAACCATTGATATTGGTGACGGTTACGGTAATATCAAAAATCCCGGCTTGCGTATACGTATGCGTAGGTTGCGTCAAACTGGAAAATGTGCCATCTCCAAATTTCCATTCAATTGCATCGGTAGGTAAAATAGAAACAATAGGAAATTTTGCAATTGCATTTGGTAAAAAATAATATTCAACTGAATCTCTAAATGTAAATTCGGGAGATTCAAGCTTAAATGCAGGAGTGGATGTTCCAATAGATGGTGGATTATCAGCTAGTACACGAATACTATAAAGATTACTGTTTTTAACACTTGCAGGAATTTTACACATTATGCTACCACTTATGGAATCCTTTTTTATGCCAATTCCTGTGAAAGCCCCGCTAAAACTACCAAGGCTATCAGAAAGCTGCACAATAAAGGTATTGCTTGTATCGAAATTGCCCGAAACAGTATAAAATAAATTAAACGTATCGGTCTTGCAGGGGTCAGTGAGCAAAGCTGTTGTACTAATCAAGGGAGTAACACCAATAAATGCAGGCATTATAGTAAAGGTTGCATTGCTTACATCACTTATAGTTGCATTGTTGGTGGCTTCGATCTTCACTAAACAAGTGGAAGAAGTGCTATCGGGCACTAACCAAAAATAGGGGCTTTGCGTGATTCCTGTTTGAATCAAATTCCAATTTATACCGTTATCAATGGAGTAATATGCGGATACTGTATCCACATAATTATTATCCCACGTAAGTGGAACGTAAGCACCCGGATAATAACTTTCGCCTCCATTTGGTAACAAAACATTTAAAAACGAATAATTTGTGCAAATCATAAAATAATCGCTGGTGCTTAAATTACTGCCACTGCCATCCGCAGGTTCAATTCGAATGCGGTTTCCGGTAAACGTACTGTTGGGAACTGTCCAAAAATACATACCATCACTCGCATCGACTGTATCAATAAAATCATCTGTGCCTGAGTTGCGTTTTAGCCAAAGCGTAATTTTACCGTTATAGTTGCTCGTCCAACGAATGTATTGTTGTGTTCCTTCACACCATTTATCGTTTAAAACAGGTGCAGTCAATACTACATCATCATTTAAGGAGTTCACTATCGAAAAAGTTGCATCGCTTTCGTCCATAATGGTGTGCGCTAAATTGCTAACTTTAATGTAACAATCTGTTGAAACAGTATCTCTAACCCTCCAATTATAAAAGCCGGTATTGGCGACAGTATCAATAACATAATAGGTACCTCCATCCAAAGAGTAAAACAATACAACCACAGGCGGCATACTTACACCGGTCCAAGTGATGTAGTGGTGCTTTTTACGTTCAAGTACCTCTCCCCCATTGGGTGATAAAATTTGAAAGCTAGTAGGACTGGGTGGAGTAATGGTAAAATTGTTTGAGGCAAAAAGTGGGGTGCTTAAATTCACTCCAAAAATTCCAACTTTGCAGGTAGTTGAATTTATGCCACGCGGAATTTGCCAATTGTAATTTCCAATGTAAAAGCTACTATCGTTATCGTAAAGGGTTTGCACACTATCCCGCATTTTAAACCAGTTTGCACCGCCGTTTATAGAAAATTTTAAATCAAAAAATGCAGAACTTACTCCTGAGGCAAACCAGTTAATCGTAATCAACGAATCTCCATTAAAGACTTCTGCACCAACAGGATAATTGAGCTGTGGTGAAAATTTTACCTTTACAGTGTGTTGGTGTTTTACGGTATGATTAAGTAAATCTGAAATGCGCAAGGTATACGCATCGAGCGGATTATTTGCCGGCAAAAAATAGTTTAGTACTGCAGGACTATCCGGCACATTCGCAATTAGCTCCCACGCAGTTTGACCCTGCTGCTGACGCTCAATTTTCACACTGTCAATCCCATTACTTTGCCAAGTGATGGGATAAGTTGCATCAACAAACCAGCTTGCAAAATCGTATGGTTTTTTAATGCGCAAAGGTTGGTCACTTGAAAATTTTGCCATAAAAATATCTACTGTTCCTCCATTAAAGGAAGCAGTATCATCAGGACTTGGGTCAAAATCAACATCGTCGCCAAAATAACCTGTTATATAAATATTGCTATTTCTATCTATGGAAATATCTAGTGCTTCATCGTATTGAATTCCACCAATATCTCTTGCCCAGCCAAATTCTCCATTTTCATCATAATTTGCCAAATAAATGTTATAGCTAGGGCCTGCACTTAAAATATTAAAGGAAGCACCAGGGTCAAAATCCAAATTTCCGGTATAGGTGCCAGTAATAAAGACTAAGCCATTCGGATCAACGGCTATAGAATTGCAATAATCGATTTGTGCATTTCCAATTTTAAATGCCCAAACAGAATTACCCAAGGCATCATACTTTGTGACAAAATTATCTGAAACACCTGCACTTGCAGAAACCAAATAATTATCAACTGGGCTTGGATCTGTTTCTAAACTATCGATAAAAGTTCCAACTACGTATACATTCTGATTATTATCCACCGCGATAGAATTTCCAAAATCTTCATTGGTCCCATCCAGTGCGATTGCCCATGTAAAGGCACCATTTTCAGTGTACCGCGCAACAAAAAAATCGGAGTTTCCATCGTTACTTCGAATGTATTGTCCCACTCCATCAGGATTAAAATCGCAAGTGCCGCGGTAAAATCCGGTAAGGTAAATATTCCCTAAATTATCCGTTTCACATTGTGAAGGCTCAACCGTTGCGCCACTTAGCTGATTTGCCCAAATATAATTTCCATTGTTATCGTATTTCGCAAAAAAGCCGTTTGAAGTTCCAGTAGAAGTTAAATTAGCGCTTGCAGCGGAGGGGTCAAAATCCGCGGTTAAATAAAATTTGCCGGCAAGGTAAATAGCTCCGGTATGCTCTACTTTAAAGGAAGTTGCGTAACAATCGGATACCCCGCTGATTGATTTTGCCCAAACATAATCGCCGTTGGAAGTGTATTTAGCAAATGCAATGGTTTTATTTCCTTGCCCATCCACATTGGCAATGCCGGCTCCCGGATCAAAATCGAGGGAAGTGCTCAATTCAAAATTAGCCAGCAAATACACATTTCCGGTATCATCCACCTGAATGTTCAAACCCTTGCTCAAGTTAGCATCTCCAATTTGTTTTGCCCAAATAAAATTTCCATTGGAATTGTATTTTGCGAAAAAAATATTTTCGCTTGTTCCACCGGCAACCAAGTTAGAAATGCCATTACCAGGGTCAAAATCGACTGTTCCCTTAAAGAGACCAGTAAGGTATACATTGCCTTGTCTATCGCTCACAATAGATTTACCTACGTCTACATTAACGCCTGCATCTCCAAAGCGCTTAGCCCAATTATAATATCCCGCAAAACTGCTTTGGTAAGCTAAAATTGTGGTTAGAAAAGTGAGGAGGAAGTAAATTATATTTCTCATATACTAGTGGTTGAATTACCGCTAAATATACGTACAATTGGACGTTACAGACCAAATTTTACTCGCAATGAGGGATTTTTGAAGCCAAGTGGGTTAATTTTTTAGCTGAATGTTTTTGAATCTGCTAAAAAATGGAGTGTGCTAAATACAGTAATCGCAAAATTTGGGTTGAAGAATAAAGATGGTGCCATATGAAAATGGAGACGAAACGAGGAGATACAATTTAGGATTTTTTACTAAGGCTTTCTTTGTATCTGAAAGAAAATAAGTATGCTAACTAAATTTAAACTGTCTAAATGTGGCAATAAATCGTTAAGCTTTACTCAACTTAACACTTTTGAAGAATCCTTTGTTATGAACAAAGAAAATAAAGTGAAATTATTGTTTATCTCTCGTCCTTCCCAACATATTGGTACTGTTAATGGCCATCATTTCCTGCATGGTGCGTTGCATGTTTTCGGGGCTACCATCCAAGAAAATAATATTGCCATTTCCATTCTCTGCGAAGTGCTTAATAGACTCTGTCCACATCGAAAACAATATAACCGATGTATCCATATTGGCTTCCTGCATTTCTTTGGCAGCCATGCTCATACCCTTGGCCACTTCCTCGCGGAATAAGGCAACACCTTGTCCTCTTAATTGGGCGGCGAGGCGTTCTGCTTCGGCAGCAATTTTAATGGCGTTTCCTTCCGCTTCAGCAGCTTTAGTTTTTGTAATTAATAGGGCTTGACCTTCATTTTCGGCAGCCGCCTTAAGGTTATTACTAGCAACGACCTGGGCCATACTACGCATAATGGCTTCATCAAAGGTGATGTCGTTGAGTTGCAAATCAATTAAGTGATATCCCCAGCCTTCTAGTGTTAAGTCAATTTGTTCCTTAACATCTTCAACAATTTCGCGCCGCAGCGATAAAACTTCCGATTGCTTTTTGGTTGCTACAAATCCGCGAATACTGCCTTCAACAGTACGTATTAAGGCTTGCATCAAGTTGCGCTCGTCAATAAATTTGAAGGCCACATTCTTAACTGTTTCTTCCTCTTGATTGAGCACTGCGTACAAAAGCATAGCTTTAAAATACACGTTTGCCTGATCGATGGTTGTGGCTTGAAATTCCAATTCTACTGAGCGATTTTGAATGGTTACTCGCTTGTAAATAACTTCTACAAAGGGAATTTTCATGTTTAAGCCGGGTGTTAAAATACGGCGGTATTTGCCAAATATTGTAATCACACCAATTGTTCCTTGCTGCACTGTTACAAAGGAAAGGAAGAGTGTTGCGAGCACTAACACTAAAATAACGATACCGGCTATTCCCATAATTTTTGCATTTAAAATTTTGATTAAAGATAATTTTTTTTGTTTTGATTTTGTTAATATTTTAGAAAAGCCTTTCGTGTCGTCAGGATTTGCTTGCTTACACTTGATTTTTAATATCTTTGGCGGCTCAAAAAAGGAGAGCGATTAAGATTTTATGCAGAAAAAAAACATTCTTATAGGTATTGGAATCATTGTGACACTCAGCTTAGTAGTGCTCTATTTTTCGTCCAAAAATAAAAGCAATACACTTAAAAAAGAGCTTACCAATTTTGCAGTTAAAGATACTGCCGGCATCAGCAAAATTTTTATGGCGGATAAGCGAGGAAAGCGCGTAACATTAGAGCGTGTAAGTGCACATGAATGGAAGGTTAACGGTAAATTCACTGCCAAAAAAGAATCCATGCAAACTTTACTCGAAACCATGCATGGTATTTCGGTTAAAGCAACAGTTCCCAAAACAGCTTTTAATAATGTGGTTAAGCGCTTGGCGGCAGAAGCCGTGAAGGTTGAAATTTATCAAAATAACCAACTAAGTAAAACCTATTATGTTGGGGGTACTACAACCGATTTTTACGGTACCTACATGATGTTAGAAAATTCGGCTACTCCTTATGTAATGTGGCTTCAGGGCTTTGAAGGCTTTTTAAATACACGCTACTTTTTAGATGAAAATTTGTGGCGAAGCAACCAATTTTTTCCGCAATTACCTTATGAATTTTCAAACATTAAAATTGAATATCCGCGCAATCCTGAGCTCTCTTTTGAGTTAAAAATAAATCATCTTGGAAACGACCCACGAAATGTGCAATTCAGTATTTTATCGCTAAAGAGTGGCAAGGAAATTTCCATCGATACCAATCAAATTAAAGCTTATTTGCTCGATTTAAAATCGGTCACTTTCGAAAGTATATCTAGTAAACTCAATCCAAAAACCAAAGACAGCACCATGGCATTGCAACCGTTGCATCTAATCAGTGTTAGTGATGTGCAGGGCAAAACAATGCGCTTTACAACCTTCCCCCGAAAGGGAGTGGATGGCGATTTGGATGAAAAAGGCTTCCAATTAAAATATGACCCTGACCGCTTTTATGCTAAACTAAATGATGAGCCCGACCTCTTTATGGTTCAGTACTTGGTATTTGACAAGATTCTAAAACCTATTACCTACTTTGAGAAGTAATTTTTTGTTGAAAAAAAAGGATAACTCAAAGCCCGAATAAAAGCTATTATGTGAAGCAAAAAATTATATTTGCGACTTAACTAAAAAAATAATAAAACCGTATGAAATTTATTGTATCGAGTTTGACTTTAATGAAACACCTACAGCACATCGGAGGGGTATTAAATTCAAGCAATTCGCTGCCTATTTTAGATAACTTCCTGTTTGAGATTGAAAAGGGCGAAATGACAGTTTCCGCATCGGATTTGGAAACTACCATGACCACTAAAATTGCAATTAAATCTGAAGAAAGCGGAAACATTGCAGTTCCTGCAAAGATGTTGATGGACATGTTGAAAAAACTTCCTGAAACACCACTTTCATTTTTGATTGATGAGAAAACGCATTCCATTGAAATTTCTGCCGGAGAAGGAAAGTACCGATTGACCGGATTTGATGGAAATGAATTTCCAAAGGTTCCAGCTATCACCAAGCCCAGCACCATAAAGTTGCATTCGCATGTGATTGCTAATGCTATCAATAAAACAATTTTTGCAGCCGGAAACGATGATTTACGCCCAACAATGAGTGGTGTGTTTTGTCAACTAAGCGATCAAAACATATTGTTTGTAGCTACAGATGCGCATAAATTGGTGCGTTACACGCGCAACGACTACAAAGCAACAAAAGCTACTGCTTCATTTATTCTTCCTAAAAAACCGTTAAATCTTATTAAAGGAATTTTAGCGGCTGAGGATACTGAGGTTACAATGGTGTATAATAATACTAATGCGTCATTCAGCTTTAACGACATCAATTTGGTGTGCCGTTTAATTGACGGAAAATATCCGAATTACGAAGCGGTTATTCCAAAATCGAATCCGAATAAATTAACGATTGATCGTGTTTCTTTGTTGAATTCAATTGGGCGAGTTGCGCTTTTTGCGAATAAATCAACCAATCAAGTGCGCCTAAAAATTACCGGTAGCGAATTGAGTATTTCTGCTGAAGATTATGATTATAATAACGCAGCAAACGATCGTTTGACTTGCAGTTTCACCGGCGATGATATGGAAATTGGATTCAATTCCAAATTTTTATTGGAGATGTTATCCAATTTGGAAAGCGACAATGTTATCATAGAAATGTCGGCTCCCAACAGAGCAGGAATTTTATTACCTGCCGAAAAAGACAATAAAGACGAAGATATCCTCATGCTGGTGATGCCAGTTATGTTGAATTCTTAATACTTTACCTGAATTCAAAAAAAGCTGGCAATCTGATTTTGTCAGCTTTTTTTGTTTTTTGACAATTGTAACAAAATGCTTTAAACAATATTTTATCTTTGCACTCCATGCAGGAAACTATTTTAATTCTTGATTTCGGCTCACAATACACACAATTAATAGCGCGAAAATTACGGGAACTGAACGTGTATTGTGAAATACACCCCTTTCATAAAATTCCTGAAATAAATGCAAGTATCAAAGGCGTAATCCTTTCGGGAAGTCCTTTTTCGGTGCGCGATACGGCATCCCCTAATCCTGATTTATCTGCCCTTCTAACAAGCTTACCCGTACTTGGTGTTTGCTATGGTGCGCAACTTTTGGCATTTACACAAGGCGGTGAAGTATTGCCTTCAAAAATTCGGGAGTACGGCAGAGCAAGCTTGCGAAAAGTAGCGGATAATGAATTGTTGGCCAATATTGAATTCCCATCACAAGTGTGGATGAGTCATGGCGATACCATTGCGAGCATTCCTCCAACTTTTGAAATAATAGCAAGCACACAAGATGTGAAAGTTGCAGCCTTCCATATTAAAAATAGTTCCACGTACGGAATACAATTTCATCCCGAAGTGTATCACAGCACCGGCGGAATTACACTTTTGAAAAATTTTGTTGTAAGCATTTGCGGGTGTTCCCAAAGTTGGACGCCCGACTCTTTTGTTGAAACTACAATTGCTGAATTAAAAGCGAAACTTGGTAATGATAAAGTAGTGTTGGGACTAAGTGGTGGCGTGGACTCTTCGGTTGCGGCAGTATTGTTGCATAAAGCGATTGGAAAAAATTTGTATTGCATTTTTGTAGACAATGGGCTGCTTCGAAAAAATGAATTTGAAAACGTATTGGATTCTTATCAACACATGGGCTTAAATGTGGTGGGTGTAGATGCGAAAGAGCTGTTTTTAAATGCTTTAAAAAATGTTTCAGATCCGGAATTAAAACGGAAGGCGATTGGAAAAATATTTATTGATGTATTTGATAAAGAAGCCCATAAAATTAGCGATGTAAAGTGGTTAGCACAGGGAACCATCTATCCGGATGTAATCGAATCCGTTTCGGTGAAAGGCCCATCGGCAACCATAAAATCACATCACAATGTGGGCGGATTACCTGATTATATGAAGCTTAAAATTGTAGAGCCTTTAAATACTTTGTTTAAAGATGAAGTGCGCAGAGTGGGTCGCAATTTGCACATCGATGACGCTATTTTAAACCGTCATCCATTTCCAGGACCCGGATTAGCTATTCGCATACTTGGTGAAATCACTAAAGAAAAGATACATATATTACAAGAAGTAGATGCGCTCTTTATTGATGGATTAAAAAGAGCTGATTTGTACAAGGATGTGTGGCAAGCCGGTGCCATCTTTTTACCGGTGCAAAGTGTGGGTGTAATGGGAGATGAACGTACCTACGAAAATGCAATTGCCTTACGCGCGGTGAGTTCTACAGATGGAATGACGGCAGATTGGTGTCATTTGCCTTATGAGTTTTTAGCGAACATCAGCAATGAAATAATTAATAAAGTAAAAGGAATTAATAGGGTAGTATATGACATCAGCTCTAAACCTCCCGCCACGATTGAATGGGAGTGATTTTGGTTTCTGGGTTTCTGGGTTTTTATGTTTCTAAGTTTCAGGATTTATTTGCTTGCACATTGATTGTTGGGCTAATATCCCCCGCCGGCGGGGGCAGGGGGTGGAAAAGAACGCTGATTTTTTAGAATGATTATGATTTTTATGATTTGAAGGGTTGGGTGACAAGGTTCCATAATTTAATTGTTTGCGGATTGAATTATGAGCTAATATCCCCCGCTGGCGGGGGCTGGGGGTGGAAAAGAACGCTGATTTTTTAGGATGATTATGATTTTTATGATTTTTTGAATTTTGACTTAATGTATGTTTATTTTTCTAAACTAATTTTATCCTATTCTATAAACTAATTCAACTTTATTGAAAACCCTACTTCTATTCTTCCTTATTTGCACAAGTTCTTTGCTTTACGCACAGACAGGGACCTCGACTGAAATTACAAAATCCACTAAAGTTGAAAAAATTGATGGCGTAAAATATTACATGCATACTGTGGAGGCAGGTCAAACCGTATACTCCATTGCTAAAGCGTATGATGTAAATACGAAAGATGTAATTTTCGAGAATCCTGAAGTGGTGGATGGCGTTTCTCCCGGACAGGTTTTAAAAATCCCTATCAAAGACATAAAAAAAGCTGCGAGCCCTTCTACCCCTCCTGCAGTTCCTACTACTCCAACTTACTTAACTCACACGGTTGAAAAACAGCAAACACTTTATGCTATATCCAAACTTTATAATATTTCAATTGAAGAAATCACCAAGGCTAATCCCGAAATTGAAGATGGATTGAAAGTAGGACAGCAACTTAAAATCCCTCAAAAAAACACAAGCAATAGTGCTCCTCCGGAAAAAGTGATTCCGCCGAAAAGCAGTGTAACAAGTGAGCCTGCTAGAGTGCCTGAAATAAAAACGAATAATGAAAGCACTAGTTCCAAAACATTTTCAGTTTCGTTATTACTTCCTTTTAACTTAGAGGATATTGATACCCTTAAGTTTCAAAAAAATATTCGAACTGCTATTCCTAGTAAGTCTTATGCTGCAATTGAATTTTACGAAGGATTTTTAATAGCAGCCGACTCGTTAAAAAACACTGGTTTAAATTTAAAAGTAAGTGCATTCGATGCACCCAACGATTCGTTGCAAATTGTGAATGTGCTTGAGAAATCAGAATTGCGAAAATCAAACCTAATTATTGGACCTTTCCACAATTCACCGAGCACTCAAGCAACAGATTATGCCAAGCGAAATCATATTCCGATTGTTATTCCTTATGCCCAGCAAAACAAACTTTTGTTGGGAAACAAATATGCGATAAAAGTTTCGGCATCCACCAGCACGCAGGTGGAAGCAGTAGCCGATTTTATTACAAAACACTATAAAAAGCAAAACTTGATAATATTGCACAATGGATTGCTGAAAGAAAAATCATCACTCACCACCTTCAAAAACCGCTGTAATGCTGAATTAGGAAAAGATAGCATTGCCGAAGTAGTATTTAAAACTGCCGGCGTTAAAGGGCTACAAGCTAAATTATCGGCAACAGCCAACAACATTATTTTTATCCCCAGCAACGATCAAGCCTTTGTTACTAGTTTGGTGAATAGCTTACGCGGACTAAAAAAGGATTACAAAATTGTACTTTTCGGAATGGAAAGTTGGGTGAGTTTCGACAATCTTGACATCAATACCATCCAGGATTTACAATTGCATATACCTTCTTCTAGTTACCTCAATTATGCTTCACCGGAAACAATTGGGATGATGAAAAAATACCGCGAAAAATATAAAACTGATCCTACCAAATATGCGCTTCAAGGTTATGATTGTGGAATGTATTTTTTAGCTGAGTTGCAAAAATCAGGAAAGGAATTTTATCTCGCTTTGCCCAATAGTCCAAAGAAAGGGCTTCAATGTAATTTTCAATTTGTTGAAACTGCTGTAGAAAGTGGCTATGAAAATAAGTCGGTTTTTATTTTGCAATACAAAGACTTCACGTTAAGTCCTGACAAATAATGGAACACCCATCAGAATTTTCAGCGCTAAGCAAACGAGCAAGCGTCTGGTTCCAATCTTTGCAAAATGAGATATGTAATGCATTAGAAGAAGCAGATGGACTAGCAAAATTTAAAGAAGATAAATGGGTGCGTGCTGAAGGCGGAGGAGGCAAAACGCGCGTAATCCAAAATGGAAATGTGATTGAAAAAGGCGGTGTAAATTTTTCGGCTGTATGGGGAAAGTTACCTGCCTTTATGGCTGCCAAAGGCGATACAGTTAGTGAAAAGGAACTCTTTTTTGCCAGCGGAATTTCCATTGTGATTCACCCTAAAAGTCCTATGGTTCCCATCATTCACATGAACACCCGCTATTTTGAAACCACTTCGGGAAAACATTGGTTTGGTGGCGGTATTGATTTAACTCCGCATTACGTGGTGGAGGAAGACGCAAAGTTTTTTCATAACCAGTTAAAAAAAGTATGCGATTTATTCTCTCCAGATTATTACCCTGATTTTAAAAAATGGGCCGATGATTATTTTTATATCCCTCACCGAGATGAAACCCGTGGAATTGGGGGAATATTCTTTGACAATCTTTCTGAAATACCTGAATTTACTAAAGAAAATCGATTTGATTTTGTGCGCGCTTTGGGCAGTTGCTTTGCTCCTACTTATGTAAACCTTATTCATAAAAATAAAAATTTACCCTTCAGCGAAAAGGAATCCCAATGGCAAAAAATCAGAAGAGGCCGCTATGTGGAATTTAATTTGGTGTACGACCGAGGTACAAAATTCGGATTAGAAACCAATGGAAGAACCGAATCCATTTTAATGAGCTTACCTCCGCAAGCTGAGTGGCATTATGCATTTGAGCCGGAAGCAGGAAGTGCTGAAGCGAAGACCTTAGATTTTTTAAAAAAAGGAATTAATTGGGTGGGCAGAGTTTAAACACAAAGTCACATAGGTCGCATAGGTCTCACAGAGGGTATTACAAATTGCTGGTTCGCTAATTTATATCAACAATAATCCCTTACCTGTCTATAGACAAATCATAAAAATCATAACCATCATAATAGATCAGCGTTCTATTATGTAATGCTATTTTTTTAACCACATAGGAACATAGATTTTATAGGATTCACGAAGGTTGAACCTTTTTAAAAAGCTATTTGTGAATCTTTTTGTATTAACAAAAAATGCTTCTTCGAATAAGCGAAGAAGCATTTTTGAAGATGAGTTGAAATTATTATTCGCTCAAAAATGGATAGCGATAATCTGTTGGTGGAACAAAGGTTTCTTTGATTGTGCGTGGAGAAACCCATCGCAATAAATTTATCATTGAACCTGCTTTATCATTTGTACCGGAACCTCTGGCGCCACCAAATGGCTGTTGTCCAACAACCGCACCGGTTGGCTTATCATTAATATAAAAATTACCGGCTGAGTTTTGAAGCTTTTTAGTTGCTAAATCAATTGCATATCGGTCTTGTGAAATGATGGCACCGGTTAATGCATAATTAGATGTTGAATCAATCAGCTTTAAAGTTTCCTCAAATTTATTTTCATCATATACATAAACAGTTAACACCGGACCAAACAATTCTTCGCACATGGTTTTATACATTGGGTCGCCGGTAACAATCACAGTGGGTTCAATAAAATATCCTTTGCTTTTGTCGTAGTTTCCGCCCGCAATGATTTCTACACCCTTATCCTTTTTAGCATTATCAATATATCCTGCAAGTTTATCAAATGATTTTTCGTCAATCACCGCATTAATAAAATTGCTAAAATCTTCTGTAGGTCCAATCTTAAATGATTTGATATCCTTTATAACCAAGTCTTTTACTTCGTTCCAAATGTTGGAAGAAATGTACGCGCGACTGGCTGCCGAACATTTTTGTCCCTGGTATTCAAACGCACCACGAGAAATTGCGGTGGCTACCACAGCAGGTTTAGCCGATTTGTGTGCCACAATA
Organism: Bacteroidota bacterium; assembly: GCA_016721765.1. NCBI lineage: Bacteria > Pseudomonadati > Bacteroidota > Bacteroidota bacterium. Next base: position 760,707 of record JADKHO010000004.1, read on the forward strand.
AAATCCTTTCCGCCTGTTTCACCAACAATTCTAGGATACGATTTATAGAGATGAATATTGGTTCCAATAGTTTTCCAAATGTTTTGAAAAATTTCAGTTGAACCGGTAAAGTGAATACCTGCGAAATCGGGATGCGAGAAAATAACTTCACCTGCTTCCGGACCCGACACATACACCAAATTAATAACTCCATCGGGCAAACCGGCCTCACGGAAAATTTCCATGATAACGTTGGCTGCATAAATTTGTGTGTTGGAAGGTTTCCATACTACTGTATTGCCCATCATGGCTGCAGAAGAAGGAAGATTTCCGGCGATAGCCGTAAAATTAAAAGGGGTAAGCGCAAACACAAAACCTTCGAGTGGTCTTTGTTCCACACGGTTCCAAATACCGTTGGATGAAATTGGTTGCTGCGCATAAATTTCACCCATATATTGCACATTGAAACGCAAAAAATCAATCAACTCGCAAGCTGAATCAATCTCTGCTTGAAAAGCATTTTTCGATTGGCCCAACATCGTAGCTGCATTTAGCTTAGCGCGATATGGACCTGCCAACAAATCAGCAGCCTTTAAAAAAATACTGGCTCGGTTTTCCCAACTTAAATTACTCCAATCTGCTTTCGCAGCCATTGCAGCATCAATAGCCAGCTTAATATGGGTTTTATCTCCTTTGTGGTAATTTCCTAACAAGTGCTTGTGATCGTGTGGGGGATTAAGTGTAGCCGTTTTACCGGTTCTTACTTCTTTACCTCCTATATACATGGGCACATCCACTACTTGAGAACGCAAATGCGCGAGCATAGCCTGTAACTCTTTGCGCTCCGCACTTCCGGGAGCATAGCTTTTTATGGGTTCGTTGATTGCCTTTGGTATTGAGAAAAATCCTGTTGACATAGTTTTTGTTTTTTGATTCGGACTGCGAAATTAAGAATAAAGATTTGAGTATTGAGTATTGAGTATTGAGTATTGGGATTTGGGTTATTGGGTTATTGGGTTATTGAGTGAATGAGTTATGGAAATGCTTTGGAAGCTTGAGTAGAATTGAATGAGAATTAGGGAATGCGAGCGATATGGAGGCATTAATGTCTTGAGTTATCCCGAGCGATGTGGTGGGTGATTAGTGCATATGAGCAGCGTTAAAATGATTTCTGCGCCAAGCAAAGAAAGGATAGCTAAACCAAAATAAATTTCTACCTTCGTGCCATTCTTATAGGGGTGCTTTGCAATATGCAGGGCTGAGATTACACCCATTGAACCTGATGCAGGTAATGCTGACGCAGGGAACTGAAGGTTAAATTTACAAACAGGCGGAGCACCCTTACTCACCTGAAGTTTAACAAGAGCTTTGAAAAAAGTTTGCAACAAATTACACAATGAACACTTTTAATAATCAAAAACAGTTGTGTTTTGGTATTTACTTTTTTATGATTTTCTCTTTTGTCAGCCCCACCGCTGCTTTTTCGCTGGTGCGATTAACAGGTGTTATAAAAGATAATTCAAGTGGTGAATTCCTGACCGGAGCTTCGGTTCAACTTGCCAACACCTACCTTGTTACCTTAAGTAATGACAAAGGCAAATACGAATTAAAAAAATTGAAGGAAGGAAAATATGAAATTCATATTTCTTTTATCGGCTATGAAACACTGCGCCAAACGCTTGTTTTGCAAAATGATACCAATGTAGATTTTATGCTGGTTCCCAAAAGTATCTTGCAGGAAGAAGTGCTGGTTGAAGCCACTCGAGCGAATTCTAAAACGCCGACTACATTCTCGCAAGTGACAAAAGAAGAAATAGCCAAACAAAATCTTGGGCAGGACTTACCTTATTTATTAAACTTGCAACCATCTGTAGTTACTACTTCGGATGCAGGAGCCGGCGTGGGTTATACGGGAATTCGGATAAGAGGAACAGATGGAACTCGGATTAATACCACCATTAATGGTATTCCGTTAAATGATGCAGAATCTCAAATAAGCTATTTTGTAGATGTGCCGGATTTGCTTTCTTCTGTGGATAACATTCAAATTCAAAGAGGCGTGGGTACATCTACCAATGGAGCCGGCGCCTTTGGAGGGAGCATTAACATCGAGACAACTAAACTGGCAACTGAAGCCTATGCAGCTGTTGCCTCTTCTGCCGGGTCTTTCAATACTTTTAAAAACACCCTAAACATTGGCTCAGGCTTACTTAAAGATAAATTCAGTTTTGATGGTAGGCTTTCTAAAGTGAGTAGCGATGGTTTTATAGATAGAGGAAAATCTGAACTGAACTCGTATTACTTATCCGGTGGCTATTACGGAAAAAATTCAACCTTAAAATTTATCACCTTCAGCGGAAGCGAAAAAACCTACCAATGCTGGAATGGTGTTCCAGAAGCGAAACTCAATGGAAATGCAACTGAACTTTTAGACTATATCGAACGAAATTACCTCTCGCCGGAGCAAGCACAAAATCTTATTCACTCTTCAAATCGAACATACAATTCATTCACCTATCAAAACCAAACGGATAATTATCTTCAAAATAATTATCAGCTCCATTTTAGTCGACGCATCAAAAATTATTGGAATGTAAATGCGGCGCTGCACTACACTAAAGGAAAAGGTTATTACGAAGAATATAAAGAAGGTCAAGCATTTTCGGACTATAATTTAGCCAATGCTGTGATTGGTTCTGATACTATTACTGCCACCAACCTGGTGCGACAAAAGTGGCTCGAAAATGATTTTTATGGGATGACTTATTCAGTCAATTACTCTAAAAACAAAAACTTTTCGGCCACCTTGGGCGGCGCTTATAATATTTATGATGGCGACCATTATGGTAAAGTTATTTGGGCTCAATTTAATAGCAACAATACTTTTAATAAAAGGTATTATAACGACAATGGATTGAAAAAAGATTTTAATGTTTTTGTAAAAGCAAATTATCAGTTGGGGAAATACCTATATCTATATGCTGATTTACAAGTGCGAAATGTTGATTATACTTTTGAAGGGTACAACCAAAATCTGGCGCAGGAAAAGCAACACGCTATAATGAATTTTACCAATCCTAAGTTTGGTGTTACTTACTTTCTTTCGTCCAACAAAAGCATGTATTTGAGTTATGCCATTGCCCATAAGGAGCCCTCACGCGACGATTTTGTGCAGTCTTCATCCATCAGTCAACCCTCTCCTGAAAAACTTGAAAATTTGGAATTTGGTTACGTCCAAAAGAATAAAAGATATACCTATACCTTTAATACATTTTACATGAAGTATACCAATCAACTGGTTTTGAATGGTGAAATAAATGATGTGGGTGCATACAACCGAACCAATGTGAACAGCAGTTACCGCTTGGGAATTGAATGGATGAATACCATAAAAATTATCAAGAATTTAGAATGGGCAGCAAACGCTACCTGGAGTATGAATAAGGTGAAAACCTTTTATGAGTTTGTAGATAATTACGATAGCAGTTTTCAGGTGGTGAATGAATTCAGTAATACGGATATTGCCTTTTCACCAACTTGGGTTGCAGGAAGTAATTTGACTTATACAATTATTAAAAACGGAACGATAAGTTTTGTGAGTAAATATGTTGGGACACAATTTTTGGATAATACTTCCAACTCCAGCCGCAGTTTGGATACCTATTTTGTGAATGACCTTCGATTCAATTACGCAGTGCATCCGAAAGCGATGAAAGAAATACTATTTACGCTGGCGTTAAATAATATTTTTAATGAAGCTTACGAATCCAACGGCTATACTTATAATTATATATCCGGTGGAAAATTGCTTGTTGAGAATTTCTACTTTCCCCAAGCCGGATTCAATTTTATGGGTGGAGTGAGTTTGAAGTTTTAGAAATACTTTAAATTATTCCACCTCTACTATTGTATCTTGAACTTCGATTTTATCGCCGGGTCGCAATTTGGCGCGCAGCCGCAAATCAACTGTACCATTCACTTTCACATTTCCATTGCTCACCAAATATTTGGCATCACTTCCCATGGCGCATAAACCAGCAGCTTTTAATAATTTTATTAATTCAATATACTCACCGGTAATTTTAAATTTTTGATTTTTCATTTTGTAATTTTTGAGGTCATGGGATTTCGTAATCCCGAATAGGATTTTAATTTTGCTTTTATGGTACCAACAATTATAGGTGTTTCCACATAAACAGGAATTTTATTTTTATCATCGGTAACCCACACCGTCATATCATCGCCTGCTTTAAATATTGTTCCCTCCACAAGCATGGGATGAAACTTAATGCAATTGAATTCGCCCAGTTCAGTTTTTAATTTTTCCTTTCCCAAATATTCGATATACAGCGGATACACCGCATTATCTAAATAAAGTGAAATAGGAATTTTGCTCTTGGGTTTGTAGCTATCAAAATCAATGTTCCGTGCATAATAAATCATACTGAGCACATCAAAACTACAAGCTGTAATAGCAACCGAATCGGCTTTAGTGGTCTTATTTTTTAAGCGTGTAAAACTATATGCCTTCCCTCTATTAAAATTAAAAATGTTGTCGCTGTAATTTAGTGTTCCACCTTCTTTCGTATCTCTAATAAAGCGCAAAGGTTTTAAATTGCTTGTGTCGGCCATTGTTTCAAAACGATCTCTCACTTTATAAAACCAATCGTATTTTGGATAGGTATATCCTATACCTTCAAATTTATAATATGGTTTTTTATTTTGATAGATGAGTTGAGTAGTAAAATTTGCCTCCCCTGCTCCTACCCAAATTACTCCCCAGTTATAATAAATTTCGTAGCTGATTTTTTCATCTGCTTTAAAAACATCGTTCACAAAGGAGCAATCGCTGCGCTGCGAAAAGCCTAACAGAGGCAGCAAACAAACAATTAAGGGGAACAATTTTTTAAGCACCGGAATTATTTTATTTCGAAGTTAGTACAAAAAAAAATCTCTCTGATGGAGTCAGAGAGATTTTCTTTTCAGGAAGTACTAATTACTTCTTTTTAGCTGCTGCTTTTTTAGCTGGAGCTTTTTTAGCTACTGCTTTTTTAGCTGGAGCTGCTTTCTTAGCTGCTGCTTTTTTAGCTGGAGCTGCTTTTTTAGCTGGAGCTGCTTTCTTAGCTGCTGCTTTTTTTGCTGGTGCTTTTTTTGTTGCCATTGTTTTTTGTTTTTTAGTTAATCTATTAATTAATAGTCGATACAAAGGAAATAAATGTTTTCTAAATAAAATATTTTTAGAGCACTAATTATCAACATAAAAATGTTAGTTACTGTGAATTAGCATTCTATTAATTATTCCTTTCCTGCATTTAGAATTTAACCTAAAAAATAAACACCTTCTACATCTATTGATTTTACTAACCTTTCATGAATTTATATTTTTCAAACCATAAAAATAAATTTTATCAAAATCACAAATTCCAACTCTAAAAAAAAATGAAACTATTTTTTCACTTCCAACAAAAAATAACCTTACGCTCAATTTTTTTTTGTTCAACTGGATGCAAAGTAAATTTAAATGAAGAAGTAAAATGGTTGAAATAGCTATTTTCAGTAGGTTTCAGAAGGAAATTAAATTTTAATACACTTATTTCATTTCGCAACTCAACTTGCATTTTTAAAAAGCATTGCACCGAAAGTAATTTGGGAGGCAGGTAGTTTAGGAAATTTTTACACCCATCAAAAGCACATCATCCACTTGTTCTAAATCGCCCTTCCAATTTTCAAATTCGGATTCAGCTTGTTTTAGTTGCTCGCTGCAAGGCAGGTGGTGAAAGGATAATAGCATTTTTTTCAAAGATGCGTATTTGAATTTTTTTCCGGAGGCTCCACCAAATTGATCGGCATAACCATCGGTAAAAATATAAATGCAATCGCCTTGCTTTAACTTGAAAGAATGTGTCGTAAAATTATTTTTATCCAAAGCCATACCTGCTCCAATTGAAATTTTATTGGCTTTGGTTTCTATTAGTTCTCCTTCACGAATTAAATAGAGTGGATTAAATGCTCCTGAATAATTTAACTCTAAGCTATTTCGATTTATAACACAAAGTGAAATATCCATGCCATCTTTAATAACTTCCCCGCCGGAGTTTTTTCCGAGCGTGTTGATTAACTCTTCTCTTAATAAATTCAATATTTCGGATGGATTTGATAAGCTGTGCTCATTCACCGCCTGATTCAAAATATTAAATCCCAACATCGATAACAATGCTCCGGGAACCCCATGGCCGGTACAATCTACTGCTGCGAAAAAAATCAAATCCGGATTTTGTTTCGATTTTTCAACCCAATAAAAATCTCCACTTACAATATCCTTGGGTTTAAATAAAACAAAACTCTCCGGCAAAAATTGTCGAATAAAATCATTACCGGGTAGAATACTTGTTTGGATACGCTTCGAATAATTTATACTGTCCACAATTGTTTTCTTCTGCTCCGAAATCTCATCGTTTTTAATTTGAAGCGCTTCGTTTGCTTTTCTGCGGGCTCGACTGTTTCGAAGAACTAAAAACGAAAGCACAGTCAATAACACCAAAATAATGGCAAGCCCCGAAAACCAAAGTTTATTTCGATTTAATTTTACCTGTTGCAAATCCGATTCCTTTTTTAAAAGCTTATTCTCCGTTTCCTTTTTTTCGGAGTTGTAACGCGTTTCCATTTCAGCAAACTGTTTGCTTGTTTCCTTGGTATACAAAGTGTCCTTTAATGCTGCATACTGTTCTTCGTAAGAATAAGCATCCTTATAATTTCCCAATGCTGCATGCGCAACTGCCAAGGTTTGAATTACATCTTGTTGTATATCCTTTGAATCAATTTTTTTTCCCAACAACAAAGCTTCATCCAAAAAGGGTAATGCTTCTTTAGCTTTATTTGAGTTGGTATAACAAGCGGCAATATTTAAGGAAGCAATGGCAATTCCTCTATCATCCTCCAACTCACGTTTTAATTGAATAGCCTTTTTAAAATAAAAAATAGCTCGCTCGGTTTTCCCTTGGTTATTGTGCATATTTCCAAGATTGTTGTAGACAATAGAAATACCTTGAATATTATCTAGCTTTTGAAACACAGCAAGTGCTTTAGTGTAGCATACCAATGCACTGTCATACATTTGCCAATCCGAAAAAATATTTCCTTTCGCCACTAAAGGATCAGCAATCATATCCCAATAATTCAAGTCCTTATATATATGTATAGCCTTATCAATAAATTCTAATGCTTCTTTTAATTTACCCATATCGGTATAAACTGTTGCAATAGAACGATAAGACAATGCAATGTCAGATTTGTTTGTAAGCTTTTCTCTAATGCCTAAGGCTTCGAATTGGTATTTTAAGGCAATGTTATATTGTCCCAAATAATAATAATTATCACCTACGCTTTGTAATGCACCCGCTTTGTATTCCTCATTTTGCAATTCAGCGTATTGAGAAATGGCGAGCAATCCAAATTCATTTGACTTCTTATAATTATCTGAAAATTGATACGCCAGCGAAATATTATTGTTTGCATCTGCAATTTTATCTTTCCTGCCTCCTGCTTTGGCAAGCGCTAAACATTCGGAATAAACTTGAATCGCCTTTGCTGTTCTGTTAGACGTAAAGTAATACACTCCAAGACCGTTTAAGCCGGAAATGATGCCATTCAAATAATTTATTTTCTTGGATTCACGCAAGGCTTGAGAGGCATATAAAAGCCCTTTAGGTGAATCAAAAAATCGGTATGCTTTTGAAATTTCGATAAGCGTGTTTATACGAACAGTATCCTTTTGTTTGCTCAGTAGTTTTTGCAAACTATCAATGGAATGTTGATTCTGAGCGTTCAGCGTATAACATCCGATCACTAAAAAAAATACCAGATTTAAGAGCGTTCTTTTCATTTGAGTGCACCACAAAGTACAAAAAAAATAGGCTACAAAAATAATGTAGCCTATTAAACTTCCGGATGAGCAGAATCAGTAAATATTATTTACTTCAATTCAAATTGGGAATATCGGATTTCGAAATTTCAAAATGATCCTCCTCTTCTTTAAATTTCATAATCGCATCTAAGGCATCCGGCACCACATCACTGCAAATGGTTATAAATGCACCTTTTTTGGCATTTTTAATTGCAAATGCTATAGCCTCCGATTCAGTAGGAATTACTTTCACCTTTTTATCCTTATCCACAGCATGAACTCCTTGCAACATCAGTTCAATAATTTCTTGATCGGTGCGGCCACGCAAATTTTTATCCTGACGAATAATTATTTCATCAAACATGGCAGCTGCAAGTTTCCCTAAGCTGATAATGTCGGAATCTCTTCTATCTCCAACGCCGGCAATAATTCCAACTTTAGGTTTAGCACTTATTTTTTCGAGGAATTTACCAATGGCTGCAAAGCCTGCAGAGTTATGCGCATAATCCACCATCACTTGGAAATTTTTAAACTGGAATAAATTCATACGACCTGGTGTTTGTGTTGGCGAAGGAATAAACGTTTCAAGCGCCAATCGCATGTCCTCAATTTTGAAGTTGCGCACAAATCCGGCAAGCACTGCCGGCAAAATATTTTGAATCATAAATATTGCCTTTCCAGAAAAAGTCAAAGGAATATTCACCACTTTATCTACTCTAATTTTCCATGTGCCTTTGCAAATGGTTACATAGCCATCTTCCACCACAGCAGCTAAACCACCTTCATCACAATGCTTTAATATTCTGGGGTTTTGTGCATCCAAACTAAACAAACAAATTTTGCATTCAAGGCCTTTCGACATATTAAAAACCAAATCGTCATCCGCATTTAAAATGGCATAGCCATTGGGCAATACGCTTTCGGGCACAACTGCTTTTACACGTGCCATATCTTCAATGCTATTGATGTCTTTTAAACCTAAATGATCTTCAGCCACATTGGTAACAATACCAATATCGCAATTATGAAAACCTAATCCGGCTCGCAGTATACCGCCTCTCGCACATTCCAAAACTGCAAAATCAACAGTAGGATCTCTTAATACAAACTCAGCACTTTTTGGTCCGGTACAATCACCGCGTTCCAACATTCGGTTTTGAATATAAATTCCATCGGTTGTGGTGAAACCAACTTTATAACCCATTGTCTTTACCATGTGCGCAATTAAACGGGTGGTTGTAGTTTTCCCATTTGTCCCACTTACCGCGATAATTGGAATTCGTGAAGATTTTCCGGGAGGATACAGCATATCTACAACTGGTTCCGCCACATTTCTTCCCAAACCTTCGGTAGGCGCAATGTGCATTCTAAATCCCGGGCCTGCATTTACTTCCAGCACTGCACCACCATTTTCATTTAATGGAGTAGTTAAGTCAGGCGCCATTATATCTATACCACAAATATCTAAACCAATAATACGTGCAATGCGCTCGGCCATAAATACATTATATGGATGTACCAAGTCCGTTACATCGGTAGCAGTTCCTCCGGTACTTAAATTTGCTGTAGTTTTTAAATAAAGCACTTCATCTTTAGGAACAACAGAATCAAGTGTCAGATTTTTTTCATTTAAAATCTGCATCGTCATATCATCCACTTTTATGGCGGTCAATACTTTTTCATGTCCATATCCTCGGCGTGGATCGCTGTTAACAATATTAATTAATTGCTGAATGGTATTTTTTCCATCCCCGGTAACCGAAGCAGGTGTGCGCTTTGCTGCTGCAACTAATTTGTAATTAATAACCAACAAGCGGTAATCAAAACCGGTTACAAATTTTTCGCAAATAACCGCTCTTGATATTTTTTTTGCTGCCACCATCGCCACCATAGCATCATCCCAACTGCGCACATTGGTTGTGATACCACGCCCATGATTGCCATTTACAGGTTTCAATACAATGGGATAGCCAATACTTTTAACAGCACCCTCTAAATCATCCTCATCGTAAATAATTCTTCCACGCGGAATTGGAATGGAAGCAGCATCTAATAAATTTTTTGTTTCTTCTTTATCACACGCAATTTCAACAGCAATATTACTGGTGGTGCTGCTTACAGTTGCCTGGATGCGGGTTTGATTTACTCCATGTCCCAACATTACAAGCGAATGTTTATTGAGTCGAATGTAAGGAATGCCTCTGCTCACTGCTTCGTCCACAATTGAACCTGTGCTGGGGCCCAATCGCTCGTCCTCTCGAATTTCACGCATGTTTTGCAAATCTTCTTCCAACTCATACACCTCACCATTTACCAATGCTTGAGCAATGCGCACAGCTGCTTTTGCCGCGTATATCCCCACCTTTTCTTCCATGTAAGAAAACACAACATGATATTTTCCTTTTTCACCTGTTGTGCGCGTGCGGCCAAATCCTGTATCCATCCCGGCAAGGGTTTGAATTTCTAAAGCGATGTGCTCAATTACATGTCCCATCCAGGTTCCTTCTTTTACCCGAAAGAAAAAACCACCTTCAAAAGTTTCTGAACAACGATGCGAAAACATAGTGGGAAACATTTTTTCTAAACGCTCACCAAAACCAGGAATAACATTAGTTGGCTTTTCTTCCAAATCTTCCAAATCCAATTTCATCACAATTAGTTTGTGTCTCCAAATACTCCAGTAGTTTGGACCTCGCATGGCATTGATTTCAATAATTCTCATACTTTAATTGATTTAGGTGTGTCGATTAATTTTTAGCAATACACATCGCTGCAAAGCAATAACCGGGTTATGAAATAACTTTGCACTTTGCTACACTACAAACTTATAAAAAAGATTGAAAGATAAAAGTATATTACACATTATTGAATGCGCCGCATACCCATCCTTTTAAAAGTAAATCAATATCCATTTAATTAGCACTGAATTTACAAATGATTTACTATTTTTATCCTTCACGGATACTTTTAACTCATAAAATAAGTATTATGACTCCCTCAGATATAGAATTTAAAGTAATGCAGCAGCGCTTGGCGCATAGTTACACCGATATCTTTTTGAATAAACTCGCAGAGCGCACTGTTGTTATTGTACCCAGCTTAACGCTCGACCATGAAATGCTAAATACCCTAAAAGGCTCTGTGCATTATGAGGAGCGTTTGTTGTGTATGTTAATGCTTTTGCGGATGCCCCGCACACATGTTATTTATATAACCAGTGTACCGGTTGATCCTAGTATTGTGGATTACTACCTGCATTTATTACCGGGAATAACCGGGCAACATGCGCGCAAAAGGCTTACGCTATTAAGTTGCTACGATGCCTCTCACATTTCCTTGATTGAAAAAATATTGAAGCGCCCGCGACTAATTCAGCGCATACGTGAAAGCATTAAATATTCTGATTTAACGCACCTCTCTTGCTTTAACGTTACTGAATTTGAAAAACAACTTTCACTCATTTTAAACATTCCTATCTATGGTTGTGATCCCAATTTGCTGTATTTAGGTACAAAAACAGGCAGTCGTAGAATTTTCAAAAAGCTTGGAATTCCGGTAGCACCGGGATTTGAAGAATTAAAAAACGAACAAGAAATTGCACTTGCATTGGCAAAACTGAAGCAAGATAATCCGACATTAAAAAAAGCAGTTGTAAAAATAAATGATGGATTTTCGGGCGAAGGAAATGCACTCTTTCGCTATGAGCATTTAGATGCTTCCCAACCGAAGCTTGCTGAAGAAATTTTGAAATGCCTGCCTGCTCAACTAAGTATAGTTGCAGCAAAAGTGACCTATTCCGATTTTCTTAACAAATTTTGCAGCCTTCAAGGAATTGTGGAAGAGTTTATTGATGGGGAAATAAAAGAATCTCCTTCTGTGCAATGCCGCATCAATCCATTAGGTATGACCGATGTAATTTCTACACACGATCAATTGCTGGGTGGCGAAAGTGGACAAGTATTTATTGGAGCCACTTTCCCGGCTAACTTAGAATATACTCGTGAAATAGGCTACGCAGGAAAATTAATTGCCGAAGAATTACGCAGAGAAGGTGTGATGGGCCGATTTGCAATTGATTTTCTTTCGGTGAAACAAGCCGATGGTTGGAAACATTATGCCATTGAAATTAATTTGCGAAAAGGTGGAACCACTCATCCTTTTCTTATGCTTCAATTCCTTACGGAGGGAGAATTTAATTGGGAAAAAGGCGAATACCTGATGCCCAACGGACAATCGCGCTGCTACTTTGCATCCGATAATGTAGTGAATGAAAAATACAAAGGCTTATCTCCGCATGATTTAATTGATATTGCCATATGCAACAATTTACAATACGATGGTGCGCGACAAGAAGGTGTGATGTTTCACATGATGGGAGCCCTATCGCAATATGGAAAATTAGGAATGGTGTGTATTGCCAAAACCAAAGAAGATGCAGAAGCCTATTTTAATAAAACCCTTTTGATATTAGATGCAGCAGTGGATTATGCAAATTAAATTATGCGATTCTAAATTATTTCTTTGACCATTCGGGAAACTAAAAGAGATAAAAAAAGGTCGTTAACAAAATTGCTAACGACCCAATTTATAATCCGATTTAAACTATTTCACAAATAAATCTTTTGAGTTTACAACATCCACTCTGCTCATGTTTACCCGATACTTTGCAACAACTTCATCCTCTGCTTTAATTTCGGGTGTTAACACAGCCTTTAATGAGTTAGAATAGCTCATAGGCGATTCTAAATTTTCACGTAACCTTTTTGCCAAATTTTCAGATTCTGATTTATCTGTTACAATAGTTATGTACATATTTTTCACCTGAAAATTCTTTTTTATAGCAGCATTCACATCTTCTAATGTTGCTTTTTCAAGTAATTTATCCAGTTCAACGATGTAATCTTTTCTACCATAAAAGCGGCTATCCATAAGGAATCCAAGTTGTTTGTTTGGTGTGGTAATGTATAATTTAATATATGAGCGCAAGAATGTTTTTGTAAGTTCAAAGTCTTCCTTATTCATTCCATTTGTAATTAAATTATCCATTTCACGTAGCGCCATGCGTATAGCAAAATGAGCATGACCAATTTTAATTCCATCCAACTCCTTGTACTGTCCTAACAAACCTTTAGCCGTTTGAACAGGTCGAAGCCAAATCGAAAAATAATTGGAAGATCGCGGGAATCCGGGTTGAGGCAACATGTTAGCGCCACCGTTATTGTACCATTCAATGTAACTGTAATCGCCATAATTCATAGAGCGGTCTTGCCGGATTTTTTGATACAGGCGGGAATATGATTTACGGTGTTCACCCAACCAGGAATTTGCAATCATCAAAGCGGCAAATTCATCATCTTTGCGTGTAACAGCTAAAGGAAATCCCATAAATATGGCGGAGCCTAGGGCTTCATCCTTTGAGACAATTTCCACTTTCACGCCTTCAGCACTTCTTGCAATACCCACAGCACTTAGCTGAGGAGCTTCTTGTGCTAAGCCATTTAAATCAGCTCTTAAGTTCATTAAAAATTCGGCTGTATAATTCCCTGCAATGCCAATAGTAAGATTCTTAGCGGTGAAACATTTTTTATAATGCATCTTCACATCTTCTAACGTAATTGCTTTTATAGCTTCAGAAGTTCCTTCTATAAGGTGCTGATAATTTGTACCTCTAAATAAAAAATCCTCTAAAGCTTTTTTGCTGTATTCTTCATCTGAAGAAGATTTTATTACTTGATCCACATAGTTTTGTTGATTCGATTTTACGCGTTTAAAATCTGCTTCGCCAAATCGTGGCTGCAGCATCAAACCTTTGATAATAGTATAAAATTGCGCTGTAAAATCACGGTGAAATTCAAATGTAAAAATGCTAACTTCTTTATCCACCGTTACATAATAGTTTGCTGCCATGGGGTAAATAAAATCCTTAATTTCTGTACTCGTTTTATCCGCTGTCCCACCGTCTGTAATTAAATTAGCAGTTAAATAGGTTAGGCCTTCCTTGCCTTGAGGATCGCTCATGGAGCCATTGCGAAACATCAGTTTTACAACTATTTTATCCGATTTGGGTAATTTTAATTCCACCACCTCTTGTGCTTTAGAATTCCATGCTGAGAAGAAAAAAAGGCCAGTCAGCAGCAGAAAAGTGTGTGTATAAATGTTAACTAATTTTTTCATGTTATGTATTTTAGATTTCGTTTAGTCTTGTTTAAATTAAATAGTGCATGCAAACTTGCAATTACTTAATAGTATTTTCAGCAGTTTCAGAAATAGTTGAAACAGTTAACCCTGTATTCACCAAATACTTTTTAGCTACATTGGAAATGTCTTGAGGCGTTACTTTATCAATCAAGGCATAATAGCGATTAATTGATTCAGGATCCCCTGATAGCCAGGTAAAATGCGCCAATGCATTTGCTGTTGCATCAGGACTATCCATGCGCATTGCAAAACTATATTTAGTGCGGGATTTAATTTCATTTAAATAAGCATTATCAACAGGTTTAGACTTTAAATTTTCGATGGCCTTCATAATTTCATCTTTCGCATATTGCAAATCTTCCTGTTTAACTGCAGTAGCATCAAACTGTATTAAATTTTTATCGCGTGCCAGGTTGTAATAAGCACCTAAATCGCGTAATTTTTGTTCTTGAATTACCAATTTTTTATTCAATTCAGCACGCTCAGAGCATAACACATCACTCAGTAAATCAAGCGCGGCTACTTCAATATCGGAATCGTTAAAAGGGTTTGCTTTAAAACTCAATGTAAGGTGCGGTGGAAACTTTGGAACTTGCAAATGCACATATTTAGTGCGCGTTTGAGTCGGTTCTTGAATAATTTGAGGTGTGTAGGTACCCTTTTGCCATTCTCCAAAATAGGCTGCAGACATTTCATTAACCGCTTCGGGAGTAACATCTCCAACTACAATAATAGTTGTGTTTTCGGGCTTGTAAAATCGATTAAAAAATTCGATGGAGTAGTCGTATTGATTCGGCATATCCACAATATCTTTAAAAAATCCCATGGTGGTATGCTTGTAGGTATGCTTTTCAAATGCAGTATCCATGGTTGCTTCATACAATTTTTGCAAGGCATTTGAATAATTTTTAGTGTACTCGCCTTTTACAGCACCGGCTTCTGTTTTAAAATCCTGTTCTGAATATTTTAAATTCATCATACGGTCGGCTTCCAATTCAAACATTTTATCGAGCATGGCAGCATTGCCGGTCATGTGATACAAGGTGCGGTCAATAGAAGTGTTTGCATTTGCAGATGCACCAATGGATTTTAAAATTTCACTGTATTTTTCTTTGGAGTACTTTTTTGTTCCGCGAAACATCATGTGTTCGAAGAAGTGTGCAAAACCACTCTTACCGGGTTCTACTTCCTCCCGTGATCCAACTCGTACTAAAATAAAAAAGGAGGCGATACCGGGGCTTTCAAATGGAACAGTTACTACGTTTAATCCGTTATCCATCCTTTTTTGAAAGATCTGGTTGGGAAGAATTTTTTTACCACCGAGGTCATTTTGGCTACTTGCAACAAGAGCAATAACAAGAAATGAAATACTAAAAATTATTTTTTTCATGAAATACGTATATTGATATAGGTTTTGAAATATTTGAATTACAACATTAAGGAATTGGCTTCAAATTGAAAAGCTAATTAGTTATTATTAAAAGTAGTATTTGAGTATAAGCATAAAATTAATGCTACACATAACCATTCACTTATTTAAATTTTCGCTGTTTTGTCGTCTTTGCCTCAAGCTTTCGTTATAAATTTTCGCAGCATTCCTTTTGTGCTTTTTTTGATTAATGCTTAAGGGTATGGTAACCCCGTAAAGACCTATACCAAGCGAAAGTAGTCCAACATTAAGTTTTCCTCCTCCTTGAGCAACGCCAACTGCCCAACCCAAACATAAACCACTTGAAATGGCAGAAATTGTAGCAAACACATTATTTAATTTAAAGGCCTTATACTCTTGTTCCGCCTCATAATTAAATTTAATAATCTCATGAAAATCCCTTCCTGTTAACAAATGATTTTCTTGAAAATAAAAAGTTCCAAAAATATTTTTCTTAATGCAAATAGTGTCAATCTGTGCGAATAAAGTGGTTATGGTGAGAAGTAAAATTCCACCTGTTAGCATTATAATTCTAAGCATCATAGCAAAACTTTAGCATACAATAAATAGAATGTAATTTTCAATTTCATTCATACTTCAACTTGCATTGAAATAGTTTAGTTTCATTTTATTTTGCAATTTCAAAATACAAAGTACAATTAGCTTTTAATCAATTTTAAAGTAATGGTTTCGTGCTTGTTTGATGTTAGTTGAATATAATAAAAACCTGGAGAAAGTTCCTTTAGCTCAAAAATACGAGAAGTGAGGTTTTCTTCTACTACTTCGGTTATTTTGTTTCCCAGAGCATCTCTAAGAATTATTGTTCCAGTAAAGTTGATTTTGGTTCTTAAATAAATTCGATCTTCAGCAGGAATTGGAAATAATTCAAAATTGGATTCCCTATTTTCATGAATTCCAACAGGTGCTGTGAATTTGGCTACGTAAGCCTTATTTGATGAATTTTTAAACCCCCCAGCCGCATAAACATTCGTCTGGTTGTCTACAGCAAGAGCAAAAATAGCTCCATTAAAATTCTGGTTTGTGCTATTTCCTAAGTCATTCCATTGAACTCCATTCCATTGTGCCACACAATACTTATTTGTGGATGGGAACTTAAAATAACCACCCGCATAAATATTTCCCCAATTATCAGACTTAATATCATAGACGGGGCAACATGGGTTGAGATTAGCTGTTGTGCCTCCTAGAACTGTCCATGCAGTTCCATTGAACATAACAATATCATATCCCTGCCCAGTGGATGGAACACCTGATGCATAAACATTATTATTTATATCGGTTGCAAGAAGGGAAATTTCCAAACCATGATACGTCGTTGCACCCACAGCAGACCAAGTTGTTCCGTTCCATTTTGCAACATAAGCATCACCTCCTGGTTGAGTAAATCTACCCCCAGCATAAACATTCCCAATATTATCAATTGCAAGTGTCATTATATGATCATTGGCATTCAAGCTATTGGCACCTGTACCTAATTCACTCCATGAGGTTCCATTCCATTTAGCAACATAATTTTTACCGGATGCATTTTTGAACCATCCAGATACATAAACATTACCTGCCAAATCTGTTGCTAATGCTTCGATTTCTCCATTGGCGTTTAAACCGTTTGCACCGCTCCCTAATTTACTCCAGCTTACACCATTCCATTTTTGCACATAATATTTACCTGTAACATTATCCTTACAAGATCCTGCTGCATAAATATTTCCAGTCGGGTCGGTGGCAAGGATAGGTTCATATCCCTGATAGCAATCAATGGAATTCGCACCTGTACCTAATTCTACCCAGTTAGTCCCAGTCCATTTAGCGACATAAGAATGCCCACTTGCGTTGGAAATATCAGGTGTAGCATAAACATTTCCAGTATTATCAGATAAAAGATGAAATATGTAATCAAAAGCAAAAAGTCCATTTGCACCAGTTCCCATTGCCGACCATTGAGCATTTGCAAGGGAGGGTAGAAAAAATAAAATTAGGTAGATTCTTTTCATTTTATAAGTTTTAGCTTTTATTTAAAATTATTGTTTTTAAATCAAAAATAAACTATTATTCCTTAAATAAAATTGGATTCAAAAAGATTAACTTTTTGTTTACTACCCGAATAATTATAACTTAAATGAGAGAATAATAATATCGTTTTCTATTGTCATTTCCATTCAGACTAATAACTCAGAATTCCATTAAACCCTCAACCTATGCATATATAAATCCTAAATCTACACCTCAAATATCCCATCAGGATACTCCACCTGGGTTAAAAACAAACCTTCTGCTGGTACTGAAAAACCTGCCAACGAACGATTCTTTGATTCAATTATTTGAGCAAAATCCTGTTCAGTAATTTCTCCTCTTCCAACTTGGATGAGTGTGCCTACTATGGCTCTAACCATGTTGCGTAAAAAGCGGTTGGCTTTAATTTCAAAAATCAATTGATCTCCCTTTTGATACCACTCCGCTTTATATATTTTACAATTGTTGGTTAGCACTTGCGTATTGGATTTGCTAAAGGAAGTAAAGTCTTCGTAGTTGAATAGTAATTTAGCCGCACTGTTCATTTTACCAATATCTAACACCCCATACAAGTAATAAGAAGTATCCATTTCAAATGGATTCTTTCCTCTTGAAATAAAATACTGATAGGTTCTTGAAAGCGCATCAAATCTCGCATTAGCTCCTTCATTCACTTTATACAAGGAATAAGCAGCAATATCTTTAGATATGATTTTATTGAGTTTGTACAGTAAAAACTTCTCGTCACTCAATTCATTTTCAGAGTCGAAGTGCGCATAAAATTCGCGCGCATGCACGCCTGTATCCGTGCGTCCACAACCGACTGTTTCGATTGGAGCAGCCAACAAAATACTTAAACCTGCATCCAATTCTTCCTGAATACTATGTGCATTTTCCTGCTTCTGCCAGCCATGAAAGTGAGTTCCTTTATACGCTAATTTTATAAAATACCTTGGCATATTTTCATTCTTCTTTCAAACAAAAATAAGGCAATTTATCGGATAAAAATGATTGCACTCAAAATAGTTGAACACTTTGACGCTGTAAGGGATTAACAAATATTAACAGGCTGGCATTTCTTCCAAAACAAGGAGTACGATACATTTGCAACACTAAAATTATTTCAACAAAATATGGAAACTACAAGTATTGATATTAAGGAGCTAAACGAGCGCATACAACGTGAAAGTGCCTTTGTGGACATGATTTCTTTGGAAATGGACAAAGTTATTGTGGGACAAAAATACATGGTGGAGCGTTTGCTGATTGGATTACTTTCGAACGGCCACATCCTCTTGGAAGGGGTACCGGGATTGGCAAAAACACTGGCTATTAAATCCTTGGCATCTACCATTGAAGCCGGATTTAGCCGTATTCAATTTACTCCCGATTTATTACCTGCCGATTTAATCGGTACCATGATCTACAATCAAAAAAAGGAAGAGTTTACTGTTCGAAGAGGTCCTGTATTTTCTAACTTTATTTTAGCCGATGAGATTAACCGTGCTCCGGCAAAGGTTCAAAGTGCCTTGCTTGAAGCCATGCAGGAACGTCAGGTTACTATTGGTGATCAAACTTTTAAACTTCCTGAGCCCTTCTTAGTTTTAGCAACACAAAATCCAATTGAACAGGAAGGAACATATCCCCTGCCTGAAGCACAGGTGGATCGCTTCATGCTAAAGATCGTAATTGGCTATCCGAGTAAAGAGGATGAGAAAAAAATTGTGCGTCAAAATATTGCCAATGTTTTTCCAAGTGCAAATTGCATCCTAAAAACTGAAGACATCATCCGCGCCAGAGGTATAGTGAAAGAAGTGTATATGGATGAAAAAATTGAGCAATACATTGTTGATATTGTTTTTGCAACCCGCTTTCCAAAAGATTTCAAGCTCGAAAAATTTGCACCGCTAATTTCTTACGGAGCTTCACCTCGCGCCAGTATCAACTTAGCTTTGGCATCTAAAGCCTTTGCATTTATTAAACGCCGTGGGTATGTAATTCCCGAAGATGTGCGTGCCGTATGTACTGATGTATTGCGTCATAGAATTGGATTAACCTATGAAGCAGAAGCTGAAAACATCACCAGCGAACACATCATCAACGAAATATTAAATACTGTAGAAGTCCCTTAATCGTTGAACATTCAATGCCTTTAACATATAATCTGAATATAGGATTATTGAAATCATGTAATAGCGTTTCGTAAAATTAGTCATTCGTTAATTCGTAACATGGACACATCAGAGCTGTTAAAAAAAGTCAGAAAAATTGAGATTAAATCGCGGGGCTTATCCAACCAGATTTTCTCAGGTGAATACCACAGTGCCTTTAAAGGTCGTGGTATGGCTTTTAGCGAAGTGCGCGAATACATGCCTGGCGACGATATACGTACCATCGACTGGAATGTAACTGCACGCTTTAACCATCCTTATATTAAGGTGTTTGAAGAAGAACGCGAAATGACGGTGATGTTACTTGTAGACTTGAGTGCTTCTGAAAACTTTGGAACCCAAAAGCAATTAAAAAAAGAACTCATTACCGAATTGTGTGCTGTGCTTGCCTTTTCGGCCATTCAAAACAATGATAAAATTGGTGTGATTTTTTTTAGTGATAAAATCGAAAAATACATTCCACCAAAAAAAGGAAAAAGCCACATTCTATTAATCATTCGCGAACTGCTTGAGTTTACTCCTCAAAATAAAAAAACAAACATCTCCTTAGCGTTAAAGTTTTTTACCAATGTGATAAAAAAACGATGCACCGCCTTTGTAATTTCAGATTTTATGGATGATAAAGAGTTTTCGGATGCGCTTAAAATTGCCAATAAAAAGCACGATACCATTGCACTTCGCATTTACGACAAACACGAAAATGAATTGCCACAAATGGGATTGGTGAAGTTCTTAGACGCTGAATCCGGTGCAGTTAGATGGATGGATACCAATAGTGCCGCTGTGCGAAAAAATTATTTTGTTCAAGGCAAAAAACGGGAAGAAAAACTGAATCACACTTTTAATAGAAGTGGTGTAGATGTGGCACATATTAACACTCAGGAACAATACATAAAACCCCTGATGAACTTATTTAAGAAAAGAGGTAAATAGTTTTGAACGTATGCAAATTTTAAGTAAGAAGATTTTTATAAAACTATTCGTTAGCGCTTGTGTGGTACTCTTTAGTATTACGGCTGTGCTAGCGCAAAAAAATCTGGCTACAGCCAAATTAGATTCTGTTAAAATAAAAATAGGCGACCAAACTTTTTTGCAATTAGCCATTGAAACACCAGTTGGCAGTAAAGTTAAATTTCCGGAACTCTCCGATACTATCAATGCCCACCTCGAAATTGTTTCTCAATCAAAAATTGACACGTCCTACTCAAGGGATAAACAACGAGCCCTTTATTCCAAAAAATTATTGATTACCTCCTTTGATTCGGGCTATTTCGCAATTGCACCGTTTAGTTTTATAGTAGATGAAGATACAGCTAATCCAGTAGATACAGAGCCTTTATTAATTCAAATTCAAACCGTTTCGGTGGATACCACAAAAGCGATTAGGGATATAAAAGGTCCTAAAGATGCACCATGGAACATTCGCGAAATTATTCCTTACCTCATTGGTGGAGGCATTGCAATATTAGTTGCGCTATTGATAATTTTTTACTTGAAAAAGCGAAAAGTAAAACCCGAAATCGTTATCGAGAAAAAACCGGATACCCCTGCACACATTATTGCATTGCAGCAATTACAACAATTACAAGACGAAAAACTTTGGCAGGAAGGGAAATATAAAATGTATCAAGTGCGTTTATCCGACATCGTGCGCAGTTATATTGAAAATCGATTTCACATCAATGCATTGGAACAAACTACCGATGAAACAATGCGTAGCTTTCGAGGGGTGAACCTGACGGAAGAATTGAGGTTTAATTTGAAACAATTGTTGATGCTTTCGGATATGGTAAAGTTTGCAAAAGAACAACCCTTGCCATCCGAGAATGAAAAGAGCATGGAAGATGCCATTCGTTTTGTGAATCTTACTGCTAACAATTTTGCTGATTTAGAAGGGAAGGAGGAAAAAGTATGAAAGGGGTAAGTTTCGCAAATCCTGAGCTGTTTTATGTATTGCTGCTCATACCCGCTTTTGTGGTGTGGTATATTTTTAGACATAACTATAAGAAAGCTGCTTTACACATTTCTTCCTTTACAGGCTTTGAAGGAATTAAAACTCCGTTAAAAGTGTATTTGCGACATAGTTTATTTGCTTTACGAATGTTAGGGCTTGCTTTATTAATTGTTGCCATGTGTAGACCTCAATCCAAAAAAAGTTGGCAGGATTTAAAGACAGAAGGAATTGATATTGTATTGGCTTTAGATATTTCTGCCAGTATGCTTGCGCAGGATTTTAAACCCAATCGCTTAGAAGCTTCTAAGGATATTGCCATGGAGTTTATTGATAGCCGCCCGGATGATAGAATTGGACTAGTAATTTTTAGCGGTGAAAGTTTTACACAATGCCCACTTACCACCGACCACTCTGTGCTCAAAAATTTATTTAGTGGGGTTAAAACAGGGATGATACAAGATGGGACCGCCATTGGAATGGGACTTGCCACGGCAGTTAACCGCATACAAAATAGTAAAGCCAAAAGCAAAGTGATTATTCTTTTAACGGATGGCGTAAATAACTCAGGCTCCATTTCGCCCGAATTAGCCGGGGAGCTGGCACAACCTTTTGGGATACGCATATACACCATTGGGGTGGGAACTAAAGGTATGGCCTATTCACCTGTTGCACTTTACCCTAACGGGCAATATGCTTATGATTATGTGAAGGTGGATATAGATGAACCGGTGTTGAAAAAAATAGCGAACCTCACCGGCGGCAAATATTTTAGAGCTACTAACAATGAAAAACTAAAGCAAATTTATGCCGAAATAGATAAATTGGAAAAAACCATTATTGAAGAAAAAAATTACACTAAAAAATCAGAATTGTTTTTTCCATTGGCTTTGGCTGCTGCCGTTTTATTGTTGCTTGAATTCCTTTTAAAGAATACAGTTTTCAAAAGTTTAACTTAATTAAATTAATCGCAATCGTGTTTCGCTTCGAAAACATACATTATTTATATGGGCTGTTACTTATCCCAATAATTATTTTGACAGCCCTCCTGATTCGACGTTGGCGCAAACGAACTATTGCTTCATTTGCAGATGCGAATTTGGTAAATGCGCTGGTTCCGGATTTATCCAAATTTAAACCGGCATTAAAAGTTACCTTTTTATGTCTGGCATTTTTCTTTCTCATAATAGGTTTGGCGAATCCTCAAAATGGTTCAAAACTCGAAGAAATAAAACGCGAAGGGGTGGATTTGATTATTGCACTTGACATCAGCAACAGTATGCGTGCTGAAGATTTAAGCCCTAACCGACTTGAAAATGCAAAGTTGGCTATTTCAAGACTTATTGAAAATTTACGTGATGACCGTATTGGTGTGGTAATATTTGCCGGACAAGCTTACGTGCAATTGCCCGTTACCACCGATTACGCAGCTGCAAAATTATTTTTAGATAATATCAGTACCGATATGATTCCAACACAAGGAACTGCAATTGGTAATGCAATTGAATTGGCTGTAAATTCATTTGACCCGAAAAGCGGGAACAGTAAAGCAATTATTGTAATTACCGATGGCGAAAATCACGAAGATGATGCCATAAAAGCTGCTGAAGCCGCAGCCGAAAAAGGAATTGCAGTGCATACCATTGGAATGGGATCACCTAATGGAGCGCCTATCCCACTCTACCAAAACGGACACCAAACAGGATTTCGAAAAGACAATAGCGGAACCACAGTAATTACACGCCTCGATGAAAATAATTTGCAACAAATTGCTTCCATGGGACATGGAATATATGTGCGAGCCACCAACTCACAAGCCGGATTAAGTATCATATTTGACCAAATAAATAAAATGCAGAAAAAGGAATTTGGCAGTAAAGTATATACCGATTACGATGACCATTTTCAAATTTTTCTCTTCCTAGCTATATTGTTTTTTATGATAGAACTTTTAATCTCAGAAACAGTAAGCAAATGGTGGTTAAAACTGGATTTATTTGGCAAAAACAAAAACACTAATTCCATTAATTAAAAGAAAATGATTCAACGTGCGATAGCTTTCTTCTTTTATAGTTTGATGACTTTAGTTAGCTCCAATGCTCAAACGGAGAATAAATACATCCGTGAAGGAAACGATTTTTATAAACACAATAAATTTTTAGAAGCAGAAAAAAGCTATTCTAAATCTATCGATAAAAATAAAGCATCACTTGATGCACAGTTTAATTTGGGCGATGCTTTGTACAAACAAAAAAAATACGAAGAGGCAGGAAATTTATTTGAATCCCTCACCAAAAAAATCACAGATAAACCCAAATTGGCGCAAACCTACCACAACCTAGGTAATTCATTGCTGCAGAACAAAAAATATGAAGACTGTGTAAAGGCCTATCAAAATGCATTAAAAATAAATCCCAAAGATGAAGACACGCGTTACAATTTAGCGTACGCAAAAAAGAAATTAGAACAACAGCAAAATCAAGATAAAAACAACAAAAACAAGGATAACAAAAACGATCAAAACAAAGATCAGAATCAACAAAATCAAGATAACAAAGACCAAAATAATAAAGATAAAAAAGACCAACAACAAGGAGATAACAAAGATCAAAAAGACGAAAAACAAGAGCAACAACAAGCACAACAGCAGCCCCAAAAAATGAACAAGGAGGATGCTAAACGTTTATTAGAAGCCATGAACAATCAGGAAAAAGATGTTCAGGATAAATTGAAAAAGAAAAAAGCGGTGGGAGTTAAAGTAGCCATTGAAAAAGATTGGTAAGCGCTTAAATGTATTGAATAAATGAAAAAAAATAACCTAATTCTACTCATCATTTTTACCTGCCTCTCCAAACTTGTTTTGGGCCAAGATGCAGTGCTTACCGCAACAACCAGCAGATCACAAGTTGGTGTGGGAGAACAATTTCAAATTTCGTATTCACTTAATGCAAGTGGTGGAAATTTTAGATCTCCCGAAATTCGTGAATTTGCTGTACTCTCCGGACCAAATCAGTCCAGCAGCATGACCTTTGTAAACGGCAACATGTCGCAAACACTTTCCTACTCTTTTATTCTTGCAGGTCAACGCGAAGGCAAATTCACCATTGGCCCCGCTTCGATTGTGGTGAACGGAAAAACAATATCCTCTAAATCACTGGTTATAGAAGTAGTTAAAAATCCTGCAGCACAACAAGGACAGGGTGGGCAAAACAGAGGACAAGATCAGTCGGCCGGCGACAACAATGATTTATTTATCCGGGCAAGTGTGGATAAAAGTAAAGTGTATGTTGGAGAACAATTATTGGTGAGTTTCAAAATTTACACCAAGGTGAGTATCGTACAAAATGCACTTACAAAAGCTCCCGTTTTTAATGGATTCTGGAGTGAAGATATTATCTCGCCCAATCAACAAGCAACCCTAAGACCTGAAGTATTGGATGGTGTGCAGTATCAGGTGGCTGAAATCAAAAAAACGATTTTGATGCCACAACGCGCAGGAACATTGGAAATTACTGAGATGGTAATGGACTTTGTAAAAAGGGTACAACAAAAAAACCGAAGCAACAGTTTCTTTGATCAATTCTTTGGCGGCGGATATCAGGATGTGCGCACCTCTGCAAAAAGCAAAGCGCTTAAAATTGAAGTTATGCCCCTTCCTACCGCCGGAAAACCGTCTGATTTTAATGGTGCAGTTGGTGATTTTGGTATGGAAAGTCGTTTAAGTAATACCAACAAAACCCTTAAAAGCAACGATGCTACCAACCTTTATATAACTATCTCCGGTAAAGGAAATTTAAAATTAATTGACCCTTTTAAACTAAAATTACCGCCTGAGATTGAAAGCTATGATGCCAAAATAAATGATAAAATAAGTACCTCTGCTTCCGGCGTTTCAGGTAGTCGAACATTCGACTATCTCCTAATTCCAAGACATTCCGGAAGTTATAAAATTCCTTCGCTGAGCTTCACCTATTTTGATGTTTCTAAAAAAGCTTACGTAACACTAAACAGTCCGGAGTTCCCATTGGAAGTGGAAAAAGGCGCCGGCAATGAATCGGAAGCAAATGCCACTACTGTGATGACTGCCAAAGAAGATGTAAAAATTTTAGGTAACGATATTCGTTACATCAAAACAAAAACAAATTTAGTGAAGAATGGTACAGAATTTTTTGGTTCCACTGTTTTCTACTGCTTGCTATCATTGCCACTGCTCCTATTCCTTTTGTTTTCGATTGTATTTAAAAAATACATGGAAAGCCTTAAAGATACTGTTAGTAGAAAAAGCAAAAAAGCCACAAAAATAGCGCGCAAAAGAATGGAAATTGCCCAATCGCATTTAACGGCCAACAATTACGATGCTTTTTACAATGAATTGTTTAAATCAATTAATGGTTATTTAAGTGATAAACTCAATATTTCAATTGCTGATTTATCGAAAGAGAAAATAAAAGAAACACTCTTTCAAAAAGGGGCCGATGAACAGGCAATAAATTTCCTGATCACTACGTTAAACAAAAGTGAATTTGCCCGCTTTTCACCGGTAAAATCAAGTGCGGCCATGCAAACCGATTATGCCGATACCGTTGCCACCATTAGTAAAATTGAAGAAGAATTAAAATAAATAGCCATCTGACCCCAGTCAAACAAATCCAATACAGATGAAAAAAATTAGCCTCCTCCTCTTAGCTATCACCTTCACCTTGTTTTCAAGAGCATCCGAAAACGATGTGTTTAAAATTGGTAACGATGCTTACCTTAAAAACAATTTCGAAACCGCTATTTCTTCTTACCAGCAATTAATCAAAGAAGGCTATCAATCGAGCGAATTGTATTTCAATTTAGGAAATGCCTATTACAAAACCGATAGCATTGCTAATGCCATTTTATATTACGAAAAAGCAAAAAAAATTAGTCCTACCGATGAGGATGTTATTGCCAACCTAAAATTAGCCAACTTAAAAACCATCGATAAAACCGAAGCAAAAGAACAATTGATTTTTAAATCCTGGTGGGATAATTTTGTGAGCTCCAAATCTCCTGATGCTTGGGGTATACTTAGCATTATCAGCATGTTTGTTGCATTTGCAGCCCTCATTGTTTTCCGCTTATCCACCTCCTCCGTTGGGAAACAAATCTTTTTTGCCTGCTTTTGTTTAGCATTAATAAGCTCTTTGTCATTTTACTTTTTAGCAGAAACGAATCATGCGTTTAAAAATGCCAGTGGACAAGCAATTTTATTTAATTCGAGCGCCACAATTAAAAGTGCTCCTACGGAGAACTCAAAAGATTTATTCATAATTCACGAGGGTGCCAAAGTGAATATTATTGAGAAAAACAATACTTGGTTTAGGATTCGATTAGAGAATGGAAACGAAGGTTGGCTGCAAGAAAATGCAGTGCGTATAATTTAATCGCGCCACAAATAAGGAAACAAGAGGTAACTCAATAGAATTACCATTAAATTAATCAACAGCAATACTCCAAAATAAGGATAGCTCAAAGTTCTATCTAACCCGTCAACAGCGTATTTCGAAACTTTTATCAGCGAAAGCAATAAGGGAATCAACATCGGGAAACTCAAAATGGCCATTAAACTAAAGTTGCTGTTTGTTTTGGAAGCAATCGCCGAAACCATGCTTAAAACACTAGCAAAACCAATACTTCCAAAGACTAATGTCAGCAAGAAAAAGGGAACATCTTCCACTAAACTTTTTATGAAAAGCGAGTATACCAAAAAACAAACTATACTCAAAAGCAGCATCAATAAAGTGTTGTAAATTATTTTAGAAAGTATTACTGCTTGTGGACTTACCAAGGTATAATAGTACAATTGTCTTCCTTTACTTTCTTGAATAAAGCTTTTTGCCACAGCATTAATAGAACCAAATAATAGGATTACCCAAAAAAGTGCATTCCAAGTAGGTTTATCGATGATGGAGCGAAAAGAGAGATAGCAGACAAAAACAGTAGAAACAACATATAACAGAATTCCCCCTAAAGCAAATTTTTGCCTTAGTTCTTGCTTCATTTCCTTTGCAACTAAATACTTTATTTCTTGCGTTAATGTGGGCATTTAAAAATTATTAGAAGCCATAGTTTCAAAATCATTAAACCAGTTCTGCAACGTATCCTCTTTCGGGAATGCTTACTTTAGCATAGCCTTCCTTAATTAACTTATCACGGTAAACTTGTTGCGTTTCATATTCTCCATGCACCAAAAAAATTTCTTTCACCTGGGATTTATCTTGGCAACTCAAATAATTAATCATTTCAGTATAATCGCCGTGTGCCGAGTAGGAATCCATTATTTCGACACCAGCATTTAAGGGATAATCTTCGCCATAAATATGCACAAATTTATCCTTGTTGCGAATGCGCGCTCCTAAAGAGTTTGGCTCACAATATCCCACAACCAAAATGGTATTTTTGGGATTGCTCACATTGTTGGCAAGATGGTGTTTTATCCGCCCTGCTTCCATCATTCCGGAGGCTGAAATAATGATACAGGGTTCATCCAAATTATTTAATGTCTTGCTCACAGACGCATCTTGAATATACGTCAAACGATTAAAGCCAAATGGATCAGCATCAGTTTTAATGTATTCGAGTAATTCCGAATTAAAGCATTCAGTATGCTTTCGCATGATGTCGGTTGCGCTCACGGATAAAGGGCTATCTACATACACATTAATTTTCGGTAGCAAGCCTTTGTTTTCCATTTTATCCAATGCGAAGACCAATTCTTGCGTGCGGCCTAAACTAAATGCGGGAATAATGAGTTTTCCTTTCTTCTTCACACAAGTATCCATTACCACACTCAATAATTTTTCCTCGGTGTCTTTCATGTCTTGATGCAAGCGGTCGCCGTAGGTGGATTCTGTTACAATATAATCGGCCTGCGGAAATGCTTCCGGATTTTTTAGCAACTGACTATTTGCTCTTCCAATGTCGCCTGTAAAACAAAAACGGGTTTGCTTCTCGCCTTCGGTAACTTTTAGATTTACACAACCGCTGCCAAGAATGTGGCCTATAAAGGTAAAACTGAGTTCCACACCCTCACAAACATTTACCGTTGTATTATAATCAACTCCCTGCATCAGAAGCAGGGTATCAATCACATCTGTTGAATCGTAAAGTGGCTTCAAGGGTTTTTCCCCCTTCTTTATTCTTCTCTTATTTAAAAAACGTAAATCATTTTCTTGAATGTGCGCCGTATCTGCCAACATAATTTTACATAAATCTTTGCTAGCATAGGTGCAAAATATTTTTCCTTTAAATCCATTTTTTACCCAATAGGGAATTAAGCCCGAATGATCGATGTGCGCATGCGACAATATTAAATAATCAATATCCCAGGGGTTAAAATCAAAAGCACGATTCAGCCCTTCTCCCGGTTGACCTAGCCCCTGATACATTCCGCAATCCAATAATATTTTGGTTCCATTATCGAGAATCACTAAGTGTTTGCTACCGGTTACAGTGCGCGCTGCGCCACTAAATTGAATTTTCATATCCTACAATTTGAGTTTCAAAAGTAAGAGAAATAAATGGGCTCTCACTAAAAGAATTAAGGTAGTTTAATCCATGCGCTAAATCACTTGATATGTTTTACCTTCGTAAAAAAATAATCCACAACAAATTTAGCCTTAAGGCAAAATAAAAATATATGAAAAAATTATTCTTCGCACTACTGCTTACCATTGGGATGAGCGCAGCCCAAGCACAAACTCAAAATTTATACGCTTTTAAAGTTAATGACATTGATGGAAAAGAATTTGATTTAGCTACCTTAAAAGGTAAAAAAGTATTGATTGTAAATACTGCTTCCAAATGCGGCAATACCCCTCAATACGATGCACTTGAAAAACTCTATAAAAAATTTGGTAGTGAGAAATTTGTCATCCTCGGATTTCCCGCCAACAATTTTATGCGACAGGAACCCGGCTCTAATGCAGAAATAAAAGCATTTTGCACCAAAAATTATGGTGTCACTTTTCCCATGATGGAAAAAATTTCGGTGAAAGGTTCGGATATGCACCCCCTGTATAAATGGCTTACCTCAAAAGAACTTAATGGTAAAGAAGATTATGTAGTGGGCTGGAATTTCAGTAAATTTTTAATTGATGCAGATGGAAATGTAGTGGGTCATGTTTCGCCTTCCACTGCGCCCGATTGCGAAGAAATTTTGAATTGGTTAAATCAATAATCTCATTTAGTTTTATGAAACTCGATATTCTAGCGATTGGCGCCCATCCCGATGATGTAGAACTTTCTTGTGCAGGTACTATACTTAATCATATTGCATTAAAACAAAAGGTTGGAATACTCGATTTAACTAGAGGGGAATTAGGTACCCGCGGGTCAGCAGAATTGCGTGCACAAGAGGCTTCTCACGCAGCTCAAATTTTAGGTGTGCACTTGCGTGAAAACTTAACTATGCCGGATGGCTTTTTTTACAACAGCCCCGAAAACCAATTGTTACTCATTAAAAAAATTAGAGCTTATCAACCCGATATTATATTGTGTAATGCCGTTTACGACCGTCATCCCGACCACGCTAAAGGAGCTAACTTGGTTTCGGATGCTTGTTTTTATTCAGGTTTGATAAAGATCGAAACTGAAGAAGCCGGCAAAAAGCAAAAGGCTTGGCGACCAAAATTTGTGTATCACTATATTCAAGACCGATACATAAAACCCGATTTTATTGTGGACATCAGCGCACAAATCGAAAAAAAAATGGAAGCCATTTTGGCTTTTAGTTCTCAATTTTTTGATCCCAAGTCTAAGGAACCACAAACACCCATTTCATCCAAACAATTTATCGACGGTATTCGAAATCGTTCCGCCGAAATGGGCCGCATTATTGGTGTGGACTATGGCGAAGGTTTTACCTATGAGCGCATCGCCGGTGTGCAAAATCTGAATCAGCTTATTTAATTCCCGAAAGATTTTTTAGCTATACTATCATGCACCTTTCCTACACGCCAACTATTTCAGATGCAACACTCGTGCTGAGTGAAGAAGAATCGAAGCACTGCATTAATGTATTGCGGATGAAAGAAAATGATGAACTAATTTTGGTGGATGGTATTGGCGGATATTATAAAGCAAAAATCACGCAAGCGCATTCCAAAAAATGCGAAGTGAATATTGTGGAAACACAAAAGGATTTTCAAAAAAGAAATTTTAGCCTGCACATTGCCTGTGCGCCCACAAAAAGTTCCGATCGGTTTGAATGGTTTCTTGAAAAAGCAACTGAAATAGGCTTGGATAAAATTACTCCTCTTCAGTGTGAGCATTCGGAACGCACTGTTGTGAAACCGGAACGTTTACTAAAAGTACTTATCGCTGCCATGAAGCAATCGCTTAAAGCTTATTTGCCGGTATTGGAAGAAACGCTTTCGTTTAAAAAATTAGTAGAACAAACTAAAACTTTCGAAGGACAAAAATTTATTGCACACTGCTATCCCGGCGAAAAAAAACGCTTAGCGGAAGTGTATGAAAAAAATAAAAATGTGCTTGTTCTCATCGGACCGGAAGGAGATTTTAGCAAAGCTGAAATTGAGCTGACCCTTTCAAATGGATTTGAAGCAGTGAGTTTATCCAATAGCCGTTTGCGCACCGAAACTGCTGCCTTGGTCGCCTGTCATACTGTAAATTTGATAAATGAAGTTTAGATCTTAATGCATTTAACCTACGCGGTGCGAAGGAGACACTGAGATCGCAGAGTCGCTTTTAATAAAAACCTATTCTCTCCGCGCTCTTTGCGCCTTCTCTGCGAATTTGACGGTTAAAATAAGTTACTCCCATTTGAACAGTCTTACCTTATAAGCAAGGAAAAAAACACGCGCAAAAAATAAGTTTAATTCTTCTTAAAGGTCCATTCCAAAAAATCCGGTAGCGCTTCGCCCCATGTTTGTTGGTTGTGCTCACCACCCGCAATTTCGAGGTAGCGAATATGGTGATCCATCACATATCCCTTTTCGAGTAATTCCTTTATCAAGTCAAGTGTATCGTCAATCGAATCGATTACTCCATTTTTATTTCTATCCTTGGTTTCGTCATTGGTGCCGGTTTGAAACCAAAACTTCATACTTGGTCTTGGCTCGCTTTCGCGGATGATGGCATGCATAATGCGATCGGCATCGGTATATCCCTTTTCTAACGCGCGCTTTCTCCACCACAAGGAACCGCTAAATACGCCCACTTTCGAAAATAACTCCGGATTGGCCCAACCAATATCCAAAGCAGAAAGTCCACCCAACGAAAAGCCTGCAAATGCAGTATGTTCAGCTCCGGCTAAGGTAGTATACCGAGAATTTATGTAAGGCATTAATTCTTTAGTTATAAAATCGGAATACTTACCGGCAAGGCTTCCGCGCTTCGCAAAATCAGGACTCGATACAGTACCATACTCTTGCACCCGAGCAGCGCCACAATGCACAGCCACCACAATTATTTTTTTTATGCGTTGTTGAAAATATAATTCTTCGAGGGTTTGTTCGAGCTTAATGCTGGCCATATCCTGCCCATCGTTAAAATAAAGCACCGGATAGTGTTCCTTTTCGGAGAAATAATCAGGAGGTAAAAAAATATCCATCTCCACCTTACGGGCCAAATGCACCGATCTAAAATTTCGCTTGCGCTCAGCAATAACCGAATCCTGATTTAAATACCTGTGAATTCTCGCACGAAGCGCCAAATTAAAACTTACCGACATAGCTTATTTTTACCTTTCTAACGCAAAAGTAAAATTAGAGTTATGCGAATGTTAGTGAATAGGTAATATGTTATTAACTAGTTACGAACTAATTAATTATAACTCATTAAATAACAAGGGATTAGCCACATAGTTAAAGTGCACATTAGCAATTTATAATTTCAAAATCCACTTCAAGCTAAAAAAGAAGGTATTAAAAGTGCATTTACCAACAGGATTACTGTTAACAACTATCGATTAGCACACTAAGCTATTCATTCATAAACCTTAATTTTGTGAAATTAGGTTTTTTGCACAGTATAAATAAACACGCAATAAAGTATGATTTTAAAAGCAGTTGTTTCCTCCATAAAGATTTCCACCGCCTTACTCTTCCTATCACTATCAGTTGCTGCGCAGCCTAAACTGGTAATTAATGAGCTTTCTCAAGGAGGTCAAAACCCGGCTGTGGAATATGTTGAATTGTTGGTAGTTGGAACAAACACCTGCACCGGCTCTACAGCAGATTTGCGGAATTGGATTATCGACGATAATAATGGAACCTTTGCTTCGGGTGCAGGGAATGGTATTGCGGCGGGATGTGTTCGTCTTAAAAACATTGCTTTTTGGCAAAATATTAAAATTGGTACACTTATTTTAATTTATGACGATGGCTCAACCTCTACCAATCCTTTAATTCCTGCGAACGATTTAAATGCCAACGACGGGAACTGCCGTTTGGTTATTCCCTACAGCAACACAACGTTGTTGGAAAGACATGCTACCCAACCCGGAATTTCGAATCAAAATTTTCCATCTACAGCAACTGCTTTTACTTCCACAAATGGTTGGTCGGCAGTTATCGGAATGCGGAATGATGGTGATGCTTTTCAAACACGTAATCCATCCAATTACAGTATTCCTGCACATGCGGTTAGCTGGGGCGATAACTCCAATTTTAACCCTAAAATATTTTTTTCCGGGGATGCCAACAAGAGAGTTTTTAATATGAAAAATGTGGTAAGTGATGATCCCACACTTCAAGCCAATTGGACGAGCGACTCAACACTTAACGGCGAAACACCCGGTGTTGGTAACAATGCTGCCAATATTGCATGGATAAACAGCTTAAACAATAACTGCCAACCTTTTACTGGCGCCAACTTAACGATTACAGCCTCCTCTGTAGCAAGTTCTTTTTGCATAGGCGATACGGTAACACTTACTTCCTCCATTACAAATGGAAATTCCTGGTCAACCGGTGATACTGGCACAAGTATTCAAGTTATTGCAACTGCAAATATTACGCTTAACAATCCCAATGCATGTAACCCGGCAAGTAAGAACCTCAGCTTTGGTAGCACAGTTGCCGGTTTTGATGCAGATACCCTTTCGGGAGATGCGCCTTTAACAGTGAATTTTGCCAACACCAGTCAGGCTAATGCAGTGAACCTTAGCTGGAATTTTGGGGATAGCACCAGTGTAAACGATTCTCTCACACCAACGCATATATACAATATCGCGGGAACCTATACCGTAATTTTAACTGCCAAAAATGCCACCGGATGCAGCGATACGGCAGTAAGAATAATTACTGTAACACAGCCGGTTATAGCGATAGATACGCTGCCCGCTAATCATTTCGAGATACCAAACGTATTTACACCAAATGGAGATGGAGTAAATGACCTGTTTTCGATTGTGTCAAATAGTGTAGAAACCTTTAGCGGCTTGATTTTTGACCGTTGGGGAAACAAGGTACACGAATGGTCAAATATTAATGAAGGATGGAACGGTAGAACACCATCCGGAAAACAAGTTACTGAAGGCGTGTTTTTTTATGTGCTAAACGTAACTTTTATGGATGGATCAAGTATAACACCTTCAGGAACAATTACCCTCATAAAGTAAAACAAGAAATTAAAAACCTAGCTTAATTTAGTCTAATTTAACATTCAATTCAGCTATATTTTTAGTAACTTTGTAGAACTTTTTGGGGATTTTGCGAAAGAAGTTCTAAATGAAAAAACACACACTCATACTCTTCTTTGTTCTGCTTGCTTCTCACTTAAGTGCGCAGATATCTATTACCACCTTAGGTACGCCTTACCTTGAGGATTTTAATAGCCTTGGAAATAACGCCATTACTACTGTTCCTTCCGGATGGAAATTCGGAACTGGTGCGTCACCTACTTATGCCAATGTGAGCAATTACACAGCAACCAGCGAAGCAGCCGGAACCACCGGTGGAAATGTTATAACTCAATCTTCGAATGGCGGAACCTATAATTTTGGAAACGGACAAAATGGTACAAGCACCGATAGAGCCATTGGATTTATAGCATCAGCAGGTTACTCTGGTCAACGCCACATTATGTTGCAAATGATTAACAACACCTGCAGCACCATCAGTCAATTGGATGTTACTTTTAAATATGAAAAATACCGTAACGGGGTACTCAGTTACGACTGGAATTTATTTGGTAGTACCAATGGAACCACATGGACTGCCATTGCAAGTGGGGATAAAAATTATCCTGCAGATGGCGAAAACATTACCGTTCACAATCCTCCTTTATCCAACTCAACAACAGTTAGCATAACCGGATTAAACGTTACCGGTGCTGCGAGCTACTATTTGCGCTGGACATACAGAGATGCATCTCTAACTTACCAGAATGCAATGGCACTTGGGATAGATGATTTTAGTGTAACCGCTTCCGGCTCAGCTTGTATTGCGCCTGCCATTCCAACGGTTCAAGCTTCTGCACTTAGCATTTCAGCAATTAATTCCAGCTCTATGACTTTAAATTGGGCTAGAGGTAATGGTTCACGATGCTTGGTAATTGCGAGACAAGGAAGTGCAGTAGCTACCAATCCAACACTCGGAACCTCTTATGCCGACAACTCTATATTTGGCTTGGGAAATGCCATAGGCGCCGGATTTGCCGTGTATGTGGGCTATGGAACTTCAGTAACTGTTACCGGACTAAATCCAAGCACACAGTATTATTTCAAAGTGTACGAATTTAATAGCAATTGTACTTGTGCCGCCTACATTACCGGAGGTAGTGCGCCGGTTGCTAATGCTACAACTTGTGTAGCAACACCAACTGTGCAATCATCTGCTTTAAGCTTTTCCGCCATTAGTGCCTCTCAAATGCAGCTGGATTGGGTGCGGGGAAATGGAGTCAATTGTATTGTAGTTGCAAAGGCAGGCAGTGCCGTTACAACCGCTCCCGTTTTTGGCAACAGTTATACAGCCAATGCCGCTTTTGGCACAGGGTCCACAACCGCTGCCGGAGAATATGTTGTTTATTCGGGTAGCGCAAATACAGTTACGGTTACAAGTCTTTCGTTTAACACAAATTACTATTATGCGGTATACGAATTTAGTGGAAGCGGTGCCTGCACAAATTACTATACAGTTGCACCACTTACCGGAAATGCTGCCACACTTTGCACCGAACCGACCACACAAGTTGCCTTTGCCAGTTATTCAGCTGCCAGTGCTACCATAGTGCTTAACCTAACACCAGGAAATGGAAGTAAACGAATTATTGTAGGGAGCACAACAGCCATTACCGCAGCTGAATTACCCATAGATGGTTCAAGCTACAGTGCAAGCAGTAATTTTGGTTCAGGATCTGCAATAGGCGCAGGATTTGTATTGCTTAATAGTACCGGAAACTCCGTAACGGTAAGTGGTTTATCTCCATCTACCATATACTATTTTGCATCTTTTGAATATTGTTCTGCCGCTGACGATTACTTAACAAGTGTGTATCCTACTCAAACCATTGTTACCACTCCAGGTTGTGGCTCTCCTACCATTGCAGCAACAGGCATAAATTTCACCAGCATTTTGGATGTTTCCATGACCATTAATTGGACCAATGGTGATGCCACAAACAGACTTGTTGTCGTAAGCACATTGCCAATTAATGGCAGCGATGTTCCAACAAACGGTAGTGTATATACTGCCAATACATTGTTTGGAAGCGGCTCCATGATTGGTTCCTCCTTTGTAGTTTATGCTGGTACAGGCAGCTCTGTGAATATTACGGGGCTCACTGGAAACACCAATTATTACACTGCTGTTTTTGAGTTTAACAGTTGCCCTGCAACCAATTACCTCACCTCCATTTATCCCACTGATTTCGAGACCAGCAGTTGCGCTGCATCCAGTTTTGCATTTCAAGGTTTTGAAACTGCAGGCATGACTTGGGCGGGTACTTTTAGCAGCTCATCAACTACCGGAGGTAGCGATACTCCTGCTAACCAACGCATTTTAACCGGAACAAAATCGTTTCAAAATGCAGGTGTATCCGGTACAATAACTTTAAATGCTGTACCAACAACCGCCTACGTAAATAAAAAAATAACTATTCGCGTTTCCTCAACGGGTGTAACTGGTGGACAAGGTATGGATGCAGCCGACAATATTAAATTCTTTGTCGCACTTAATGGCGCTGCTTTTGCGGGAACACCCGACATCAAACTTTCTGGTGGTGCAAACGCAATTTGGCCTTATTCTGCTAATTTAACAGCCAGCACTATTGTTGGTACTTCCATCAGTATAGCCGCACCTCAAGGTGGATTAAGTAACAATAACTTTTCTACTATAATACTTTACATTCCTGACGGAGCCACACAAGTTGCATTAAAAATTATTGCAACAAGCGATAGTCCTAATGAGGTGTGGAATATTGATGATATTAACTTAAGCGGTTGTCCTGGTAGTACTGCAGTTGTTCCTACACAATTTTCGTTCACCAATATGCCCAAAGGCTGTTTTATTCCGAATCAAAATTTAATGCTTGCGGTGAGTGCTACCAATGGGAACAATGAAATCGACGACACCTATACAGGTACTGTTACATTAACCGTAACCAATGGTCCGGGAAATTTAACAGGTACTTTAAGTGCAGTAGCAGTTTCAGGGGTTGCTGTTTTTAATGCCTTTGCTTTGGATTTGGACGGAACGTACAATTTAACAGCTAGTGATGGAACCATTAGTGGTCTTTCTTCAGATATTATTATTTCGGCTGCTTGTGCTACGGTTTGTGCTAAAATAAAATCCCTATTTGTAGATGCTTGTATCAGTGGCTCCGAAGGCCGTGAGGAATTTTTTACCTTTATTACCGGCAGCGATCCATTGCCATTAAGTCAACTCAAAATTAAATTTCCGAATGGTTCTACCTATTGCAATTCAGGCTGTGCCACTCAAATTTGGAAAACAAATGCTGCCCGTGTTGCACAATACAATACCACAGCAGGCTGTGCCGGACTATTTGTGGAAGCCAATCCTATTCCGGCAAACGCACAAGTAATTGTGTTTACCGGAGCTAATCCAAGCTATTCATTTAACTTCTCAGCAGAGTGCGGAACCGGACCAATATATGCCGTTTTTGCTAATAACTCTAGCCCTACAGGCCGATTTGCCAATTACCATCCAAGCTGCACCACCCGAACATTAGAAGCAACCTTTGGAACCTGCACCGATCAAGCTTCTTATGAGCGCTGTTTATTAAATCCGGGGGATGGTGCTTTTGTGGATTACGACTTTGGAACTACCCTTTATAAAAGCGAAGGCTGTACCCCGATTACTGCTCTTCCTATTGAACTATCAAGCTTTACCGCTGAATTAAAAGGGGCTGCTGTAGCTGTAAATTGGTCGACCGCATCCGAAATAAACAACAATTATTTTACCGTTTTACGCTCAGGAGATGCGGTAAACTTTGAAGAACTAAAACGTATTAAAGGTGCTGGAAATAGCTCTAATACGCTATCTTACGAGATAGTAGACAACTCACCAATGAACGGTATGAATTATTATCAATTAAAACAAACCGATTTTGATGGCACTACCAGCCTTAGCGATATTGTTGCGGTTAAAGTAAGTGGCAAATCAATTGCCTTTGAACAATTGTTGCAAAATATAGAGGCTAACACCCTAGAGGCAAGGATACAAAGTGCGCAAAACGAAAATGTGCTAATCGAAATTTATGATATTTCGGGACGCGTTATTTTTTCAAAAGAAATAGTAAGCAATGAAGATAAAACAAGTATCAGCCTATCCACTGCCCCTTATTCAAAAGGAATTTACTTACTTAAAGCCAGCAATGGTCTGGAATCGGTGGTAAGAAAACTTAAGTTTTAGATTTACACGTTAAATCTGAAGTGCATAATATCGCCATCTTCTACCAAGTATTCCTTCCCTTCAATACCAAGCTTTCCGGCATCTTTGCAAGCGCTTTCTGAACCATATTTAATATAATCCTGGTATTTAATTACCTCTGCGCGGATAAATCCTTTTTCAAAATCGGTATGAATTACTCCGGCAGCTTGCGGTGCTGTCATCCCTTTGGTTATGGTCCAAGCACGTACTTCTTTTACTCCTGCGGTAAAATAGGTATACAAATCAAGTAGTTTGTAAGCTGCTTTAATTAGCTTGTTTACACCGGGTTCTTCCAATCCAATATCCTTCAAAAAACTTTGACGGTCGTCATAACTTTCGAGCGCTGCAATTTCGGCTTCCATCGCTGCAGTAATAATAATTACTTCGGCATCTTCATCTTTAATGGCCTCTTTAACAGCATCCACATGCTTGTTTCCATTAATTACAGAACCTTCGTCCACATTGCATACATACAAAATTGGCTTTTGCGTAAGCAACATTAAATCCTCAATGTATTTTTTATCCTCCTTAATAACAGGGGCTGAGCGAGCGGATTTACCTTGCTCGATATGTGCTTTGTAAACATTAAGCACATCGTAGCATTTCTTTGCATCCTTGTCAGCTCCCACCTTTGCTATCTTTTCGTACTTCTGAATTTTTTTATCGATGGCTTCCAAGTCCTTTATTTGCAATTCAAAATCAATGGTTTCCTTGTCTCGCACCGGATTTATAGAACCGTCCACATGCACCACATTAGGATCATCGAAGCAGCGCAAAACGTGAATAATAGCATTGGTTTCGCGGATATTGGCTAAAAACTTATTTCCTAATCCTTCGCCCTTGCTCGCTCCTTTTACCAATCCGGCAATGTCCACAATTTCCACTGTAGTGGGAAGCACACGCTCCGGTTTCACTAACTCCTCCAATTTTAATAGGCGTTCATCCGGAACAGTTATCACACCCACATTTGGCTCAATGGTGCAAAATGGAAAGTTCGCTGCTTGCGCTTTCGCGTTCGATAAACAATTGAATAGGGTTGATTTTCCAACATTCGGTAATCCCACAATCCCACATTGTAATGCCATAGTCTGCTTTTTTATTTTTTACGGGCTGCAAATGTAATTTTTTAAAAGTGAATTTTAGTGAATAAAATGTTGAAAGATTCGCATTTTTTTAGGCGCTATTTTTAAACGCAAGGCGAAATCCCTCAATAAAAAAAGATACTTTTGGCACACAAAAATTAAGCTATGCCAACAATTACTGATTTAGAAAAAATTGCCTCTCAAGTGCGCAGAGACATTGTTCGTGAAGTTCATGCCGTAAATTCGGGTCACCCCGGAGGTTCATTGGGTTGTACCGATTTTTTAGTAGCCCTATATTTTGAAGTATTGAAACACAGTCCTGTTCCATTTGATATGGACGGAAAAAACCAAGATTTGTTCTTTCTTTCCAATGGACATATTTCACCTGTTTTTTATAGTGTTTTGGCTCGTTCGGGTTATTTTGATGTGAAAGAACTCAGCACTTTCAGAAAATTAAATTCTCGCCTGCAAGGGCATCCTACCACGCATGAAGGCTTGCCGGGCGTGCGCATGAGCAGTGGTTCGCTAGGCCAAGGATTGAGCGTTGCTATTGGTGCCGCGCTTGCTAAAAAATTAAATGGCGATGCCCAACTGGTTTTTACCCTACATGGGGATGGCGAATTGCAGGAAGGACAAGTGTGGGAAGCCATGATGTACGCCGCCGCTAAAAAAGTAGATAATCTCATTTCAACAGTGGATGTGAACGGGCAGCAAATTGACGGCTCAACCAATGCAGTGCTTTCGTTGGGTGATTTAAAAGCCAAATGGCTGGCATTCGGTTGGGAAGTGTTAGAAATGAATGGCAATAAAATGAGCGAAGTGGTAGCCACTTTGCAACGCGCCAAAACCATGACCGGAAAAGGAAAACCGGTGGTGATTTTGATGAAAACGGAAATGGGCTTTGGTGTTGATTTTATGATGGGCTCACACAAATGGCACGGTGTTGCACCTAATGACGAACAGCTAAAAGCTGCATTGGCGCAGCTTCCGGAAACTTTGGGGATTATTGATTGGTTGATTAGCTGATTAGCTGATTTGAGGATTAGCCGATTAGCTGATTAGCGTTGATTAATTAAGGTTGTTTGTTTTGTTGGCTGGATTGAAATAGTTTTGAAATGTTTTTATGAGTTTGAACGAAGAAATAGTAAAACCAAATATTAGGGAACTGCTGGAGGCGCACGATGGGGTGGCTTTGGAAGTTGCGCTAAATTCGCTCTTGCCGGATGAATTGGTTGCTATTATCAACGATTCAAATGAAAGCGACCGGTTACATATTTTTAATTTACTCGCTCCAAAATTAGCTGCAGATACCTTTGAATTTTTGGATTTATCGGAACAGGAAGAAATACTGAAAGCCTTGCCGAATTTCAAAAAAGCCAGTATCCTAAATGAAATTTCACCTGATGACCGCACCAAATTTTTAGAAGAATTACCCAGTGAGGCGGTTAAAGAATTATTGAAATTATTGTCCCCTGAGGAACGCACAGTTACACTTTCCTTATTGGGTTATCCCGAACACAGCGTGGGTCGATTGATGACTCCCGATTACATTGCGGTGAAGCAGCATTGGACAGTTGAAAAAGTATTGACCTACATCCGCAAAAGAGGAAAATATACCGAGACAGTAAACATTGTTTACATCATCGACGACAACGGAAAACTCATTGACGACATTCGCATACAAGAGTTTTTATTTGTTTCGCCGGAGAAGAAGGTGAGTGAG
The DNA here is from genome assembly GCA_016721765.1 of Bacteroidota bacterium. NCBI lineage: Bacteria > Pseudomonadati > Bacteroidota > Bacteroidota bacterium. The sequence goes on from JADKHO010000004.1 coordinate 802,057, forward strand.
TTGATGGACAATAAATTTATTGCCCTAAGCGTTAATAATGATGAAGAAAGTGCCATTGTAGAGTTCCGGAAAAACGATCGTGTGGCGCTGCCTGTAACGGATGTGGAAGGTATTTTGCTGGGAATTGTTACCATTGATGACGTCCTCACCTTAGCGCAAGAAGAAGATACCGAAGATATCCACAAAATGGGGGGTACCGAGGCTTTGGAAGAACCTTATATTGAAACCCCATTGATGATGTTGGTGCGTAAGCGCGCTATTTGGTTAATTGTATTATTCATCGGAGAAATGCTTACTGCCACTGCTATGGCCTTCTTTCAAGGTGAAATTGAAAAAGCAGTTGTATTGGCCTTGTTTATTCCTTTAATTATTTCGAGTGGTGGAAATTCGGGTTCCCAAGCAGCAACATTAATTATTCGTGCTATGGCATTGGGTGAAATCACCATAAAAGATTGGTGGCGAGTGTTACGTAGAGAGCTTTTGTCAGGTTTAATGTTGGGTGGGATTTTAGGTTTGATTGGATTTATAAGAATTGCTGTTTGGTTTAGTATAACCGGAGCCTACGGGCCACATTGGTTTCCGCTTGGCCTAACTGTAGGTTGTTCATTGGTTGGAGTTGTAATGTGGGGAACAATATCGGGTTCAATGTTACCCATTTTTTTAAAAAAAGTAGGATTTGACCCTGCAGTATCTTCTGCACCATTTGTGGCAACATTAGTGGATGTTACCGGACTATTAATCTATTTTAGTTGGGCGTATATTTTTTTAAAGGGAACGTTACTATAGATGTGGTGATTAGCTGATTAGCTAATTGTTGATTTGTTGATTTATAAAGTTATTGAATTGTTTAAGACTTATGTCCTCCTGAGCGGAGTCGAAGGGGGGTTTTTGAGATAGTAAATTTACCATGTCCTCCTGAGCGGAGTCGAAGGGGGGTTTTTGAGATAGTAAATTTACCATGTCCTCCTGAGCGGAGTCGAAGGAGAGTTATTGAGATACTAACTTTAGCATGTCATCCTGAGCGGAGTCGAAGGGGGGTTATTGAGTTAATAGGTTTTTGAGATAGTAAATTTACCATGTCCTCCTGAGCGGAGTCGAAGGAGAATTGTTGAATAAAAGAAAAATTGATTTTGAAAATAAAACTGAATACAATTTTTACAATGAATAGAGGAGTTGCCTTTTTTGCAATCCTGCTTCTTAATTCCTTATTCCTAAATCCTTCGATTGCCCAACCTCGTCCTAAAAAAGAAATTCCGCTTACGCGTATTCTTTTTGTTTTTGATTGCTCTTTAAGTATGGTGGGAAAATGGGAAAGTGCTACCAAAATGGATGTATCAAAAAGAATCTTAATGCAAACCATGGACAGCCTTCAAAAGCTCGATAATGTGGAGGTGGCTCTACGCATGTATGGCCATCAATCGCCGCTTCAGCCAGAGCGCAATTGCAAAGACACCAAATTGGAAGTTCCTTTTTCGAAAAATAATTTTGCACAAATAAAAAATAAAATAAAACTCGCTCAACCTAAAGGTACAACACCTATTGCATATTCATTAGAGCAGTCGGGTGCTGATTTTCCGACCTGTGCCGATTGCCGTAATATTATCATTTTAATTACCGATGGAGAAGAAGAATGCGAAGGCGACCCTTGTGCTGTTTCGGCTGCTTTGCAAGCTAAGGGAATTGTGTTAAAACCATTTGTGATTGGAATTGGACTCGATGATAATTTTGCTAAAACCTTTGAATGCATCGGTAAATATTTTGATGCTACCAACGAAAAATCATTTCAATATGCCATGGGCATTATTATTTCGCAGGCTTTAAACTCTACCACTGCTCAGGTAAACTTGTTAGACATCAGCGGTAAACCCACCGAAACCAATGTGAACATGACTTTTTACGACATGCATACAGGTCAAATAAAATACAATTACATCCATACCATCAACAACAAAGGCAACCCGGATACCTTACCCTTAGACCCTTTACCTACCTATAAAATGATTGTGCATACGGTTCCTCCGGTTCAAAAAGACAGCATCGAACTAATTCCCGGAAAGCACACCATCATCGCGCTTGACGCCCCACAAGGTTATTTAAATTTAAAAACGGCTGGCATTAACGACTATAAATCGCTTCAATTTATTGTGCGCAAAAAAGGAGAAATGGCTACACTAACCGTGCAGGATGCTAGCAAAACAGAAAAGTATTTAGTCGGAAAATATGATTTGGAAGTACTCACTTTACCACGCATGCTTATTAGCGATGTAGACGTATCCCAAAGTAAAACTACCAGTGTGCAAATTCCCCAACCCGGTATTGCCAACATCTTGATGAGTGGCGCAGGATATGGAAGTTTATATGTGGAAGAAAAAAATAAACTAAAATGGATTTACAACATTCCCGAAAACTCCACGCGAGAAACATTGGTGCTTTTGCCGGGTAATTATCGACTGGTATATCGCCCTAAAAGCGCCAAGGAAAGTATTTATACCATTGAAAGAGAATTTAAAATTGAGTCGGGAAGTTCGGCTTCTGTTAAAGCTTTTTAAAAATAGAAATTACAACATATGAAAAAATACACTTACACCGAGAAAAAAGACACCCGTTCAGGGTTTGGCGCAGGTTTGCATGAATTAGGAAAAAGCAATCCAAAAGTAGTAGCCTTGTGTGCCGACTTAACCGGCTCTTTAAAAATGGATGCTTTTGCAAAAGATTTTCCGGAGCGTTTCTTTCAGGTAGGAATTGCAGAGGCTAACATGATGGGCATGGCAGCAGGTATGACCATTGGCGATAAAATTCCATTTACAGGAACCTTTGCTAATTTTAGCACCGGCAGAGTATATGACCAGATTCGCCAATCGATTGCCTACTCCGATAAAAATGTAAAAATTTGTGCTTCACATGCCGGATTAACCTTAGGAGAAGATGGTGCCACCCACCAAATATTGGAAGACTTGGGGATGATGAAAATGTTACCAAATATGGTGGTCATAAATCCTTGTGATTACAATCAAACCAAAGCAGCTACAATTGCCATTGCCGAGCATCACGGTCCGGTTTACTTGCGTTTTGGACGCCCAACCGTTCCTGTTTTTACACCAGCCGATCAAAAATTTGAAATCGGAAAAGCAGTGATGCTAAATGAAGGAACTGACGTAAGTATTTTTTGCACCGGTCACTTGGTGTGGAAAGCCATTGAAGCCGGAGAGCAATTGGAAGCCTTAGGAATAAATGCTGAAATAATTAACATTCACACCATAAAACCACTGGATATTGAAGCCGTTTTAAAATCGGTTCGAAAAACAAAATGCGTGGTAACAGCTGAAGAGCATCAATTAAATGGTGGCTTAGGCGACAGCATTGCGCAATTGCTTTGCAGAGAATTACCGAGCCCCATGGAAATGGTAGGCGTAAACGATAGTTTTGGTGAAAGTGGAACGCCGGATGAACTGATGGTGAAATATGGATTGGATGCAAAAAATATTGTAACAGCGGTTCAAAAAGTAATTAGTAGAAAATAAATCAATACTGTGTAAAGCTTGTAATTACTGCATTTTAAGTAATTGTCATACACAAATTACAAGCCCAAATTATTTCCTTAATTTTGCAGGAAAACTTGAAAATAATCAATTCAAAAAAATGAAAGTTTATTTAGATAATGCAGCTACCACTTCCATCGATCCGGAAGTAATTGAAGCCATGTTGCCGGTGATGCAGCACCAATTTGGAAATCCCTCTTCGATTCATTCCTTTGGCCGACAAACTCGCGCTGCACTCGAAACTGCGCGTAAAAGTGTTGCCAAATTATTGAACACTTCACCTTCTGAAATATTTTTCACATCCGGCGGAACCGAAGCAGATAACATGGCCATTCATGGGAGCATTTATGATTTAGGAATTGCCCATGCAATCACTTCCAAAATTGAACACCATGCTGTTTTACACACACTCGAATCGTTAGAAAAACTAGGCAAGATAAAATTGAGTTTTGTAAACATCGACTCAAAAGGGGTGGTGGATTTAACCCATTTAGAAGAACTTTTAAAAACGAATCCGCGCACCTTTGTTTCCTTGATGGAAGCAAATAACGAAATAGGAAACTTACTTCCTTTAAAAGAAGTGGGAGAATTGTGTGAAAAGTACGATGCTATTTTTCATTCGGATACCGTGCAAACAATGGGGCATTATGTACACGATTTACAAGCTATAAAAATACACTTCATTACTTGTGCAGCCCATAAATTTCATGGCCCAAAAGGTGTTGGCTTTTTGTATGTAAATTCTAAGATTAAGATTAATCCTTTAATACATGGAGGCTCACAAGAGCGCAACATGCGTGGGGGAACCGAAAATGTGCATGGAATTATTGGGCTAGCTAAAGCACTCGAAATTGCTTATCGCGATATGGCTGCGCACCAAAAGCACATTCAAGAAATTAAGAGTTATATGATTAACAAGTTGGAACAAGAAATTCCGGGCGTTTCATTTAATGGTACCGCCAAAAACAATTCCTTGTACACGGTGTTAAATGTTCACTTCCCACCTACCGAAAATGCTGAAATGCTGCTTTTTAATTTAGATATAATGGGCATTGCAGTATCAGGAGGCAGTGCTTGCACTTCCGGCAGTAATCAGGGATCGCATGTGTTGCGTGGGTTGGGTGTGGATCAAAATCGCCCTTCGATTCGCTTTTCATTTTGTAAGAACACCACTAAAGAAGAAATCGATTACACGGTAGAAAAATTAAAAGAAATGTTTTTAGTTAAAGTAAATTAAGGATGAAAAAGAAAGACGCTACAGCAGAAGTTCCGGAGTTAAAAAAATATTTTGACAAGGAAAATTACAGCACCATCATTGTTGGAAAAGAAGAAGAACAGGAGGAAACCGTTAAGGATAAAATTGCAGCGGTGATGCAACTTTTGAGCAGCAAAGAAACTAAAGAACTGAAACACGACACACTCAAGATTTTAAAAGAGCAAAATGGTTTGGACATGCTTTTAAAAGCCATCACCAAAGCCAAAAATCCTATCATAAAGCAAAATCTTGTAGCCGCCTGTTGGGAATCCGGTCTGGATTGTTCAAAGCACCTCAGTTATTTTGTAGACATTGCCCTAGCGGGAGATTTGAATATGTGTATTGAAGCTATGACCGTAGTGGAAGAAATGCCGGGACCTTTTGATTTAGATGAATTAAAAAGCAATATCACTAAGGTGGAGGAAGGGATGAAAACCTTTGGGAAAGAGGACAAGGGCGCGCTATTGGATCAATTGCTAAATATACTACAAACATTTGCGCAAGTTTAAATTTATTTTTCTCTGTAAAAAAAAAGAGCTGAACAGAATTGATTCAGCTCTTTTTTTTGATTTGAAACAAGACAAAAATCATAGTAAAAAGCATTAATCTTCGTACTTTCGTGGTTTCAATAACAATATGAAAAAAACTACTATAATAGACCTAATCAACACCACAACTATTGATACACGACTTAAGCAAATTGCTGAAAAAGTAATAGCAGGCGAGCGCGTTTCATTTGAAGATGGACTAGTGCTTTACGAAAAAGGGGAACTTGGATTTCTAGGCACTTTGGCAAATTATATCCGCGAAAAGAAACATGGAGATTATACTTATTTCAACCGCAATTTTCATATTGAGCCTACCAATATTTGTGTGTTTGATTGTAAATTTTGCTCTTATTCGCGCCTGTTGAAAAACAAAAACGAAGGCTGGGAATTGAGTGAAGATGAAATTTTAGATTTGGTTAGAAAATATGATGGAAAACCGATCACAGAAGTGCATATTGTAGGCGGTGTGCATCCCAAAATGGGCTTGCATTATTTTGCCGGATTAATAAAAAAAGTAAAAGAAATCCGTCCTGATATTCATGTAAAAGCCTTTACAGCCGTGGAGTTGGATTATATGTGCAAAAAAGCAAAAGTATCTTATGAAGAAGGCTTGCGCATCTTAAAAGAGCATGGTCAGGGTTCTTTACCCGGTGGTGGTGCTGAAATTTTTGACGAGCAAATTCGGGCACAAATTGCCGGAGATAAATGTACCTCGGCAGAATGGCTCGAAATGCATGAAACGGCTCATAAATTAGGATTGCCTTCGAACGCAACAATGTTGTATGGGCATGTTGAATCCTATGCGCATCGCGTGGATCACATGGAACGCTTGCGAAAATTGCAAGATAAAACAGGTGGATTTAATACGTTTATTCCATTAAAGTTTCGTAACAAAGACAATCAAATGTCGCACTTAGCTGAAGTTTCGGTGGTGGAAGACTTAAGGAATTATGCCATTTCCCGCATTTACCTCGACAATTTTGCGCACCTAAAAGCCTATTGGCCAATGATAGGAAGAACTACCGCTCAGCTTTCGCTTTCCTTTGGAGTGGACGACATTGATGGCACTATTGACGATTCCACAAAAATATACACCATGGCCGGTTCCGAAGAGCAAAATCCTGCTTTAACAACGCCGCAATTGGTGGAATTGATAAAACAAGTAAAGCGTCACCCGATTGAACGCGATACGCTTTATAATGTGGTGACAGATTACTTGAATGTTGATTTTAGCAAAGAAGAAGCATACGCTTGATTCCCTTTTATGACAATCCTCATCCACTCACTTACCGGTATTAATGCTTCAGCAGCGCAGTTTCTAAATGCTATTGGCGATAAAAAGGTAATTGCTTTTAGTGGTGAGATGGGTGCCGGAAAAACTACATTTATTAAAGCGGTGTGTAAAGCCTTGGGCGTTTTGGATGTGGCTTCCAGCCCTACTTTTTCTTTGGTGAATGAATACCTCAACCCTGCCGGCGAGCGCATTTATCATTTCGATTTTTATCGCATCAACAAAGAGAGCGAAGCACTAGACATGGGCTGTGAGGAATATTTTTATAGTGGCAACTATTGCTTTATCGAATGGCCGGAGAAAATAGCTTCTTTACTTCCGGATGCAACTTTGCACGTTGAGATAAAGATTAAGGGCGATTCACGTGAAATCCATTTTATTGCCTGATGAAGATTATGTGCAACTTGGCAAATTAAGAGGGAACGCACCAATCTAGCATCACATTTCGTGTGATACTTTTTGTTAATTATCTTTACTTAAATCTTATAGCCCAATCCTACATGAAACCTATTTTCCTATGATTCTATGTGTTTCAAAAAAAATATTCTTATAAAATAAAACACATAGGCACATAGGCCAATCCTATATGAAACCTATTTTACCTATGATCCAATGTGTTTCAAAAAAAACTTCCTTAAAAAAAAACACATAGGCACATAGGCCAATCCTATATGAAACCTATGCTTCCTATGATCCTATGTGTTTCAAAAAAATATTCACATAAAATAAAACACATAGGCACATAGGCCAATCCTACATGAAACCTATGTTAACTATGATCCTATGTGTTTCAAAAAAAACTTCCTTAAAAAAAACACAAAGGCACATAGACCAATCCTATATGAAACCAATGTTTACTATGATCCTATGTGTTGCAAAAAAATATCCTCTTCAAAAAACAGTTTGATATACTTACATTATGAGCACCCATTAATTCAATCGAAAAAAATATTGCTTTCCCTTCATTTTAATTTTAAATTTGTGTAACGATTCCTATAAAATTATGATAACATCAAAAGATGTGTTATTGAGCCTTCAAAAGCAAGGTGGATTGATGCCTCAGGAGGAAATGCTGGAAGTAGGGCGAAAGAAAGGTCAGCTCTTTATTGGAATTCCCAAAGAAATTTCGTTTCAGGAAAACCGCATTGCACTTGTGCCGGATGCGGTGGCTTTATTGGTAAATAATGGGCACCATATCGTGATTGAAACGAATGCCGGTAAAGCAGCTCATTTTGAAGATAAAGATTACAGCGAAGCTGGAGCGCAAATTGTGAGCAGTCCGGAAGAAGTATATAAAGCCGATATCATTTTAAAAGTAGCTCCTCCCTCTCCTGCCGAAATTGAAATGATGCAGCGCAAGCAAACCTTGATTTCGGCTTTACAATTTGCAGTGCAGCCCGCTAATTATGTGAAGCAACTGATAGATAAAAAAGTAACCGCCATAGCCTACGACTACATCAAAGACCGCGATGGAATTTATCCTATTATTCGCGCCATGAGCGAAATTGCCGGTAACACCTCCATTTTGATTGCAGCCGAATATTTGAGCAATTTAAGTATAGGACAAGGTTCTATGTTTGGAGGAATAACAGGCGTATCCCCTACCGATGTAGTGATTTTAGGAGCAGGAACCGTTGGAGAATTTGCCACCCGAGCTGCGCTTGGATTGGGTGCATCCGTTAAAATTTTCGACAACTCAGTATATCGCTTGCGACGTTTACAAAGCGATTTGGGTATGCGTGTGTTTACTTCTTTACTTCAACCCAAAGTAGTAAGCAAAGCACTAAAAACCGCCGATGTTGTAATTGGTGCCATTCGAGCCCCGCACGGACGGACTCCTTGTGTAGTGAGCGAAGAGATGGTAATGGAGATGAAATACGGAGCTGTCCTTATCGACATCAGTATAGACCAAGGAGGAGTTTTTGAAACATCCGAGATAACCAATCATACACATCCTGTATTCCGCAAACATGGAGTAATTCATTACTGTGTTCCCAATATTGCATCCCGCGTTTCGCGCACTGCATCGTATGCCTTGAGCAATATATTTGCACCTATTTTATTGAATATTGGCGAAGAAGGCGGTATTGATAACATGCTTCGAAGAGATAGCGGTGTGCGTCATGGTGTATACGTGTATAGCGGAATTCTTACCAATCGCTTTTTGGGCGAAACCTATCACTTGCCATATAAAGATATTGATTTATTGATGGCCGTGATTTAATCCACCTTGATGCTGATAATTCTATTATTTTCTAAATCAAATACGCTTTTGTAGTGTTGCAATACTTAATTCTATTATGACCACTTCCCGACGAATAAGACTCTTTATAATTGGTGTGCTATTGGGTAGCATCATCATGTATTTTTTTGTTTTTAAAAATCGCAATGTATACAAATCACCAAGCGAAGTTATTCATGGAAAGTTGCAAAGTCAGCATCTTGAATACAGCAAGCATGCACAATGTCGCATGAAATGCCGCAACATCAGCGAAAGCGAAGTGAAAGAAATTTTAATGAAAGGCGAGGTGAATTACACTAAAAGCCAAGTACATGATAAACCTTGCCCCTCTTATGCCTTAGAAGGCAAAACTTCGGACGGTCAGAATGTTCGAATTGTTTTTGCTGAATGTGATAGCGTTACCAAAGTTATTACTGCAATTGATTTGGGATTGGAGAATGATTCCTGCGCCTGCGAATAACTAAAGTTTATTCCAAATAAGATTCAAGCGCGGCGCTCTCCGCAACTTCTCTGCGCACCCTTCGGTTAAATCATTTCTTCAAAAAGTATTTCTTTAATTTAATAACACAAGCACATCCTAAAAAAACTCAAGAAATAATTATTGATACAATCTAAACATGAAATACACCTCCAAAAAAAATATTTTTTACTCATTTAAACCAATAAACTTTTCAGTTGTCTGAATAGAACTATGTGGCATTTCCAAACAGGGATTTTAGTGTTTTTCCTTGCACTATCCATTTATACAAAGGCGCAGCAAGCAAGGCTATTTAAACCTTCCTTGGCTTTACATTATACGTATGTTCCGGAAAGTAAACTTCAGGATTCTGCAGGATCTTATTCAAAGCAAAGCGGTCAGCTCAGTTTTTTTATTCCCATTTACAATCATATTATTTTAGGAGATTCCACGCACAAATCTTCTTACTTCCAGCTGATGACAAATGGCTCAGCAGCTTGGAGCAGTGCAGATTTATCGAACGTAATGCAACAGCAACATCTACTTGGTGCATCGCTTGGTTTAAGTGCATTTTTGGTAAAAAACAGAAAAAACATTTTTTCCTTGTCTGTTAGTTCAATGAGTCGAAATGATAACTATACCTTGGGTACTCCCGAAATTCGTTATGCCGGACTTGCACAATACCGTAGAAATGTGAGTAAGGGATTTTCGTTTCATATGGGATTGGGCTACTCCTATTTTATTGGTCGTGGTATTTTGTTTCCTGCACTGGGAATGAGTTTCAAAACAGGAAAACGAAGTCGCATGATTATTAATTTTCCGAGTCGCATATCTTTTGTGCAACGGATTGGTAACAAAGTTCGCCTTACTGCTTATTTAAAACCGCAGGGTGGATTTAATTACATTTCAAATCGAAGTGAATACAGCCAATTTCCGAAGGCATTTTATTTTCGGCAAAGAGAAAATCATATAGGAATAACTACGAACATCAAGCTTAGCAATAGCTTTACCACAAGTGCTGACATCGGGTATGCTTTCCGCAGAAGCATCCGCCTAAGCGAAGGCCTGCAAAAAAACTCAAGTACCTTTTATAAAAGTGGAATTAATAATGGCGCCTATATAGGTGTCGGACTTAAATATATTTTTGGTTCTCCAAAGCGCGATAAGGAAAAAGAAATTATTGGGAATGATTCCGAAAAGGAAGAGCTATTGAGTGATCCTGATTTTTATGATATTATTTCGGAGTAAAGGGATACACGATATTGCCCTTAAAACAATAAATAATTCAATTGATAGTGGTGTAATTAAGAATGCTCCAACTCAGCTAAAGTAATTAAGGAGCTAATGTTGCGCTAATTTGTATTTTTTGATCAGTTTTAAGGTATGCTTCATTGAATTTGTGCCTTTCCAACTGTTGTGCCCCGGAATAATAAATTTAGGTTTTCCAAATTTAGTTTGGATGTTCTTTATTGTAACTGACCATTCATCCACACTGGCATCACCAAGATAACCTAAGTCTCTTGCCTCTGTACTTTTAATGAGGCAACCGCCATAAAGTATTTTCTCCTTTTCAAACCAAATTACAATATTGTCGGGCGCATGCCCCTTGCCGGGATAATAGGTTTGAAAAGTATTTTGTCCAACTTTAAATAAAGTATCTTTTTCAATCAAAAATTCGGCTCGCTTTTGATTGTTTAATTTTGAGATTTTATCAGTTTGAACGCTTGTGTAGGTTTTTATTCCTTGTTTCTTAAAATAGTCGAGCCCGCCTGTTCTATCTTCATGCGAATGCGTGGCAATGCACAAAAGAATATCTTTCCCATGCGTTTTCTTGATATAATTAATGAGCGGTTGAAATTGAGTAGTATCCCAAGGCGTATCAAACACAACAGCGCCCTGTTCGGTTAAGAGATACATGCCATTAGCCGGAACCTGATATTCCTTATATGCATTGTAAGTGGTGTACACATAAAAATTGCCGGTGAGTGGAGTTACCTGCAATTTATCTGCATTCGATTGCCCAAAAACGCAGTTCGAAATAAAACAAAAAACAAGTTGTAAGCGTAACAAAAGCATAAAGATTTTGAAGAATTTACAAGTGTTTGTAAATAGTAATTATAATTGTTTCCCGTCAATGCTTCTCGCGCGTACAGCAGTTGTGGATGCTGTAATTCGGAAACAATTAATGATTCAAAAACTCATATTTAATGGAACAATTAATTCCGACGCCTACCCCGAAATTGCCGGTATTTTTAAAAATAAATGTTCCAAATCCAGGCTGTCCGTTGGTAGCATTATTTACATCCTGTTCAAAATTAATATCTTCAGGAGAAAAGAAATTAAATATAGTTCCAAAATCGATGCTGAAATTATTCGACATTTTAATGAGTGTTCCAATGCCAATGAAGGTTCCTTGCAGCTTTTGCTCGGTTTTGATGACAAATTTTGATGCTTCATAAAAATCATCCTCGTCGATATTAGCTGTTTGTTTAAAATAAGAATGAATGAATCCTGCTGTTACGTATCCATTGCCTTTAGCGCTGTGTGGTGCAAAATACAAACGCGGACCAATTTTAAAATAATACCCTTCGATTTTATTGTGCAATAAATTTAAATTTTTTCCTGCGCTGGTGCTGAATTGATAGCCTAAATCGCAGGTCAAACCCAGTCGCTGGTTGAGCATAAATTCGGTATTGATTTCTGCGTCTTTAAAAACTGCATTCAATACATTAATACCGGTGCTAAATTGATGGTATTTAGTTGAATCTTGAGCCATTGTAGAAAAGGAAAGCAAGGTCATAAAGGCAAAAAATAGTTTCTTCATAGGTCCTACTTAGTTAGCTGTAATTTTAAAATCTTATTTGCTTCGTCAAACTCTGGGTTTTTCGTTTTTTGCGAAAAAGTACAAATGGCAACTGTTGGTTTATCAATAGTGAGACGGTATCCACATTCATCCGAAAATTCAGCACGTGCGTTGTAATTATTCACCATCAAGGTTTCGGGTGCAACCGTATCTCCCTTGAATACGAAAGTGGTTTGTTCGTAATTATGCGCAATGGGTAATTTTAAGGAGGTGAATGCACTCCCATAACTGTAATCGTAATAACCATTGTAATCGGTCGGGTATGATTGGTTTACCTCAAGCACCACAAATGAGGAATAGCCGTTGGCCACAAAACCACCAATTCCGGAATAACTACCAATTTTAACGTTCAAATAATCTTTGGTTACCAATCCAACCGAATTGCACGGTTGCTGCTTGCTACATGCGGCGAATAGAATGCCAACCGACAGTCCCAAAATCAGTTTTTTCATGTTGAAAATCTTTTTATAAAAGTAGAAATTATTTTGAACTCTGCTGCACCTAGAATTGCCTCTTGTTTTATTACCTTTGCACACTTAAAAAAAAATATGGCCATTCAAAAACCCTCTATTCCTAAAGGAACACGTGATTTTTCGCCGAGTGAAATGGTGAAACGGAATTATATTTTTGATTGCATCCGCACCCATTTTCAGCGCTTTGGGTTTTTGCCTATTGAAACTCCAGCCATGGAGAACCTGAGTACTTTAATGGGAAAGTATGGGGAAGAAGGGGATAAATTGATTTTTAAGATTTTGAATTCAGGGAATTTTCTCACCAACATCGGTATCGATAAAAAAACTGTTGAAGAGTCAAATTCATGGAAGGAAAATTTTGTAGGAGATAAATTACCGCTTGAAGGTGTAATAAATGCTAATCAATTAAGCAATCTCATCTCTGAAAAGGCTCTAAAATACGATCTCACAGTACCCTTTGCCCGGTACGTTGTGCAACATCAAAATGAAATTACCTTTCCGTTTAAGCGTTACCAAATACAACCGGTGTGGCGTGCCGACCGTCCCCAAAAAGGGCGTTACCGTGAGTTTTACCAGTGTGATGCCGATGTAATTGGAAGCAATTCATTACTGAATGAAGTAGAATTGGTGCAATTGATGGATGCCGTGTTTTCGGATTTAAAACTTCCGGTAATCATCAAAATCAACAACCGAAAAATATTGAGCGGCATTGCCGAAATAATTGGCGAAAAAGAGCGCATCATCGACATAACCGTTGCCATTGATAAATTAGATAAAATAGGTGTTGATGGGGTAAATAAAGAATTGGCTGAAGCCGGATTGAATTCAATTGCCATAGAAAAACTTCAGCCTTTGATAAACTTTGAAGGAACAACACTTGAAAAACTAAATTTCTTAAAGCAATTGCTATCGAGCTCGCCCATAGGAGTTAAGGGAATTGAAGAGGTGGAACGTATTTTTGAAACCCTTCAACTATGCAAACTTAAGACAGCCCTTTTTGAGTTAGACATAACCTTAGCGCGTGGCCTAAATTATTACACCGGTGCCATTTTTGAAGTTAAAGCCAATGCAGGTAGCCTAAGAAGCAGCATTTGCGGTGGCGGCAGATACGATGACTTAACCGGCATATTTGGCTTGCCCAATATGAGTGGCGTGGGAATTTCATTTGGTGCGGATAGAATTTATGATGTGTTGGAGGAATTAAATTTATTCCCTGAAAGTGTTGCCGCATCAACCAAAATTCTTTTTGTAAACTTTGGAAAAGCTGAAGAGAATTATTGCTTGCCATTGTTATCTAAATTACGGGATGCGGGTATTAACGCTGAACTCTATCCAGAATCAGCTAAAATGAAAAAGCAAATGAGTTATGCCGACGATAAAAAAATACCTTATGTTGTACTGGTTGGTGGAGATGAAATTAACAGCGGTCAATTAACCGTTAAAAACATGCAGTTAGGCGAGCAAAGTAAAATGGATATTGACAGCTTGCTAAAAAGCATGCTTCAGTCCTAGTGCCGGTAGCAATTTTTAATTAAGAAAAAGTAACAAATTAACACCTGTAAGGAAAGCAATCGTATTAAAAAAATCAATTACTTTGTTTCAAATTTTAAGCCCATGAGCGCATTAGGTAATGTATATTCATCCGTAGAAAAAGGAATTGGAACGGTAACATTTTTTCATCCACAAAGCAATTCATTGCCTGGAGAATTGTTACGTAAACTCGCCGCAGAAATCACCAAACTAGGAAATGAGACCTCCTGCAAAGTGATAGTACTGCAAAGTGAAGGAGAAAAGGCATTCTGCGCCGGAGCCAGTTTTGACGAATTGGTTTCGCTTGAAAACCTCGAAATGGGCAAGCACTTTTTTTCAGGATTTGCACTCGTAATTAATGCCATTCGCAAGGCACCAAAATTTGTAATTGCGCGTGTTCAGGGTAAAGCAGTAGGTGGAGGTGTTGGATTAGCCAGTGCCGCCGACTATACCTTAGCGATGGACAATGCATCTATAAAATTAAGTGAATTGGCTGTGGGTATTGGTCCATTTGTGGTGGGTCCGGCAGTTGAACGCAAAATTGGAACCGCTGCTTTTTCCTCCTTAAGCATAAATGCTAGCGAATGGCAAACGGCAGAATGGGCCAAAGAAAAAGGCTTGTATGCCGATACGTTTTCCACTATCGAAAATTTGGATAGCGCTATTCTTGCTTTGGCCGAAAAACTTGCTTTTAGTAATCCTGAAGCCATGCAATTATTAAAGCAAGTGCAGTGGGAAGGAACCGAAAACTGGGATACACTATTGCTCGAACGTGCTGAAATGAGTGGCAAATTGGTGCTTTCAGATTTCACTCGTAATGCAATTGCAAAATTTAAAACTGGCGTAAGATAAAACCGCTTGGTTATAATGAACTCTGCGGAAGCACAAACTACCGCATCAAAATAAAAATTACATTGGAAACTCAAACCGTACCAAATATAAATTCAAAAATACCGGCAACAACTTTGCTAAAAGCCTTCGAGCTTATGTGCACCGCTAAAGCGATGACAGAGTTGTATGAGGCCAATAAAGATGTAACTGCAAAGTATGTGCATGCCACATCACGCGGTCACGAAGCCATACAACTTGCGCTTGGACTGCAATTGAAAGCGCAAGACTACTTATCGGCTTATTATCGAGATGACAGTATGCTGCTCGCTATTGGCATGGAGCCTTATGAATTAATGTTGCAATTAATGGCCAAGCGTGATGATCCTTTTTCGGGTGGACGCTTGTACTATTGCCATCCGAGTTTGCGTAGAGATAACATGCCCAAAATACCTATGCAGTCGTCGGCAACCGGCATGCAGGCAATTCCGGCTACCGGTGTTGCAATGGGTTTACAGTACTTGGAAAATGAAAAATTAGCTCCTGATTATGGCGCTGATAAACCGCTTGTGGTGTGTTCCTTAGGAGATGCTTCCATTACTGAAGGCGAAGTTGCTGAGGCTTTTCAGATGGCAGTACTTAAAAAATTTCCGATACTGTATTTGGTGCAAGACAATGAGTGGGACATCAGTGCCAATGCAAAGGAGTTTCGTGCTCAAGACGCGAGTGAATATGCCAAGGGCTTTAAAGGATTGGAAACACGCACCATTGATGGCACCGATTTTTTTAGGTGTTATGAAGTGTTGGAAGAAGTGATGCAAAAAATACGAACCGAACGCAGGCCTTTTTTAGTGCACGCCAAAGTTCCTTTATTGAATCACCATACATCAGGTGTGCGTAAAGAATGGTATCGTGATGATTTATTGGAAGCCTCAAAAAGAGACCCTTTTCCACGTTTCAAAAACCAATTAATTGTGGCCGGTTTCGACCGATTTGAATTGACCAAAATGGAAGAAGCGGCTACTAAAAAAGTTGCAGAAGATTTTGCGAAGGCTGCTGCTGCAGAAGATCCGAAACCGGAAGATTTATTTTTGCACGACTTTGCTCCTACTCCCGTTACTGAAGAAAAAGGAATTCGTGAACCGCAAGGAAAAGAAAAAACGGTTATGGTGGATTGCGCTTTGTTTGCGGTGCAAGAACTGATGACCAAGCATAAGGAATGTCTGCTCTATGGACAAGATGTAGGAGGCAGACTTGGTGGAGTATTCCGTGAAGCGGCAACACTTGCGCAAAAGTTTGGCGACAATCGTGTTTTTAATACGCCCATTCAAGAAGCATTTATTATTGGAAGTACTGCAGGAATGAGTGCTACAGGATGCAAACCCATAGTAGAAGTGCAATTTGCAGATTACATTTGGCCGGGTTTAAATCAGTTGTTTACAGAGGTGAGCCGTTCCTGTTATTTAAGCAATGGCAAATGGCCGGTGAGTTGCATTATTCGTGTGCCCATTGGTGCTTATGGAAGCGGAGGTCCTTACCATTCTTCGAGTGTAGAATCTGTTTTGACAAATATTGGAGGGATAAAAATCGCTTATCCTAGCACCGGTGCCGATTTAAAAGGCTTGATGAAAGCAGCATATTATGACCCTAATCCTGTGGTGATGTTAGAGCACAAAGGTCTTTACTGGAGCAAAATAAAAGGTACAGAAGATGCGAAAACAATTGAGCCGGATGAGGACTATATTATTCCATTTGGTAAGGCAAGAACTGTTCTTACAGCGTCAGAGGATTGCATTAAAAAAGGCAAAACGCTATGCATAATTACTTATGGAATGGGCGTGTATTGGGCGAAAGAAGCGGCTAAGAATTTTCCTTCCCAAATAGAAATTTTGGATTTACGTACACTTGTTCCATTGGATACAGAAAGCATTTATGCATCCGTAAAAAAACACAGCAAATGTATTGTGCTCACCGAAGAGCCTACTGTAAACAGTTTTGCGCAAAGTTTAGCCGGAAAAATTTCGAAAAATTGCTTTCAGTTTTTGGATGCTCCTGTAGAAGTGGTGGGTTCGGAAAATTTACCTGCTATACCGCTTAATGCAACCTTAGAAGCCACGATGTTACCCAATGCTGAGAAAGTGGCGGCTGTGATTGCAGGGATGTTGGTGTGTTAAATTTCTGATACTTCCTCTCGTTTAGGTTTTCTCAAGTGAATTTTGGATTCCTTTTTTGCGAGTAATCGTTCAATATTTTTTTGGTGCGTTATCAATACAATAACCGTGATAAACATGCTAAAAATAACCATGGAAGGCACCCGCGAGTCCATTGCAAAAATAACTACATTGGGAAAAGCAAAGGAAGCAATAATGGAGCTGAGTGAAACGTATTTAGTAGATAGAAATACAATAATAAAGACAGCAAGTGAAATTAATGCAGCGGTAGGATTGAGTGCCAACACAATTCCCAATAAGGTTGCAACTCCCTTGCCTCCTCTAAATCCCACATATACAGGAAATACATGCCCCATTAATGCGGCAACAGCAAACACCAATTCGAGATCTACTAACAAGGCTGAGCCCGGTGCATAATCACTAATCAAAACAGCGAGGCGCACGGAGAACCAACCCTTTAAAACATCAATAATCAACACTGGAATTCCTGCCTTATATCCCAGTACTCTAAAGGTATTGGTAGCACCTGAATTTCCGCTTCCGAATTCGCGTACATCAATGTTATAAAAATACTGCCCAATCCACACTGAAGTTGGTATAGAACCTAGCAAATAGGCAATAATCAAATACAGAATATTTTCGGGTGTTATCATGAATTATTTTTCCTGGGTATCAATTTTTTTAAGGAAAGATGTCTTCTTAGCTGCAGTGGAAAGATTGTAGGAATATTGTGTTTGGCCCTTTTCCACTTCCATTTTACGTTTATCTGCTTTCATGTCGCGAATAATAGAATTAAATTTTTCATCGGATGAAATGGCTTGCATGAGGCTGGTTTGATAATTAAAGAAATACCAATTGGCACCGTCAATTTCTAAATACACGGTAAGTATATCTCCAGCTCGCTTTTTAGCCAACTCAATTTTTCCACCCATAAATTTATTTATTTGGTTTTTAAATACACTTCCTACGCCAATTGGTCCATCCGAAACAAAAGATTTAGTATTGGAATTCCATTTCATTTTCACATCGGTAAGTATTATTGAATGTTCCATCGCATCAGGGAACTTCTTAAAAGAACCGTATAAATTCACTTGAGAAATTAATTTATCTGCATCCGCTTTACCGAGCATTTCGCGCAAAGCACGCTCATAAGTAGTGCGGCTAAGCGAAGCAAACGGAGCAGTGGATGTTTCGAAACGATTTCCCATGTTCTTTAAGGCATCGTCGGCAAAGAAAAAGTCAAGTGTAATTACTACATCAAAGGCAACTGAATCATTTTGCAAATCATCCACACCATTTCCGTAAACATTAAATTTAACCTGTCCCAATCCATTGGTCATTTCCAATTTTCCTTCGGCATACAATTTACAATTGGCAGTATTTAAGCTCACATAATTTCCGGGGAAATTAATTTCTTTGATTTTATCCTTGTTTGAAATTTTGTATTCGCGTGAGGCTTTATCATAAAACAAATACCCATCAGCACCTGCAACAATTTGATCGCTAAAGGTAACTCGGCGGCTGAGGAATGCTGGATAGCAGTGTGTAGAATCAGCTGTATACATAATACCTGCCACCAGTTTATCGTTATTATTATCCTTCATATCTTTTGCAATAGGGATATAAATTTCACTCGGATTTATTTCTCCACTAAAGCTCAACCAGCTTTTTCCTATGTGTGGACATTCATGCTTGATGAGGAATGAACCGTCGAATGTGAGGAATTGTTGATTGGCATAGAGTTTTGCTTTACCGCGATAATCAAAGTACGGACTAAGTGTAAATTTAGATTCCTCGGTAATATCACCAATTGCAAAGGATTGGAAAGTAGTATCGGTAGAAATGTTTGTGAAATGAATTTTTTGTTTCTCCTTGGTTTCGCTCACATAATCATAATCGCCCGAGCCGGAGTATTTTTTACGGGCCAAAATATTTACCGAAACATTGTAAATGTTGTGGTACTTTGTTACTAAGTTGGCCAATATTTTGGCATTGTTAAGTGTTTCCATTTTTGCTTTTTTCTGAATCACTACATTACCGCTATCCGGAAATATACGGGCATCTGCAACGTTTATGTATTTAACTTCCTTACAAGAAATCAAATAACTCTTTAAATCGTAGCGTGCTCTTGGCGAGAAAAAGCGCAAGGAATCTTGATCCGGATGCACCGAAATAAACTCAGACCCTTCCAAATTCAATGAACCTTCATCCGACTCTTCGGCTGTGTTGTTATTGACTGAAGTTTTTGATTTGGTAGAAGCCGAAAGTTCTATACTTTTTTGATCCATAAACCAAGTAAATTTATCCATGAAACAGATGTATTGATTTACTGGAAAATTTACAAAAGAACCTTCTCCATTGCTCTTAAAGACACCTTGTCGTTTTGCAAAATCAACGTGCGCATTTACATTCTTAGTGCTAAATGCAAGGGCACTCAACTCTTCTGCATTCAACTGAAAATCGGAAGTATCGGCATCAAATGTAATTTTATTGAAAACCATTTTATCTGAAAACAAGGAGGCTTTTGAAAAATCCATTCGCCCTTTACCGGTCATACCTGTTGGTGTTAGCGTTGATTTACCAAATAATTCAGCTTGTCCGGTATAAAAATCCATGGGCTTTCGGATTCCATTGTCTTCCATGTAATCTTTGTAAGGCATCCAATGTGCATAAACACTGTCACCCTTCACCGGAGGAAATTCAATGGCGCCTGCCTGTTCTTTGTTTTCAAAGCTTTGCGCAATTGCGTTCATGGAATCAGGGAAGAAAATAAAGTCCTTGCTTTTGGTGGTGGAAGTTACATACTCCAACGTTCCATCTCCACGCAAACCTTTATTACTAAGTTTAATGGTGGAAGTATACGTTCCTTTGTTACCATACATAGGGAATCCACCGGCAGGTGTTTCACGTTTAAAACCAAGTGAATAATCTTCTTGTAAACGCAGCGTTTCATCAAAGTCGGGAAAAATTCCTCCAGAGGCCAATGTACCTTTAAATGCCAAGGCTTCATTTGTAAAGTTATCCAAGCTATCGATGGTATAAGGGGTTAACTTAAAATAAAAACTATCGCGCTTATAAACTCCCTTTTGAATACCACTGCGCGAATAATAAGCAAAAGATTCCTTCTTGCTATTAAAGATGGGATAATCCGGATAATCCACTGTACCCGATTTATTCGTTGGTCGATCAATCAACAAATCACCGTTTACACTTTCTATAACTGTTTTACAATACACCAATTTTCGTTCGTTGTATTCATTTACCTCGTTAGCCAACACCTTTATTC
Organism: Bacteroidota bacterium; assembly: GCA_016721765.1. Classification (NCBI taxonomy): domain Bacteria; kingdom Pseudomonadati; phylum Bacteroidota; species Bacteroidota bacterium. The sequence goes on from JADKHO010000004.1 coordinate 822,540, forward strand.
GTAAGGAATCCACGTTGGTTAAATTAATCTTGAAGAGGGTGTAATCAAAATTAAATTCCTTTCCGAAAAACTGAAATCGACCGGCATTAACAACACCCGCAAAATCAAAATCGCGATTTTTGCGCACCAACACCGTTTGGTTTTTAGGATAAATATTTACGTTTTGTGAATCACTTAAAAAGATGCGTTCCACACCGTCAATACGCAAATCGAAATTCAACAAATTAAGGCTGGCGTTGGTTTCGCTTCCACCTACTGTAGAATTAAATTGAATCACATCATAATCGCGCTTTTTCTCGCTGTTGCGGATATAATCAAACAATCGATCCTTCACTACCACTTTATCTAAATCCACATTATAAGTTAAGAAACCACCATTTGCCAAAATCATCAACATGGGTTTAACTTGATCCGGAGAGAGTTGCATAAAACGCGATAAACTTACAGGGTCAAATTCCTTACCACCTGCATTTTGCTTCATCACAAATTGACGAATGCGGTACAAGGGATTCACATCATCCATACCTTGCAAACGCTCAAAACGCGCAGCTCTAAAAAATGCAGAGGACTCAAATAGAGCTGAGCTTTCAGCACTACCTTTAATATTTTTTAATTCAATTTTTGGTTCATCCATTCGCCAATACAAGGCTTCAAAATACATGTCAAGTTTATGAAAGCTATCAAAATAGGGCGTTCTAGCCGTTCCTTGCTGGTCGCGGATGAGTACCACTTCCTTATCCTTATAACTAAACTTTAGCTGCAAGCCTGGATGATAGATAGAATCCCCATCAAAATAAAAAGTTATTTCTGCTTTGTCGGAAGTAATGCGTTCCGGCTTCATGATATACTGCAAGGAGGCGGACTTTAAAAACAATTTCTTATTACGGAAAAATTTTAAGAACGCAGGATTGTCTCTGTCGCCTGTTCCAATTATTTTAGAGCCCTTTACCGAAAAGCCTCCATCATAATCCACATCCTGATAAATGTTGGCAATTACCAAACGTTTATCATACGAATCAAATTGAGGATACACGGCGCGCTCTTCGGTCATGTTCACAAATACTTTATCTTGTAATACCCCGAGTAGTGGCTTTTGAAAATAAATAGTGTTATGATACAAGACAGAATCGGCACGGTATTGTGATGATTTAAATACAATAGAATATCTTTTTAACTCAGCATAAGCTTGCTCAGCAGGCACTCCGGCGCGTCTCCAATTTACCGTTCCTCCCTTCCCTATCCAACGCTGAGTACTGGGATAATAGGTTCCTTGGGTAGAATAAATAACTGAACTATCATCCTTAATAATACAGCGCAAATCCGTTTCACCAAACACCACTTTGGGAACACTGTCGAATTCAAAAGTATAATTGCTCCCACTAGCTTTCCACTCAAGTGTTGAATTTTTGAAAATGGTATTGGTAGAAAATAAGTTATCGCTCATCTCAATAAAATCGCTGAACTTGTTGGCACTTTTTCCTAGAATTTTATCAATACTTAATTGCCAGGCTGTAAAACTTTTATCGGTTTGACCGGAGTTAACAAAGTTCATAGCCGAAGACAAATAATTTTTAAAATCTGGAAACATCTTAAGGCGCTTTGCAAACATCAAGTTGCAAGTACTAATCATAATACCTTGCTGACTGCTGGTAAATTTTTGACCATTCCAAGCCACTTCAAAAAGCTCCATAAATTCATGAGTTGCCTTTTTATCTTGGTCTTCCATTTGATCTTTAATTTTTTTAAGAAACTCAGTTGGGTCATCCGGGAATACTTTCTTCACTAGTGTTTGCGAAAAAGCATTCTCCATTCCAATGGAAAAGATGAGAACAACAAGAAGAAGTTTGATTTTATTCATTGTATTTATTTTTGTAATCCTATTAAAGCCCAATTATTTTTAGTGATTTTTTTAACCAAATGAAAACCCAATTTTTGTGCGTGCTCAAATAATAAAGGTGTATCCACATCAAAGAATCCACTAATTAACAATTCACCCTTTTCCTCCAATGCAGCATAGTAATGAAACATGTCGTTAAGCAAAATATTTCGATTAATATTGGCCAAAATAATATTGAATTTATGCCCTTTTAAAAGTGCGGCATCTCCAAGTTTAACGCATATCTGTGGACAACTATTTAAAGCACAATTTTCAAGTGAATTTTCATAACTCCAAGAATCATTATCAATAGCCAACACTTCCTTAGCAGTTAGTTTTGCAGCTAAGATTGCCAACACTGAAGTTCCACATCCCATATCAAGCAAACTTTTACCGGCAATATTCATAGCTAGTAATTGCTGCAACATTAAATAGGTGGTTTCGTGATGTCCTGTTCCAAACGACATTTTGGGTTCAATTATAATATCGTATTTTGCTGTGGCTGTTTTTGGATGAAAAGGAGCGCGCACTGTACAAATACCATCCACATCAATAGGTTCAAAATTACTTTCCCAAGAAGCGTTCCAGTTTTGAGCAGGTATTTCCTTTTTTGTGAAAGAAATTTTACATCCGCGCTCCGCATAAGCAGCAAGCAGCTTAGCTAATTTTGCTGCATCAAATAAGCCCTTTTGAATAAATGCTTGCAAGCCGGTATCTAGGTTGACAAAACTTTCAAACCCAACTTCTGCAAGTTCGGCAGTGAGAATATCATCAAAAGGATGAAGTGGCACGAGTTCAAAATTGACTTCAATATAATCCATGCAGCAGTTGAATTTGAGACTTTTGTAGGGATAATCTCAATCGTTCAAATATAAAAGAAAACTTAAATTAGTTTGTTCCTTACTTTTCAACAAAATAGGAACATTCGATTAATTTTAAAGTATAAACTATTACAACTTAAGTGCCTGAATTTAAAATGAATTTGCAATGGCCACAAAGTCCTTCGCTTTTAGAGCTGCACCACCAATAAGTCCACCATCCACATCTGCATTGGCAAAAAGCTCCTTTGCATTTGCGGCATTACAACTCCCACCGTAGAGAATGGAGCAATCTATCGCAACTGCATCTCCATATTTATCGGTCACCACTTCTCGAATAAACTGATGTATTTCTTGCGCTTGGGCTGAACTTGCTGTTACCCCCGTACCAATTGCCCATACCGGTTCATAAGCAATTACAACTTTCGCAAAATCTGCAGAAGCGAGGTGAAAAAGCCCGTTTACCAGTTGATTTTTTATTATTTCAAAATGCTTTCCTGCCTCCCGCTCTGCCAATGTTTCGCCACAACAAAAGATAGGATTAAGATTATTTGTCAAAACTTGTCCCAGCTTTTTCACCAACAATTCATCGGTCTCGTGAAACATCGCACGTCTTTCTGAATGCCCAAGAATTACATAGGTAACGCCTAAACTAGAGATCATTTTTGCCGATACTTCACCGGTATAGGCACCTGCACTTTCGCTTGCGCAATTTTGAGCTCCAACAGAAATGCTGCTATTGGAAGGAATTTTAGCATGCACTTCCATTATAAATGGAAAGGATGGGCATAGAACCAATTCAACTCCATCAGGAGTATTTGCAGCAAATTCTTTTACTACATCAGAAGCCAACAACTGGGCTTCTGCAAAAGTTAAATTCATTTTCCAGTTACCGGCCACTATTTTCTTTCTCATGAGGATTGTATTTGTAGGTTACAAAGTAAAGAAATTTGAAATTATAGTGCGCATACTCGTTTCAGGAAAAAAATGCTTGCTGCATCAATTTTATTTACTTTCGCAATCCGTGTAAAGCGTAGCCAATAATAAATCATATCTTTATTTCCGGTGAAAAAGGAAAAAATTAAACTCATCTATATTATCTCGGATATCGACCGTGCCATTGCATTTGAGTGGGTAGTTGAAAATATAGACCGAAGTAAATTCGAGCTTGAATTCGTATTGATAAATTCCTCCGAATCTTATTTTAAAAATTATTTGAGTAAAAAAGCGGTACCCTTTTATTTAGTAGAGGCCAAATCAAAAAAACAGTATCCGGCAGCGCTTCTTTCCCTAATTAATCATTTGAGAAAATCAAAAGCCGACATGGTGCATACCCACCTGTTTACTGCCTCCCTACTCGGTTTAACCGCAGCACGAATTTGTGGCATAAAAAAAAGAATTCACACGCGACACCATGCTTCTCAGCATCACATGTACCACCCCAATGCCATAAAATACGATAGGTGGATTAATTTTATATCCACAAAAATAATTGCTATCACTGAAAATGTGAAAAACATTTTAATACAACAAGAAGGAGTTAAAAAAGATAAAATAGTAATTGTTCACCATGGTTTTGATTTAGATTTTTTTTCATCTGTATCTGCCGATCGTATCCAAGCTATAAAAAACAAATACAATGCTTCACAACAGTATCCAATAATTGGTGTTGTTTCGCGTTATACTTGGTGGAAAGGGGTACAACACATTATTCCGGCTTTTAAAAAGCTATTAGTTGATTTTCCAAATGTAAAATTAGTATTGGCAAATACGAATGGTAACGATGCTTTGCGTATTAAAGAATTGCTGAAACAAATTCCTTCCACAAATTTTCTTGAAGTTGAATTCGAATACGACAATGCAGCACTCTATCACTTATTTGATGTGTTTGTGCATGTACCTATTAATGCGCATGCAGAAGCATTTGGACAAACCTATGTAGAAGCCTTAGCAGCCGGAATTCCTTCTGTATTTACCCTTTCGGGAATTGCACATGATTTTATTGTTGACAAAAAAAATGCGGTGGTGGTAGACTATGAAAAGGAAGAAGAAATTTATGATGGTATGAAACTTATACTTCAAAATAAGGAACTGAAAAGCACCCTAATAAAAAATGGATTGAACGATGTCACTCAACTCTTCTCCTTAAAAACCATGATTTCTGAACTTGAAAAAATTTATCTTGAAAAATAAAACTAAGGCATATTCTAAAATTAAAACCAGCTTCATTGCATCTATTAAAATCCTTGAAGATACTACTGCAGGCTCATTAACGATAGGGATGAAATTATTTGCTTGCGTGCTGCTATTTCAATTTTTTATGCTATCACAAAGAGTAAGTGCTTCTCATGTGTTGCCTCATAAAAGTACTGAAGATTATTTTACTCCCGATTACCTGCGTTTTGAAAACATTATCTATAAAGAAAATATTAAAACGGTTCAACTTGCTCCATCAGGCGCAGAACTTGCCTTTCCAATTATTGAATTAAACGGCGAAGATAAATTGCAATTGAGTTTTGACGATTTGGATGCCGATCGAAAAACATATAATTATACCTTGATACACTGCGATGCCTCATGGAACCCAACGAATATGGTGCGCAGTGATTACCTTTCCGGATTTAATGACGAACTTATTACAGACTATAAATTTTCATTTAATTCCATTCAACGTTACACCCATTTTAATTTAGTATTTCCAACAGACGGAATAAAAATTACAAAATCAGGCAATTACATTATTAAAGTTTTTCAAGATTACGATGAACAAAATGTGGTGCTTACGCGTAGATTTTTGGTGTACGATAAAAAAGTGGATGTTGTGGGAAGTGCCAAAGTTGCAACAATTATTAACGACCGCTATACAAAACAAGAAGTAGATTTTAACATTAATAATCCCGATTTTGAAATTAACGACCCTTTCGAAAATTTAAAAGTTACGCTGCTTCAAAATCAGCGTTTCGACAATGCCATCACTTCACTCAAGCCAACATTTACGAAACCCGGACAATTGGTTTACGATTATGATGAAGGCAACGTTTTTAATGGCGGAAATGAGTTTCGCTATTTTGAAGATAAAGTTTTTAACGCACCTAATGAACGCATCAGTCGCTTTGTTTTTGATGAAAAAAAGCAAAACAATGTGTATCTCCTTCCGGAAGAAAAAAGAGCATTTAAGCGTTATAGTTCTATGCGCGACATCAATGGGAGTTATGTTATTCGCACCTTAGCGGGATATGATGGTGACACGGATGGAGATTATGCCTATGTTCATTTTTCTTTACCATGCGTTGAACCCTTGCAAAATGCGGAGGTATATGTTTTTGGTGCCCTTAGCAATTGGAATTATTTGCCCGAGTTTAAAATGAATTACGACACTACTTTTTCAACTTATGTGGCGAGTCCATATTTAAAACAAGGGTATTACAATTATTCCTACGTGGTTTTGAAAAACGGAGAAACAATTGCAGATGAAAGTACCTTCGAAGCCAATCATTACGAAACAGAAAACGATTATTATATTTTGGTTTACTACAAAACATTCGGCACTTATTATTATCAGTTAATCGGTTATAAACGATTAAACAGCACAGGAAAATAAAAAATGTAAATTGTTAAAATTGCTTCCAATCCCTTTTAAGAACAAAAATCTGTTAAGAAAATTTCGATGGTTACTTGTGTGAAAGAAAAACTTATTGCTATTATTGCTGCCGAAGTTTTACATTCGAATGGTAACAGAAATTACAAAAGGCATCCGCATCTCAGTAAATACGCGCTATCAGGAAGAATTTTCCAGTCCTGATAACCTGCATTTTATTTTTTCTTACCACATCATAATTGAAAATCAAAATGAATTTGCAGTGCAATTGCTACGCAGGCATTGGTATATTTTTGATAGTTCAGGTGAACAATCGGAAGTAGAAGGTGAAGGCGTTGTGGGTGAACAACCGGTATTACAACCAGGTCAAATTTATGAATACGAAAGTGCTTGTAATTTAAATACCGATTTGGGCAAAATGCATGGAACCTACACTATGGTGCGTCAATCGGATGGAGCCTATTTTGAAGTATTGATTCCCGAATTTCAGTTGATAGTTCCTTATAAATTGAATTAATTTTTCACTGCCGGATTTTTTTAAATCTAAAGTCAAAACTCAGACAAACCTTCATAAGCTTTGCTAAATTCGATTTTCGCTGCATGTCGCAAACCAACTGGTGTCGCGTAAAATCATGCGGATTAAATTCCTTATGTGCACCTTCTTGTAAGCCAATGTATTGATTTAAACTTACGATTCCCATTCCAATCAAAATCATAAGCTGAAGAAAAAAATTGCGTTTGTTCTTGTTATCATAATCCAATGCCAAAACCATTTCATACACTTTTTGCAATTGGTTTTCGAATTCTTGTTTGGTTTGCCTCATATCCTTTGATGCCGTTGCAAAGGTTGAAATTCCATTCATACTATCCTTCCACACATCAAAAATATCGTTCACCTGTTGCAGCAAACTTCCCAATTCATATATGCAATCGTGTTCTTTTTGCCCCAATGGATTTGAGAGTGTGATACGGTAAAATAAATGCGAGAGGCCACCTTTGTCGCTGCTGATTTTCTTTAATTCTTGCGCAGATAAATTTGAATTGATTTGCTTTTCGGTTTCAATTTGAACCTTGTAAATATGAAGAAACATTGCATCAAAATCCTTTTTATCTTCCAAGTTCTGATGCACTTGTTGCAGAAAAAATAAAAATAATCTATCAACTGAATTTTCTGCCGCATAGGAGAAAGGATTGTCCATCATTTCCATTACGCGGGCATTTTTACGCTTGGGGTGATCAAAAAAATCATCGTACAAACCGGTAAGAGCTCCTTGAAAAGTAAGTACTTTTCGTTCCCTTTCAGTCATTTTACTTCCTCGCAGCGTACAATAGTTTTCGCCAACTATTGCAACAACAAAAAGCGCATAATAATTTCTGATCTTAGCAAAATCGGCTGCTTCAAGACTTCCATCATTGGATTTTTGGGCAGCTGCTAAATGTGGTTCGAGATATTTTTTGAGGTAGTTTCTTTGTCGGTTAAGCTGCGCTACAAGCTTAGCCGAAACTCTAACATAAGGAAAAAAATTACGCCACATCCTACTCATCTCCTCACTGCTGACGCTTGCAATTATTTAAGTAAATACATTTTGCCCCAGCCCTTTTTAAAATAACCATCGGCTTGTGTTTCACGTTTTTCGATGTTCTCAGAATTTAGTTTTGTAACGGTGCGGTAAAAATAAACTCCGTTGGCCAATTGATCGCCAAAGTTATCTTTCCCATCCCAGGCATATTGGGTGATGTTTCTTCCAATGTGAATCGGCCCCAATTCATCTTGAAAAATTTCTCGAACAACTTTCCCACTGATAGTCATAATTTGGATTCTAAAATTTTGCGGAATTTCACTTCCCGTTAAGGTAAACACAAAGCGTGTAGAGGTACTAAACGGATTCGGATAATTCATCACTTCGGTGATACTCGATTTGTTTACTACTTCAAAACTGATTCGATAATCAATATCACCTGAACGGTTATTGGATTTGTCGCGTGCTTGAACGATTAATTGATACACACCATCTTCACTCAGATTGGGGCTATATTCCACTTTACATCTATTATCCGGCAACTGAGCAGGGATAAAACGTAGTGAAGCCCCATCAAATGGAATCAACACATCGGCATTTTGATTGGGATAGCGAATAAACACTTTAAATAACACAGAAGTATCCAAAGCCAAATAATTGCTTTCATCCTTTAATTGAACCGAAATGGCAGGTTTTGCAGAAACTAAATCTCCATCCAAAATATGCACCCCGTCAAAAGTTACATCCAACAATGGATTCACTTTATCCTTTGTAGCCGTAAATTCTTTTAAAGCAAAATTATTAAAGTGAAATTGCTCCGCTTGATCGTAGTTAGCACTTCCTGTTTTAATTGGATTTGCTTCCATAAATAAGGTATTTATTCCATCAAAACCTAATGTTGAGAAGGCAATGCTGGCAACTAATGTATCGTGAGCAAGTAATTTTTTGTAGCGTTGCGACTTGAGTTCATGAATCACTCTGTTTTTATCAACCAGCCAAAAACGAACCAATAGGCTGTCCATATTTATGTTGCTGATGTTTTCGATGGCTACTTTAAACTTTACCAAATCCCCTTCCAACACTTGGCTACTTTCAAAATTATAGCTAAGCAGCGGATTTACGGCAGCCTCCGGAATTTCTTCATAAATCACTTGCCAGCGCTTAAGTTGTGATGCAGTGAAACTGATATCGTCTTCGGTAAACTCACTGAGGCGCAGGTAAGGATATTGTGCCGCACTAATATTTTGAATGCTCATATCTGCTCTGAATGCAGCTGAATCCTTCAATATAATCTCCTGCCCATTAACATTCACCCCATACACTCTAAATCGAATATTATCATTCGTTGGCTGTTCGATTGATTGCGCTTGCCAATGCAAGGAATCCCATCTGGCCGAAGGACCAATTAAGCCGGAAATAATTTCACCGCTTTTACGGCTGTTACTCATGTTTTGGCTTAAACTAATTTGAACATGTCCTGTATCGCCAATAACAACGTGCACCGAACTTGGGTCGCCTACCTTTGCAAAATAAATCCATGGCTTTGTGCCGTAAATTGTACGCAATGCAGCAAAACCTAGCGTATCAAAATAATCAAAAATTCTGGCTTTGTTTTTCCAACCCGGATTGGCATATCCCCAGGTATACGCTAGGATGTAGTTTCCAACCGGAATACTGTCGAGCAATGATTTACCAAGATTCTCCATTTGAAGTGAATCGCCGGCGCTGAACGTAAATAATTTCATGGGGCCATAACGATTTGGGCAATTATTATTGTCGTTGCCGTTTCCTAAATTATGTCGAGGATTATATGTAAAAGTGGAACCTCCGGTAGTATCAATAAATCGTGTTGCCCAAGCTTCCAAGGTAGTGCCATCAATAATTCCAACTTGTATCTTAAATCCGCCGCCACAAGTTGCAGATTCTTGCAATTGCCCGTCAATGGAATAAGAAGTAGCATACAAATCAGGAATAGTAGGCACTCCGTAGGTTTGACAAAACAAATTCTTTTGCGCCGGAATCAGACTAAATTTACGATTCAAACTATCGTAATTCAAAAATTTAAATTCATCCTTTTTAAATTGTGGAAAATGTGCCTGAGCCCAGCCAGTTTTGTTTTTAATGTATTGAAATGAACTTTGTTTCCAAAATATAGGTTGATGCGTTCCGGTTGAATCACGACTTACTCTCCAATAATAAACCGTACTATCTTGTAAAATATAAGGCACTTTCCATTTCAAAACGCCACCTGCCGAAACAATAGTAGTATCGCGATAAAATGCCTGAAAACTATTAAATGCTTCATTGGTATCAATTTGAATAAAATAGCGCGCCGAGGGCGCAAGTGGGTCAAAGGTGCTAGCAACAAGACTTATACGGTTGTCGGGAACAATAGCAAACGGATATGGATAGACCGGCGAAATAAATCCGGAAGCAATATTTAATGTATTAACGGCCGCATTATTAATGCTGTTATCAAGTTCATCAATCACATTTCCCTCATCCACTATCACGTCAAATTTATTCAATCCAATTCCATTCACGCGATCAACCGGAAGTTTAAAAGCATACACATCGCTGTAATGCACACCCGGAATTACCTTGGTGTATACTTTAGGAGCAATGTTTCCCGGAAAAATTCGCTTTAACTGAATTACACTGGAATCATCAATAGCTTTTGCAATATTATTTACCCGCACATTCACAAAAAATGAATCCAAATTTGCGGTGATAGAATTGTTTCCTTGTATACCTGAAGTAAAGAAAATATCAGGCGATTCAATTTGATAATCGGGTTTAGCAAAAGCATTTAAAACCAAAGCAGGGTCGCCATGTAAAGTCATTTCGAGACACAGCGCTTTCATATATAAAAAGTTCGACTGAATGTTTAGCACGGATTTTTTCATCGCAAAAGAAATGGGCTTCCCATAATCGGTTTTTCCAATCGTAGTGAAAAAATTGGTGGAATAATTGTGCAAGTATTGAGAAATACCTTGTCCTACTTGCGCTATAAATCCAATTGCCCCACCATTGGGATATAGCACATAATTTTCATTTATTCGGCTTTCACCAAATCCTACCGGATTATGAATATTTCCCGAAAAGCAAGAGTTGGCAACCACGAGCGGATAGCGGCCTGTATTATTATATCCCGAAGGCTCATCAATACTCTGATCGAAACTAGTTCCGGAGGCATGACCAAAAAAGGTCATTAAAGAAGCACCCGTTTCTATTAATTGTTTCACCGAATCTGATAATGTAATTTGAATTGGTGCTGAGGTAGTTTTCAGAAATGTATGAATGCTTCCTCCAAAAGCTGTGTCTTCTAAAATCGCTTTATAGGTATCAAGGTTATTCGAAAATTGCAATTGTTCATTGCTGCTGTTACCACCACCAAAATGCAATACATTTTTCATCCATACTGCGCGCGTGGCACTTTCGTATTGTTGTACTTTATTAAGATAATTGGCAACGTCTTGATTTGTCGCAGCTGCAAGCCTTCCGGTAGGAATTGCAGGAGCAAAAAGCAAGGAATCATTTATATGATTTGTAATTAAATTATCGGATGGTGGATACCCAAATGAAGGCACCAAACATTGATCAATTATGGTAGAAGAATATCTAAAATTCAAATCCTGTGGCCCAAACTCATTGGCCGTAATTCCTTTTCCTAACAAGAATAGATAGGACGCCTTTTTTCCCCAGTTTTTTAATGCATCTTCAGCAAACTTGCGCAAGGCAATTGGATTGCGCTTTACGCCATAGCCATACTGATCATACAATTCATCGCTCAAGGCAAGTACTACATTGTGCGAACCTCCTGCAAAAGAAGAACGATAAGCTTTGTAATTAATAGCTTCGGGCAACAAACTTTTGTGTGATACCAGCAAGTAATCTGCTTGCTCCGACAATTGATTGGCATAATCGGTGAAGCGAGAAGCCGGATTTGTGCTCACCGGCATAACTCTTGGGACATAATTAATTCGGCTTTCGGATGTCAAATAGCCTTCGAAATCATTGTTTAAGTTCGGAAACAAAATTTGATAGCCTCCCGGAACAGCCTTAGCTTGAATGCGCCGCCCATCTTTTAAATCATATAAAAAAACGGTTGAGGATGCTGAAAAATTACTGATATCAAAACGCGCTTTCAATTGGTGTGTTATGCCAAAAATGCGAATGTAAACCGAATCTGAATTCTCTAAATCAAAGGTATGAGGATACATCAATCGGGCATAAGCAGTAGCAAGCGATTGCGGATTATTAACACCCGGAATAGCAATACTTTTAATAGTGATACTCGATGTACCACTCGCCAATAAGGCGGGTGCAATTGGGAAATTGTGTTGAAACGAGGCATAGCCAATAGACATGGTATCACTCAGCACAGTTGAATTTAGTTCAATCCGAATTTGATTGTTTTCATGAAATTGAAAATCATTGGTAAAGGCTACCACATTCATTTTTAAACTGGCATCTTGCCCAGCAGGATAAAGATTTGCAGTAGAAAAACTAATATTTTTATCGTTGCCGGGAGTAAAATAATTGCACATCCAACCTTCCCCTTTAGTGTATTCCGGATCAGTAATTAAAGTTACATCCGACTCCCCTTGATAATATTTTTCTTTAAAGTAAGTTAAGCGCTCCTGCATGTAATACGGCTCCGGAATAAAAGTGGTAATTCCGCTAGTATCCGCTCCTACAAGTTGCATACGTGGATTATTAAATACCGAATTCCAGGTTAAAAAGTAATAGGCAGTATCGGTATACAAACTGAAGTATGGGTTGGTGCAATTCCCGGGAGAATCATAAACTAAACTATCTAACCAGCCATCGTTGCGCTCTGCGTAAAATTCTATATAATCGTTGTTGTTAAAGATTCCATCGAGGTCGGTTTCATTTTTTACATAAATCGGAATTTCTTTACCGCGCCCAAAAAGCTGAAAGTTTTGTGGATGAACATTCGAAAAATTTATCCCCGAATTGTAAAGTGTAGTTGGCGTGATGCGATACACACCGGTTTTGGTAATCGGAAACTTATAGTAGGATTGCGTGTATTTTATCCAATTGTTGCTAGTGGCTTGCGCAGCACTTTTCAAACAAAATGGAATCAACAACACAATTAAGAGGTAAAGTTTCTTCATATTTTTTATTTCAATTTATTGAAATAGCTTGCGTGCGCAAAATATTAATGCTTGGGATTCAAATCCACTTTTATCGAAAACACATGCGACAACAAGCCAAAGTTTTGACCCACGTTAGCCAATGCATAATCTATTGAAAGTGATTTAAACAACTTCACTCCCACTCCAATGTTAGGTTGTGTAACATAGCTTGCCAATGCATTTAAATCCTGCACCTTTTGTATATTTCCAATACCTCCACGCAAAAAAATCAAATTGTCATATCCAACTTCTATCCCAATATGCGGGTCAACACTTATTGGGTCGCCTTTAAAAATCACATTGCGTTTACCATCAAAGGTTGCATCCAAGTTAATTTCAGCAAGTCCGCTAAACTTTTTATAAGCTACAGTTCTTCCCACTCCTAAAATTAATTTAGGCAAGGTAATTTCTAAGCCATTTTGAGGCAATTCGTTACCGGTTTGTTCAAAGATGTATTTTGTTTGATCATCCAAGTTATAGGTCCAGGAATTAAAGGTGGTAGATACATCCCGCACCATGGCACCCAACTTCCAATCTCCGCTGCGGTATTGCACACCGGCATCTAAACCAAAACCCCATGCACCTGCAAAATCACCAACTTTACGTCGTATAACCTTTGCATTCGCACCAATTTTTAAACCCTCAATTTTCAATTTTTTAGCATAGGATAGGATAAATGCATAATCCGCTGCCGAAAAGGTAGTAATGCGGTCATAATCAATTTGCCCATTGGCATCAATCAGTTCGGTAGTATTGGGAATATCATCCACACCAAATCGAACAATGCTCAACCCAATTGAACTGCTGCTGTCAATTTGCTTTGCCAATGCACCATAATCGTATTTGGCAATACCCGCAAAGTATTCGGAATGCATAAGGATCACTTCAAAATTATTTTTCAAACCTGCTAAACCTGCAGGATTCCAATAGCCTGAAGTGACATCGCTTACTGTTGCAACACTCGCATTACTCATTCCTAAAGCCCTTGCCCCTACTCCAATGGCTAAAAACTCATTGCTGTATTTACGCGTTTGCGCTTGGGCAGTTAAGCAAGTAATGGTCAAAAGGGTCAAAATCAATCTCCGTTGTATCATTTCTCAGTATATGGTTGGTGAAATTACTTATTCAATTCAAATATTTCAAATACTAATCGATAACTGAATTTTTTAATTAAAATTGTACTAGGCAAATAATTAAATACTACATGCAATCCGCTCCCAAAACTTATTTTCCCAACCTGGATGCGACACGTTTTTTTGCCTTTATTCCCGTTTTTTTTACCCATGTTTTTTTCTCACAAAACCCCGCTGTACTTAACTCCCAAACCTATCATTTTGTTGAAACTCACTTAAAAGTTGGAATTTTGGGCTTGGACTATTTTTTTGTTTTGTCGAGCTTCCTTATCACATGGATAATTTTGGAAGAATATCAAAATGCTGCTGCTTTTAATTTCAAAAACTTCGTTATGCGCCGTAGTTTGCGTATTTGGCCTTTGTATTTTTTAATTGTGGGAATTGGTTTTTTGGCTGCTCAATTCTTTACTACCGCTCAATTGCCGCCCCTGCCTTACTTTTTGTTTTTTATTTTGAATTTCTATATCGTGGAACAAGGCGATACTTTTTTGTTCTTTTTGGTGATTTTATGGTCGGTTTCGGTGGAAGAGCAATTTTATTTTTGCTGGGCGATATTGCTCAAGTTCTTAAAAAAATACTTGCTTCCCTTTTGTTTTATTTTGATTGGGATTTCGCTGCTTTTTCGTTGGATGAATTTAACAGACCAAAAAAAATTGTATTTCCACACAGCCAGTACACTTGCCAACTTCTCCATAGGTGCGCTGGTGGCCTACCTTTCCTTTAATAAAACAAAGGCTTTTCATTTTTTAAAAACGTTGCCCAAGATTCAAATTTTTTCAATTTATTTCTTGATGTTTTTAAACATCATTTTTTACAAAAGCATTTATTGTACCCCACTCTTGCAAACCTTTGAACGGCTTATCTTTTCATTGTTTTTTGGATTCATTATTTTTGAACAATCCTTTTGTACCGAGTCTATCTTTCGACTTGGTAAATGGAAATGGAGCAATTATCTCGGCAATGCTTCATTCGGCCTGTATTGCTATCATGGCGTTGTTATCACTATTTTTATTAAGCTCAGTGAGCACTATGGCTGGTCCTTTTCGGCATTACAAATTTTTATTCTTAACCCGCTACTGTTGTTAATCCTTACTATTGCTGTAACAATTGCCAGCTATGAGTTCTATGAACGAAATTTTTTAAAATTAAAAGATAAGTTCAGGCCCAAACCTATACCTGTAAAATAACTTGTGAGCGCTGCCTTGATAACAAACGACAAACACTTTATGAATGTCATACTTTTAAAACTTGAAAGTAAAACCTCACTATTTTTTTGCTCCTTGTTGGTTGGATTACTTTTTTTGGGATTAGCAATGCTCTATGCACAACCACTATTCAATTCGATGTACCATGGCAGTGTCTTCGCAAGAATGTCGACCGCGCCGTTTGATTTTACACAAAACTATGCTTTACAAAACCGAATTCTTGGGCCATTGTTGGGCTATTTGCTTTTTTTAAGAGGGGATTTATTCTATTTACTTCCGTTGATGTTCACCTTTTTCTTCCTTTCTGCCATTTATTATTTTCAGCGTAAAAATGATTGCAGTCCGCTAGTTGCTTTACTCTACGTTGCCATCATTGCCTTTTCCTCCTTAGTGCTAATCCCATTGTTTTCGCCCGGATATACTGACCCAATTTCATTTTTCTTTATTTTTCTTGCCTTTCAATTTGCTCAAAAATCACCCCAAAAATCAGCTATTTTTTATGCGCTAGCATTGCTAAATCACGAAAACTGTGCTTTTCTATTTCCAGCGTTATTGCTGTATTCAATGAGTTTTAAAACCACTTATTTTTCAACATTGCTAACTTATTTTTGCGCTTTGCTTCCGCTGATGGCATTCCGGATGTGGGTAGCCAGCGAAATTGAGCCTGAATATTCCCTTGCTTTTTATTTTTCGGACGAAAACCTTGAAGCCTGTGCAAGCGTTTGGAATAAAATCCCTGCAGGCATCTTTTTTTGCTTTAAACTGAGTTGGATTTTTCCACTACTTGGGATGATGTATGCGTTTAAAAACAAAGAAAAATGGCTAGGGCTTTCCCTACTTTCACTGCTGCTGGTTCCCTTACTGCAATACCTCATTGCCTATGATATTACACGAATGATGTGCATTGCATTTCCTGCCGTGCTACTATCCTTACAAAAATTGCAAAAAGAATGGGGCAACAAAAAATTCATCCAATTTGCCGCAACGATACTGCTCCTAAATTTTCTAATTCCTAGCGCTATCATGGCAAGAGAAGGATTGTTTTTGCTAACGCCTTTTTGGATGAATTAAAAAAAACAGTACCCACGAAGCTAAGCTTCGTGCGGCTTTTAATCTGAAGAGCTTTGCTCGGGTTCGCTGTAATGCTGTTCAAATAGTCCACAAGGTATTAGAAAAAAGTACACATTACCCGCGAAGCTAAGCTTCGTGCGGTGCACTTTACATATGCTACTTCCAAATAAACCAAATGCTTAATTAAACCAATTAAGGAAAAAACAACCAATTATAAAGTTCTCAAAAAATACCTTTCTTTGCATCCTAAATCATGAAAAAACACATTCCTAATTTTATTACTTGCCTAAATTTGGTTTGCGGCTGCTTGGCCATTGTGAGCATATTTCATAAAGCACTCGATATGGCCGCTTATCTTATTGCTGCTGCTGCTGTTTTGGATTTTTTAGATGGTGCTGTTGCGCGTTTATTACATGTTAAATCCGAAATAGGCAAACAGCTCGACTCCCTTGCCGATATGGTTACTTTTGGCGTTGCGCCAGGTTTTATCATGTACCAACTCCTTACTACTTCCATTTTCGAAACCTATGGAATGCTTGCCAATTCTGACTTTAAATGGAACCTTGCTTACATTTCGCTATTCATTCCGGTTTTTTCGGCCATTCGATTGGCTAAATTTAATATCGATACGCGTCAAACCGAATCCTTTATTGGTGTACCAGTTCCTGCCAACACTATATTTATAGCCGCTTTCCCGCTCATTCTTATTTTTCAACCGGAATCGTTTTTAGCACCTGCATTGCATCGACTCACTTTTTTAATTCCTACAACCCTTATTTGTTCCTTACTAATGGTAGCCGAATTGCCTCTCTTTTCGCTAAAATTTAAAAACCTTGGCTGGAAAGGGAATGAAATTCGATTCATTTTTCTCCTACTAGCCTCAGTATTATTAGCAGTTTTTAAATTTACAGGAATAGCACTATTAATTATTTTGTATGTAGTTTTGTCCTTCCTTAACAACCTTATCAAAAGCAAAAAATCAAATGAAATTCAGAGCTGAAATTAATGTAATGCCTTTAAAAGCTTTATTAGATCCACAAGGGAAAGCGGTTACTGCAAGCATGAAAAACCTGCACCTTTCAGAAATTGAAAATGTTAGAATCGGAAAACACATTTCATTAGAAGTGGAAGCGGAATCAAAAGAAGTAGCGCATTCGAAAGTGGACGAAGCCTGTAAAAAACTGCTGGCAAATCAAATCATGGAACATTACGAGTTCGATTTAATTGCAGAGTAACTGCTATTTTCTTAATTCAAAATTCTGTCCGAGGTAAACTCTGCGCACTGTTTCATCGGCCGCCAACTCTTCGGCTGTGCCTGCTTTTAATATTTTTCCTTCAAAAAGCAAATAGGCTCTATCGGTAATATTTAAGGTTTCATGCACATTATGGTCGGTTATTAATATTCCGATATTCTTTTCTTTTAGTTTGGACACGATGCTTTGAATATCTTCTACAGCAATTGGATCAACCCCTGCAAAAGGCTCATCCAACAAAATAAACGCCGGACTAACTGCCAGGCAGCGTGCAATTTCAGTTCTTCTGCGCTCACCTCCACTCAATAAATCGCCTCGGTTTTTTCGGATGTGTTGCAAACTAAATTCATCCAATAAGGTCTCTAGTTTTTCCTTTTGCTCTTCCTTACTCAACTTAGTCATTTCGAGAATGCAGGTAATGTTATCTTCCACACTTAATTTACGAAACACACTTGCTTCCTGCGCCAAATAACCAATTCCCAATTGTGCGCGTCTGTACATGGGTTCATTGGTAATGTCACGATCATCCAAATAAATTTTGCCTTCATTGGGTTTTATTAAGCCAACTGTCATGTAAAAGGTTGTTGTTTTACCGGCACCGTTCGGACCGAGCAAGCCCACAATTTCGCCTTGCTTCACATTTACCGAAACGGAATTTACTACCGTGCGGCTTTTGTATTTTTTAATTAAATTTTCGGTTCTTAAGATCATGTAGTGCTTATAAAATAACCTGCACGGTGGCACGGATTCCAAATTTAGCAATATTTGGATGGTCGAGGTACGATAATCGCCAAACGGCATCCACACGGAAAAATTTTAAAATATTTTCGATGCCTACACCTGCTTCCATATAAGGCTTGTTGTGCTCAAACAAACTAGCTGTATAACCTGCTTTATTGAGAGAATATAAGTTGTTGGGAAATAAAATAGCCTCTCTGTTTTCAGCGCTCACTTTCCCCACAACCGCCCGGCAAGAAGCAACTTCACGTAGTTTTAATTTACGTAAAAGTGGTATCCGGTTCAGGAAAAAGCCATCAAAATGATGCACCAGTTTGGCACTTGCATACTCATCGCTCACAAACTCAAAATAATTCATGAGGTTAAAGGAATAAAAATCATAAGCAAAGGTCTCGTTTCCGGGATGCAACTCCAGCAAAGGATAGGGTATTTTTCCAAATATTTTACCATACTCCAACACATAATTGGTATACCCAATCGGATTAATTCGGATACGGTCATCGATATTCACAACAATTTTTTTGTAATCATAATTGCTCTCCAATACCCCTTTAAAACCTTCTGTAAACTGAACTTGAAAAATGGGTGATTTGGTTCCTAAACTAACGCGGTCAAACTCTCCATCCAAGAAACGCTCGCCATACGCAAATCGAATATTAATGCCAATTTCAGAAGATTTTATATTCCCTATATTAAAGGTATCCACGATATTTTCCGTGTACCTGTATTTGGTATTACCCAACGGTGTCATGATACGATGGGTGAGGATTAATTTTGTATTAAAACCACTAAACCATTCCTTATCGTAAAAGCCGCGGTATTGCTCCACTCTTGTTAAATTAGAAAGCGGATTTCTTCTAAAAATAGTAACAAATAAATTATCCTGCCGAAAGGCATTGGCATTTTGCCCCAAAATTTCGTAATCGTTTTTATAATTAAAAGAAAGCATTTGACGGGTTGGCTTCTTTTGCAACATCCAGCGAAAGCCGGCACCAACCTTATATTTCTCGTCCTTAAATCCATAGGCAGTATAACCATTTAGCTCAAACCACTTGCTAAATGAGTTGCTTGTTCGCCCTCCTACACGCACCCTGCTGCCTTCAATTGTATTGGTACTGTATATTGAAAAAAGGGGACCCAACTCAATCATTTTATACACATAGTATCCCCCGTAAAGGGTTTTCACCAAATCTGAATAACGCTTAAATGCAGGAAGCGTGCGAATGGTATCCACCAAATGATAAATTGATTCTTCGTTTTTCGAAAGGGTATCATGTCGCGCTTCTTCCCAAAATTTATTGTCCTTATCGTTCGCTCCTTCTTCCACAATTAAGTTATCGGTTTTGGAATAAAATTTCTCCTCTTTGGGTTGATTAATAATAATGTTCTTGTATGAAGTTGTTTTACGCCCATAAACGCCCATCATCTTTTTATCCAGTAGTGCAAAATCAATCACCAGCTTATCCTTACTCAACATCCAATTATTGCCCACCAAATTGTAGTCTTGAATTACGTTTAATGCAACTATATAATTGATGTTGGCATCATCCGGAATACTCATTTCGAGACGCTTTACAGCGAAGGTGGTATCTGCAATCCACATGTTTCCGATAAAAGCCAATTCCTGTTTTCTTTTGGGTTTAAACTGCAAATGATAACACCAATGATTCTCGAGAAACAAGGAATCAATTAGGTAATAACGGTAAAAAATCAAACCATTGTCAGACAGCGGGCTTGTAAAATTTTTATCAATAACCAATATGGCATTGTCATAGATATTCACCTGCTGATACATGTTTCCCAGCACTTGCGAAACACTTTCGTTTTTAATTCCTGCCACTTTACTGGCCTTTATAATCTCCTTTTTAAATTTTGGATTCTTTTTAAAATAATAGTCGCTTAGTGTTTCGGTAATAAACATTGGCAAACTGGGCTTTTCCTCCTTATTGGTACTGTCAATATTATCAAACACAAAATTAAAGGGCTTTAAAAGCCTTCGCTTTTTCATTTTTTGAGAAATATTATTGATGTCGATTTCAATTTTATTATACGTTTCGTACTGATAGGCATCCAGCTTTTTAATGTCATTTTCATCCTTGTGCTTTATCACCTTACGGAAGAGAATATTGGCGGGATTTTCACCGGGTTTTATGACTACTTCTTTTAAAGCAACAGCATTCACACTCAATTCCACCTTTATTTCTTGAGCCAAACCACGCTTTACCGCTTTAGATTTAGGAATGTAACCGATATAAGAAAACAGTATACTGTCCACCTTTTCAGAGGTGGTTAGTAAAAAATTTCCATCAAAATCAGAGGTTGTCCCAATGCGGGTGCCTTTAAATACAATATTCACAAACGGCAAGGGTTCCTTTGTTTCGCTATCGAACACCCTTCCGCTCACACGAGTTACTTGTGAGAAGCCTAATTGGGGTAATACACAAAAGAAAAATAAAATCTTAAAATACTGGTGCAACAAGGATTTATAACTTACGCTCACGCTTGAATTCGGGTCTTAGATAATTGCCAAATGTAATAAATGCTCTTTATATTTTAGCCACAAATTATCAAGGATTTAAGCGCGAAATCAACCAGCTTCCATTTTTTAAAGAATAGCTGATACGGTCGTGTAATCGACTTGGACGGCCTTGCCAAAATTCGAAATATTCGGGCACCACTCTGTAGCCTCCCCAGTGTGGTGGACAAGGAATGGGAACGCCTTCATATTTTTGTGTGTAATATCGAACCTGATCTTCTAAGGTTGCTCTGCTTTCAATTTCCAAACTTTGCAAAGATGCCCATGCGCCAATTTGGCTTTCACGTGGACGCGAATTAAAATAAGCTTCGGATTCTTCTACATTAATTTTTTCAATGCAACCTTCAATGCGCACTTGGCGTTCGATTTGCTGCCAAAAAAAGTTGAGGGCTACATTCGGGTTTTGAGAAGCGTCACCACCTTTTTTACTCTTGTAATTAGTAAAGAAAACAAATCCGGCTGCATCAAAGTTTCGCAACAAAACGACACGTATAGAAGGCTTTCCCGCTGCCGAAACAGTTGCCAGAGTCATGGCATGCGGTTCGGGCAGCTCTGCACTCATGGCATCTTCGAACCATTTTTTAAATTGATGTGTGGGATTTAAATCATGTTCCCCTTCGAGTAACGTGGAAAGGGCATATTCCTGACGAAGATGCCGTATTTTGTCATTCATAAGCGTGCGTTTTAATAAGCATACAAAGATGGAAATCTATTTTTAATTCCGCACTGACATTTATCACCATCGGCTAAACCAATTAACGATAAAATTGTACCAATCGCCTAAAGTAAAAAACCATTTTTTTGTATGTGAGTATAAACTTTAAAATTGAAAAAATGTTTAGCATTAAAATTGCAAGGCAACAACTAAAAGTCACTTTTTTTCGTTTGTACTAAAAACAGTAATCATGATCGTAAATAAGCTAAAAGCAACCCGTGGCAAATTACTCATATCGGAACCTACCTTAGCCGATTCCTATTTTAAACGTTCAGTGGTGTTACTTGCCGAGCACAATTCAAATGGATCAGTGGGCTTTATCTTAAATAAGCGTGTGGATATGCGCCTCAACGAAGCTATTGATGATTTTAAAGGTTTTGATTTTCCACTTTATTTTGGCGGCCCTGTGAAACGCGACAATCTTTTTTACCTACACACATTTGGTGAGTTAATTGAAGGAAGTTTGCCGGTATCTGAAGGTTTATCTTGGGGTGGCAATTTTGAATCATTAAAAACCCTAATTCTTGAAGGGAAAGCAACAGAGCATCAAATAAAATTCTTTTTAGGTTACTCCGGATGGGAGCCAAATCAGTTGGCGCGTGAATTGGAAGAACATTCCTGGTTTGTTGCCAATTCCACAAAATCGATGATTATGCAAGCCAGCGATAAAGAAATGTGGCGGCAGGTAATGAAAGCGATGGGTGAAGAGTTTGCCCTCTTAAGTAATTTTCCGGACAACCCTTCAATGAACTAATTCGTTGATTATGGCGTTAATTTTTCTGGAAGTGGTATTGAAGTAGCGCTTGTTTTTATAAGAGCCAACCCACTGAATCCCATTGATAGAATTGGTTAAAAAAACTTCATCTGCGCGCAGCAAATCGTTTGGCAGAATTGCCGGTTCATAAATATTGATACGGTGTTTGGGAGCTGTTTCAAGAATTATTTTTCGCATCACTCCATCCAAACAACCTTCACTTAGCGTAGGTGTATATAGCGCTCCATTAATTACTAAAAACAAATTGGAGCTGATCGCTTCACACACATGGCTTTTGTCATTAAGTAATATGCAATCGTCAAATTTATTCTCGGTTTTATAAATTCCTGCCATCACATAAGTCAGGCAGTTGTTTGTTTTAAAATTGGAGAGCGGATGAATTTGCTTTTTGATTTCGGAATAAAGTTCAACCTGTAACCCTTTAGTATTTAATTCAAATTGATTGTGTTCAATTGCAACTGCTTCGATACTAAATTTTGCTTTGTTTGCAAGCGGTGTATAAAGGCCTCCATCCTCTCGGAAAACAGTAATTCGGATTTTTCCACCTTGTAAAATCTTATTTTTTTCCATTAAATTTTTCAAGTGTTGCGCTATGATTTCCTCTTTCAAAAAATCAGCTGCATTTAACTTTAAAAATTCGCATGCCCTTTTTAAACGTGCCACATGCAAAGGCAAAAATGGTACTTTACCATCCACTATTCGTATCGACTCAAACACCCCATCGCCATAGCGAAATGCTCTATTGGCAAGAGTAAATAGAGGTTTATCACTTTCTATCAACTCCCCATTCAGGTTACTATAATTTAATTGTATACTCATAAAACTTAGCGTGAAAACCAGTTTATCATCTGGTAATAAAAATTAATGGCAATGTTTTTATTCAATAAAATGGTAAACATAATGCCAAACAAAGCTCCAAAAAAATGTGCATCATGCCCAATTGAATCGGTGCCTTTTTTCGCCATATAATAACTATACACCAAGTAGGCTACTCCAAATACTACTGCCGGAAAGTGAAAAGGAATTAAAAGTAATCCCATAGGTGCCAATGGATCAAACAAAATACTCGAAAACACAACAGCAGAAATGGCTCCCGAAGCGCCCACCGCATTGTAATAACTGTGATTTTTATGCTTTTCGTAAGCGGGTATTACACTTGCAAATAAAGCGCCTACATAAAGTAATATAAAATAAAGCGTGCTCCGTTCTTGAAAATACTGGCTGAAAAAAAACTCCACCCAGTTTCCAAAGCTATACAGCACATACATGTTTACAAAAAGATGCAAACCATCGGCATGCACTAATCCATAGCTTAAAAAACGATAGCCTTGTTTACGGTTATGGATTTCATAAGCATTAAAGCGCATCTGATGCATCCAATCGGGCTTATTAAATGCGATAAGCGACACCACACACGTAATAAGTAAAATAATTATTGATATGCTCATGTTTATATACAGCAAAATTCGCTGCAAAGAACATAAAGAAAAGTCAAGGATTGAAATTTCCTTGCATTTTATTCTTAAGAATTAATAATTGTTTTGGTGGGTTCAAATCAAAAGTTTGCAATTAAGGCTTAAATTCTTTTGATTTACCTCTAGCTATCGAAAGGGTTTTCCAAGCATCTCCTCGTAGTTGCTTTGCTAAATAAACTATTTGACCTGTGTGCGCAGCATAGTGCGCAATCTGACGTAAAATCGCTTTCATTACCGAGTGGGCTTCACCGCGTATGTATACTAATTTCAATAGCTCCTCCCCTTTTAACGCAACCAAGGAATTAAAAAATACTGTCCAGCCCTTTTCCCAAATCTCCATCAGTTCCTCACGTGTATGCAGGTGAAGTTCAAATTCCGTATCCCGTTCGCGATTTTCCTTTTCACCATCCGTGGTTAAAAAATCAGTCCAGCGTGATATCATATTACCACTTAAATGCTGCGCAATGATGGCAATGCTGTTGGATTCGCTGTTAGCCTGATAAAAAAGTTCCTCGTCGCTTACTTGTGCCATTGCCTTTTCTGCCTGCTGTTTTAGCTCTTTAAATTGTTTGACAGCCAAGTGCAAAAAATGCGATTCTGTAAGAAATAAGTCAATACTTTCGGTTGCATCCGGAAAAGTAAACTCACCGTTAGGTTGGGGCTTAAACGAAAATGCACCCACAATTGCATTGCAATTTAACTTTCCGTAAATATGAGGATACATTACCTCTCCCCCGCTAAGGTTCTCGTACTTTACAGGGGCTGCAATTGCTGTTTCATTTAGTTGCAAGAGTACCAAGTCAGTTTTTCCTTTAAACCTGCGGTTTGCGGTATTTGCAACTTCTTCGCGTGTGGAACAATGTATGAAACCCTCGGAAAACAGTGATTCTACCACATAAAATCCTGCTTGAGATGCATTTTCAAGATTCTCCTTGGTGGCGATGTGATAAATTGCTTTCATTCCTTTTGCAATTCGTTCATGATAAATCCGTACGTATCGACTAGCTCTTGAATCCGCGAAGAATTAGTGGAGGCACCATAATGTCCAGACCTTTTCGCAATCTTAATAATTATAGGATTTTTTTGTTCACTTCTGTTTTGCATCTTGGCGGCAAACTTATAGGAATGAAAGGGTGGCACGCGATCATCATTTTCGGAGGTTATCAACAGCATTGATGGATAATTTTGAGATTCCAAAACATTGTGATATGGAGAATACTTTAATAGATGCACAAAATTAAGACTATCAGTTACTGTTCCATATTCCTTAATATTTAAAATCCCGGTAGTAAATTTTTCCTTTCGAATCATATCCAATGGAGCTACACTGGCAACGACTGTTTTGAATAATCCAGGCTGTTGAATAGCAGCCGCAGCAACCACTAATCCACCATGCGATGCTCCTTTAATGGCAAGTTTCTTAGGTGAAGTATATTTATTGCTTATTAAGTACTCGGCAGCAGCAATAAAATCATCAATAGCATTTTGCTTTTTGTTTTCCTTTCCCTCCATTGCCCAACTTATTCCTTTGTCGCCACCGCCCCTAATATTAGCAAAAGCAAAAACGCCACCACTTTTTACCAAATTAACAATTCCCGGATCAAAACTAGCTTGTTCAACTAAACCAAATCCTCCATAAGCACTTAAAATCGTTGGATTAGTCCCATTCAATTTTAGTCCCTTTTCATATACAATCGTCATGTTAACCGGTGTACTGTCTTTTGAATAATAGGTTAGCTCTTTGTATTCTATATCCCTACTGTAGAAGTTAACTACTGTGGCTTGAAGCAATTCATCTTTAAAATCATTTATTCTCAATTTATGAGCTACCGGAGGAATTGTATAAGAGGTGTAACAATAATAAAGTGCATCGTCATCCCAGTCGCCACTGATATTTAGTACACTGGTTGCTATTGGTAGCTCCAGACTTTTTAAAGCGTTACCAGCGTAATCATAAAGCGTAAAAACAGGATGCTGATCAGATTGAAAAAGGGTAACAATCCTATCTTTGTAGAGTTGCGCATGCATGAGTAAAGCCCTAGAAAATCCATGAATAAGTTCCTTCCATTTATATGGATCATTTGGATCGACTTCCACTATGCTTCCTGTATTTGATTTATAGTTGGAAAGTGCAATAAATTTATCCCCTATATTGTCAATCACATCAATATTTTGATCCTTAATCAAATTCATAAATAAAGGGCGCATATATAGTTTTTCGGCCCATGTATCTACATAAAAAATATTTCTAGTATCGCTCTTTTCATTGATTTCCGAAAGAATAAAAAATCGCTCATCGCTGGTAGTTTTATACGAAAAACGATTTCTATCACTTACTTTTCTTTGAAACACAAGACTATCTTGTCGTTGTGGTGTGCCAATCCTATGATAAAAAACTCTTTGTCCCCGTGCCAGTGCAAATTGCTCATCGCGCGAATACGTCGAATAGTAAAAACCATCCTTTAGCCAGGAAATTGAAGAAAATCTTAAATCTACCAAGCTATCTTTAAGTTCCTTTCCATCCTCTAATGAAACTACCCTTGCCTCTCTCCAATCGCTGCCATTTCTTCCAAAAAGATAAACTAACCATTTCGAATCTTTCGAAACGTGATAATCATAAAGGTCTATAACGTCTGTATTAGAAAGCAAATCGGGGTTAACAAGCATCTTAGGAACTCCATTAAACGTTCTGCAATAGTACAAGGCACGCGTTTTTGTTCCTCTTCCATAATAGCTAAAAAAATACTTTCCAAATTTATTGGGTATCTCAAATTCGGTGAAAGAATACTTTTTTAAGGATGCCAATGAACCAGTTTTATTTGCCGCACTTGCTAAATATTTATCTGCGGCTTTATTCTCATTTTCAATCCAATTAATTGATTCTGCACTCGAAGTATTTTCAAGCCATTGGTAAGAATCCTTTACAATATACTCCTTGTAAAAGGTATCTTGAACTAGCTTCTCGACCGCAATAACTGGTTGGTAGTGTTGTGCTAAACCACGAAATGAAAACACAATTAATAAAATGGGAATGTAAATTCTCTTGGATGTTTTATGCATACAGTTGAATTGTTTGTTCTTTGGAAGAGTCGATTTTCAAATGTAAGATTTCCAATTGTATACGCAAACTATTTTGGCACCGGCCGATAAAAAATCATCTTACCGGCAACTTTATCCTTAACTATTAAATCATCAATCTGAACTTTTCTTTTTCCATTCACATTTTGTTCAGCAATTTTATATACTCCGGGCGAAATCACTTCATACACGATGGCAGTATGCTTTGGGAATGTCCACGTTTCGCCATTACTGCTTTTCATTTTTACGTTTGTAAACTGAATTAAATCACCGGGATAAATGCTGTCTTTTTGAGGATCTACTACTTTACCAAATTGGTTGGGAAAAGTCCAAGCTGCATTGGCTCTGGTTAACGCCTGATTGGCTAAATCCCAGCATTCACCTCTATCCACTTTTTTACCGATGGTTGTTTTTACATAGTCAATAATTGTTGCATTTAGGGCCGGAAGAGTTGGATTTACCTGCGCCGATGCGATTGAAGTCAGCAAAACGAATTGGAGTAACAAAATAATTTTTTTCATAAACGGATTTTGACTGAAATAATGTAATGTAATAGAACGCTGATTTTTTAAGATAATTATGATATTTTATGTTGATTATGATTTTTTATGAATTGGGAATGGAAGGCTGATTGGGCGGATGATGCGGATTTTCACTGATGTTTGTGTACAAAACCCAAGGTGAGTCCAATTATTTACTGCTCTTTTTTATCATTCTAAAATCATTCATGTAATATCCATCCCCAAAGTGATTGTCGACCACATCTGCAATTTTAAAACCCATCTTAAAATAGAAATTAACCGATTTAAAATTTTGGCGGTTTACAAAAAGTTGAATTTGAGAATAGTGCAAACTATCAAACACTAATCTAAAAATTGCTTCGCCCAAGCCTTGTTGTTGATTTTCTTGCAGAATGTAAAATTTATTCAAAAAACATTGGTCTGAATCTTCTAAACTAATCGCCATATAACCGCAATCTACTCCATCTGCGGAAGCGATAAAATAAGTATAATTAGGGTTATTAATTTCTTTGCTTAATTGGGCAGTGGAATACATTTTTGCCAACATGTATTCAATTTGTTCCATGCTAATGATGTGTATATAATGCCTTTTCCAAATGCTTTCGGAAAGTGTTCGAATCAATGGAATATCGGCCAAATTTGCCTTTCTGATGGTTACCTTCATTATATGCGGATATCAACTATCTATCCAATTTTTTAGCAGCTTTTCACCGTATTCGGTGAGTATGGATTCGGGATGAAACTGCACGCCACTTAAATTATAGGTTGTGTGCCGCATGGCCATGATGTTGCCGTCATTATCCACTGCTGTTATCTTAAATGCTTCAGGTAAAGTTAATTTATCCACCACCCATGAATGGTACCTTCCTCCTGCAAAAGTTGTGGGTATATCACAAAACAAAGCATCCGGGGAAATAATGTGTGTAGGCAGCGCAACCCCATGAAAAACAATTGAAAGATTTACCAGCGATCCTCCCATAGCTACCGCCAAAGCTTGGTGGCCGAGGCAAACCCCTAGGATGCTTTTTGATTTATAATACCTTTGAATAAATGGCAACAGAATGCCTGCTTCCTCCGGTAATCCGGGACCCGGTGAGAGTACAATTTTATCATAGGCTTCAAATTCAGCCAGCTCCATTTCATTATTTCGGCGCACCTCCACTTCGTAACCACTCACCTTTTCAATTAAATGAACCAGGTTGTAGGTAAATGAATCAAAGTTATCTAACAATAAAATTTTCATAGCTGGGGCACAAAGCGGGAATGAAAATAGTAATTTTTTAAAAGCACCTTGTTGCTCATTCGCTAAAAATTGGATTCAAAAAAAAGAGGCAACCCGAAATTCGAATTGCCTCTTCCTGATATGCTAAATTAATTATTCGTGCTTTTGTTTGTCAAAATCTATTACTACCGGTGTTGCGATACAAATAGAAGAATAGGTTCCGATTACGATACCAATCAACAAAGCGAAAGAGAATCCTCGAATAACTTCACCACCAAAAATAAAGATGGCCAACAATACAAAGAAAATAGTTAAAGATGTATTGATGGTACGGCTTAAGGTACTGTTCAACGCATAGTTAATGATTGTAGTTTGCTCTTTACCTTGCAATTCCTTTTTGTTATTGGTGCTCAAGTATTCACGAATTCTGTCAAATACCACAACGGTATCGGTCATCGAATAAGCCATTACCGTTAAAATAGCAGCAATAAAGTTAGCATCAATCTCTAAAGAGAAAGGCAATACTCCATTAAAGATGGCATAGCAGGAAAGAACGATAAGCACATCGTGAAACAAGGCCACTACCGCTCCCAAACCATACTGCCATTTGCGGAATCGGATGAAGATGAAAATAAACATCAAAATACAAGAGAAAACAACTGCCCAAACAGATGATACTTTAATATCGTCGGAGATATTTTCACCTACTTTTTGAGAACTCATGATTTCGTACTTACCACCCAATGTAGTTAAGCCTTCATTCATCTTCGCTTCCACTTTTGCATCCACATCAGCAGAATTATCGTCGATCAAGTAAGGTGTAGTAATTTTTACCTGATTGTCTTTACCAAATGTTTTTACTTCGGGAGCAGCAGTAAGCGGTGCAGCTAATGCTTCACGCACTTTTTCAGGTTCCATGTCTTTGTCGAAACGCACTACATAAGTTCTTCCTCCTTTAAAATCCACCCCAAAATTTAACCCGTGCATGGTATATCCTACAATTCCTAGCGCAATGATTGCCCCAGAAAACATATAGTACAACTTACGTTTTGCAACGAAATTAATGTTAATGTTTTTAAACATGTGCTCAGTGCGTTTTGTACTGAAAGTAATCACACGGTTTTTATCAAGCATATTTTCAAAAATCAAACGAGAAATAAAAATCGCGCTGAACAAGGAAGTTAAAATACCAATGATTAAAGTAGTTGCAAAACCTTGAATTGGACCTGTTCCAAAAACATACAAAATGATACCCAACAATAAAGTAGTGATGTTGGAATCGATTACCGATGACATGGCATTGTGGAAACCTTCTTTAATGGCCTGTTTCACCGAATTACCGGCATGCAACTCTTCACGAACCCGTTCAAAAATCAAAATGTTAGCATCTACCGACATACCGATGGTAAGCACGATACCGGCAATACCCGGTAAGGTTAGCACTGCACCCAGCGAAGCAAGAATTCCCATGATAAAGAATACGTTTGCAAAGAGTGCCACATCGGCCACCCAACCCGCACGGCTGTAATAGAATCCCATAAATAAAAGCACTAATATCAAGGCAATTACGAAGGATAACAAACCATTTACAATCGCTTCTTTACCTAAAGATGGACCCACCACAGCTTCTTGCACAATGCGCGCAGGAGCAGGAAGTTTACCGGCCTTAAGAATGTTAGCCAAATCTTTCGCCTCAGTAATATCAAAGTTTCCGGTAATAGATGAACGTCCACCGCTAATTTCAGATTGTACGGTTGGGAAGGAATACACTGAGTTATCCAAAACAATGGCAACACTTTTACCAATGTTTTCTTTCGTTAAGCGTTTCCAAGTTTGAGCGCCTTCGGAGTTCATCGACATAGAAACCTCGGCTTTAGAGCTATTCTGAGCAAAATCTCCACTCGCATCTGTAATCACATTTCCTTCTAAAGGAGCACGATTTTCGCGGTTTGATTTAATTGCAACCAATTGCAAACGTCTTTCTTCTTTATCAAAAGCTTTAACCGTCCATAAGGGTCTCAAGTTCTGTGGCAACAAGCCTTTTACAGCTTGCATTTGCAGCATTTGATTCACTTTAGCAGTATCTGCAATTAAAGCAGTTCCGATAACCGGCCCCGGAGCAGCATAAAACTGACCTTTATCGCCGCGTTGAACGGCAGGAGTTAACACTTCAAACAATGGGTTTTCTTGCTTAGCTTTAGTAGTATCATTTTTCGAAGCCAATTTATTGGTATCCTTTTTAGCTGAACCTAAAGAAGCTCCTTCACTTTCGGATTTGTTAGCCGAAGAATCGGTTTTAGCAACATCCGCCACCGGATTCAGTTTTGCATCTGCGGAAGCGCTAGCAGTATCAGCCTTTGCAGTATCTTTTGCCAATTCAGGGTGAAGTATAGCAGCTAATTTTTCGTTTGCTTTAATTAACAAGGGAGAAATTTCACTATTGTCGTAGGTTTCCCAGAATTCCAAGTTGGCTGTTCCTTGTAATAATTTACGAACGCGTTCTTTTTCTTTTACACCTGGTAATTCAATAAGTATACGTCCTGAAATACCTAATTTTTGGATGTTAGGTTGAGTCACCCCAAATTTATCGATACGTGTACGAAGGATTTTTTCAGAGCGATCGATTGCATCGGTAGCTTCCTTGCGGATAACAGCAATAACTTCTTCGTTGGTAGATTCGTACTTAATTTTGTCTTTTAATTCTATTGTATTAAAAATAGCAGCTAATTTTCCGTTTGGAGAAACCTCTTTATAGCTTTCGGCAAAAAGGGTTACATAGTCTTTTTGGCTATTTTTCATTTTTTGATTCGCCACTTGCAAGGCTTTGTTGAAGGCTGAATCAGTGCTATTTTTGCTCATTGCACGAATCAAATCCACCACCGATACCTCAAGGGTTACGTTCATACCGCCACGTAAATCCAGACCAAGGTTGATTTCCTTTTCTTTACACTCACGGTAGGTGTAGTTTTTTAACAGGATGTTATACAAGGGCAAACCAGCAATTGAATCGAGATAATGTTTGCTGATGGATTCTTTAACTGAATCGGGGTTTGCTTTTGCTGCTTCACTTAAATTTTGCATGGAAGCAAATTTTGTAGCTGCATATTCGGTCGCTCTCTTCTCAGCATTGTGCGTGATGAGCGTAAACGACAATTGAAAAATACAAACAACCGCTAAGGCAATAGCGAAAAACTTAATGGCACCTTTATTTTGCATAATAATCTATTGATTGATTTAATTTTTTTTTAAGCCTGCAAATATAGAATAAATATGAATATGAAAAGCAGTGCATTTGTATACCTTATTTTGCTTGGATTTAAGGCAGATTATAGAAGATTAAAGCTACTTTTGCAACAAAATATGTAAAAAATTGCCCGAGAATTAGTGAATGATACAATTTAACGACATCCTCTACGAAGACAACCACATCATTGCCGTAAATAAAAAGCCCTCACAAATTGTGCAAGGCGATAAAACCGGCGATGCTCCCATGAGCGATTATGTGAAGGCCTATATTAAAGAAAAATATGCCAAACCCGGTGAGGTTTTTTTAGGTACTGTGCATCGCATCGATCGGCCGGTAAGCGGCGTAGTGTTATTTGCCCGCACCAGCAAAGCATTGACACGGCTCAATGAGATGTTTAAAACCAAAGAAATTAAAAAAACCTATTGGGCAGCAGTTAAAGAAAAACCGGAAACGGAATCGGGCACCTTAATTAACTACCTCAAAAAAAACGAAGCTAAAAATCGCAGTTTTACCCATCCCGAAGGCACTCCGGGTGCATTGCGCTGTGAACTGGACTTTAAAATAATTGCACATGCAACTCATTACTATTTGCTAGAGATTAACCCACATACCGGTAGGCATCATCAAATTCGTGTGCAACTATCAGCTATGGGAAGTTCAATTAAAGGCGATGTTAAATATGGATTTAAACGCGGAAATGAAGACGCATCAATACATTTACACGCCCGCTCGGTAGATTTTATTCATCCTGTATCAAAAGAAAAGATACATATTACCGCGCCTCCACCCGATGAAGTACTTTGGAATGAATTTTTACGTATTTTACAGGCTCAAACCATTGATCATTAAGTATGTCAGTAATCAAAACCCCTATAAAAATTTTGCTTGTCGACGACCATCAAATGATGCTCGATGGCTTGGGCTCCTTGCTTAAAAGCGAAAAGCGATTCGACTTAACCGGCTTTTGTACCAGTGCGAAAGATGCTTTAGAACTAATTGCGGCTAATCTTCCTGATATTGTAATTACGGATATTAACATGCCCGGTATGAATGGAGTAGAGCTTACTCGAAACATCAAAAAATATTTTCCTCAAATTAAAGTGTTAGCCCTTAGCATGTTCGGCGAGCGAAGCACCATTAGCGAAATGCTGGAAGCAGGCATTTCAGGCTACATCTTAAAAAACACCGGAAAGGAAGAATTAATAAGGGCCTTGGTAAAAATTTATGAAGGGGGGCTATTTTTTGGGGATGAGATAACCAGTGAGATGATGAAATCAATAACTGAAAAAACGGAGGTAAAAGAAGCAGAAGTGCATTTAACCGATCGTGAAATAGAAATTGTTAAGCTGATCGCTGCCGAAAAAAGCAATCTCGAAATAGCAGAAGCACTTTTTATTAGTGAACGAACCGTTGAAACCCATCGAAAAAATATTTTCCGAAAAACCAATACCAAAGGGGTTATCGGCTTATTGAAAATGGCCTTGGAAATGAAATGGATTTAATCTTTTAAGAATTTCATCTCCCTCTTAAAATATAAATATTGGCCCCCTATCCGTGCTGGTGGGTATATAAAATTACCACTAAATACGTATTGACCGGAAACGCAGGCTTTTGGAGTTTTGAAGAAAAAATTCAAGACATGAAAGCAATCGTAAAATTAACCATCGGCGGCATCCCGGGAACTTCTCTTTAATACTCCCATATTTACGTTTTGGAATACCCTTCCCGCTAAGGAAACTTATCGAATTAAGTATTTAGCAGCTTAACATTCGCTATAAATAGCTTTGTAGCTTTTATGAAAATCGACTAAATTTCTAGTTCGCAATACTTAGGGTGCTAATAAAACAATAGCTCCCATTGTACTTTCATTCGGGCCAATGCTTCGTACAAATAAAATTTATAATTCATTGTTTTATACTCACCTGCTGAAAAGCCAATTGGATGTAATCCCATTCTTTTTGCAACAAATAGCGCACGTTCCAAATGAAGTCGTTGACTTATAATTACAACACTATCCCCTTCATATTTTTTTGCATAGTTAAGTAGGCTTCGAAATGTGCTATTACCATTATTATCAAGCACAATTGATTTTGCCGGAATGCCTTTTTTAAGTAAAAAATCATTCATGTCTTCGGGTTCATTATAATAGGGGCGTTTTATTTTTCCGCTGCAAACAATTCGCAGCAATTTATTTTTTGAGTTGAGTTTTACACATGCATTCATGCGGTTAGAAAAGGTTGTATTTTGCCATTCTCCCAAAGGAGAATTTCCGGCACCGAGTATTAAAACATTATGGTAATTCCCCAGCCTACTGAGTTCAGTATGAATGTTACTACGGTTGCTAATTGAAATAAGAAAATAGTTTACTACTATAAAACACACTAGAAACAACGGTAGTATTAACACAAGAAGCAACAAACGATTAAGCCATTTTTTCATTTCCTGCAATATTACGCAAGTTCGACCGCTTGATAAAGTTTATCTATAAGTGCAAGTTTTTAAAAACAGCCAAAATCCCTATTCCCAGTGGGCTATAGTTATAAAATCAAATTCGAATGGGCAAAAATTATTTTTCAAGCGCAAGGATTTTATTATTTTTAGAGCATGGAAAATTCCCCACCAAAAAGATATTTTACCAGGGCTTGGCTTAAGAAGATTGGCTGGATAGGTTTTTTCTTTTTCCTTATCAAAGGTCTTGTATGGCTTGCCCTTGCTTATTATATTGCAAAGTAATTTGATGGTGTTAAGTATTGATTTTCTAATCAGTAACTTTACAGCTCTTACACAAAACCCCACACCGCATGAATCCCATTCTTTCGCAACTCATAATAAATACAGCACAAAGAGCAAAGAAAAAGAATCGCATTAAAAGAGATACGTATTCCTCCTTTGAGCTTGCAAGAGCATACCGTAAATTAAAATTAGAAGCGATTGAATTAACGAAAGATTTTTTTTTGATTACCCTAGGTATATTTTCGGCAGCGTTTGGCTTAGAAAGTTTTTTACTTCCCAGTAATTTTATTGATGGCGGCGCAACAGGAATTGCATTACTGATTTCAGAAATAAGCAAGTTATCCCTTTCATTTTTATTAATCCTTATAAATATTCCATTCTTGTTTCTTGGATTTAATATCATAGGGAAACAATTTGCTGTAAAAGCAGCACTTGCCATTGGTGGACTTGCAGTAGTTATAGCAACCGTTCATTTTCCAAGCATTACGCATGACAAATTACTTGTGGCCTTATTTGGTGGATTTTTTTTAGGTGCGGGAATTGGATTAACCGTGCGTGGTGGTGCAGTGCTGGATGGAACCGAAGTATTGGCAATCGCGCTTAGTAGAAAACTTGGTACCACCATCGGCGATATTATCATAATCATAAATGTGGTGGTTTTTTCATCCGCAGCATATTTTCTATCAATTGAAACTGCACTCTATTCGATGATTACTTATTTAGCAGCTTCAAAAACCTTGGATTTTGTAATTGAAGGAATTGAGGAGTATACCGGTATAACGATTGTGAGTGCGCACTTCGAAGAAATTCGTGTAATGATTACTGATGAACTGCGCAGAGGGGTTACCGTTTACAAAGGACGTAGAGGCTTTGGCTCACATGGGCACAATAAGGAAGTAGATATTATTTACACGGTGGTAACGCGATTAGAGGTGAATAAAATTAATACCGAAATCGAAAAAATTGATCCCAATGCATTTGTGATTATGAGCAGCATTCGGGATACCAAAGGGGGCATGATTAAAAAAAGAGCTTTTAAACATTAATTAATTTATTGCAAATACCGATACAATAATCTGCTTAGCCCATTTCTTTTCTTCACCTAACAAATCAAGTGCACCTTCACTGCACAATCAGTAAAAGAATTTATTTTAGCTGCTAGAATAAATTCAAAATTTATGGCGCGCACACTTTGGATTACCCTTATTTCTTTATTTTTTTTTAGCAACAATTTGTTAGCTCAGCTCGATACAACTGAAACTGCCCGTCAGTTGAGTTATATTCATAAGTACGCTGAAGCTGATGCACTGCTTACTGCATTCGAAAAAACACATCCCAACGATATTAATGCTGTACGATTACATGCACAAATTTTATATTGGATGAAAGATTATTCTGCTGCGCTTAATTTGTGTTCCTCTTATTTGAAAAACAATCCTGAATGGCATTTTTTAAAATTAGATTATGCCCGAATGCTTTATGAATTGCAGCAGTGGAAAAAAGCGAAAGTCGTTTTAATTGAATACCAGGTCGCTGGAAATTCAAACATTGAAGCAAAAAATATGCTTGCTACAATTGCCTATTGGCAAGGTAAAACCAAGACCTCTGAAAAACTTTTTAATGCTGTATTAAATTATTATCCAACAAATGAGTGGGCAAAAAACTATTTGAACGAAATCAAAAATGCCAAAGCGCCTTATGCAAAATTAACATCGTGCTACAGCAGCGATACTCAACCCATGTCGGCCTTGCATGCAGGCATTGAAACTGGTGTTTATCGTTCGCATTTGCTTGCGCCTAAATTTACTATGGAATGGCAAAAAGCTGATTCCGGAAATAGTTCAGCAACTGGCTACTCCAGCGAAATTTCGAACAAGTTTTTCTTTAGTGGCATAAAAACAGAAATTCAATTAAGTGCTGGAATAGTGACCCCATTGGCAACAAATTCAATACATGGCATAGGAACTATTGAGGTAAAAAATCAGTTCCACAAAAATTTTTCTATCTCGCTCTGCGTTGCACGAAAAAACTATCAATACACGCTTTCCAACTTTAGCACTGCCATCATGTATACAGATTATGCCGCAACAATTTCCTTTTTCAAAGAAAAAATAGGCAGTGGCAAAACAGCTTATACGTTTCAGCAATTCGACGATAACAATTCTGTTCAACAGTATTATGCCTGGTTGCTTTCACCTGCGCTTCGCCTTTCAAAATTTGAATTTTATTTGGGATATAATTTTAATTACTCGAGCAGCCAATACAATCGCTATAATTTAACCACAACGCCTTTGCAAGCCATTGTGCAGTTTGACGAATCCGGAAAAATACCGGCTGCATACTCACCCTATTTCACTCCACAAAATCAACAGATACACTCCCTCCTGGCAAATGTAATTTTTACTACCGGCAAAAAGACAAGTATTGCATTAAATGCAAATTAAGCAGTAGATGCAAAAGCGGAAAGCCCTTATCTCTATTTTGATAACAATGAAAACAATAAGTTAATAATTGTGCACGATTACTATTCGCAAAAATATTCCCCTCTCGAATTAAGTGCAAACCTCAAGCTTAGGCCAACAATTAAGTTCGCGATAGAGTTAACTTACAAATACCAAAAAGCATTTTATTTTGAGCAACATTCCGCCTTCCTTAATTTGACTTATCGATTTATTAATGGCAAAGGACGATAAGAACTTATGGACTTTTCGTGAGGCGAAAAAAGTTAGCCCAATGGCTCGCTTCCTGCTAATTGTGCTGGTAATTGCAGGCTTTATTTCCGTGATAAGGCTTGCCAACTGGTGGTTTCGAGAAGAACACGTTGCCAATTTGGGATTATTTATTTTATTGTCGGCAGTATTTTGGTATGGGATTCTTCGCTTGCTACTAATTTGGACGAATTACCTGGCTGTAAAAAAACCTGAACCTATGCCCACTCCTGCTGGATTGCGAGTTGCCATTTTTACAACCAGCTCTCCCGGTGAGCCCCTTAGCATGTTCGAAAAAACATTAGAAGCTTGTGCAAATATCACCTATCCACATACTACCTATTTGTTAGACGACACACAAAATCCCGAATTTAAAGCTTGTGCCGAAAGGCATGGTGCAGTGTGGCTTGAGCTTGTAGGATTGCCGGGTGCAAAAGCAGGAAAGGTAAACAAAGCACTGTCGTTAACTACCGAAGAATTTGTGTTGGTATTGGATCCCGACCATATTCCCTTTCCCAATTTCTTGGATGAGGTGCTTGGATTTTTTAACGATGAAAAAGTGGGATATGTGCAAGTAGCACAAGCCTATTACAATCAATACCGCTCCTTCACCGCAAAGGGAGCAGCACAACAAACATATGGCTTTTACGGACCTACTCAAATGGGATTATTTGGAAGAAACTGTGCCGTTGCAATTGGCGCAAATTGCACCTTTCGGCGGAAAGCATTAGAATCAGCAGGTGGTCACGGAATTGGGCTGGCAGAAGATTTAATTACTGCCATTCGTATTCATGCCGAAGGATGGAAATCCATTTATCATCCGGTAATCGTGAGCCGTGGATTAGTTCCCGAAGACTTTGGCTCCTTTTGTAAACAACAATTAAAATGGGCGCGTGGCGTGCATGAAGTGTTGTTTGCTGAAGTGCCCCGGCTTTTTAAAAAACTATCCTTCTGGCAACGCATATCTTATAGTACAATTGGAACTTACTATTTGGTAGGTACAACAACACTCATTTATATGCTCATCCCGTTTTTGTATTTGCTATTTGGGGTATTGCCGGCCAATATGCGTTTTATTGAGTTTATTGAATTCGGAATTCCAGTTACACTTATTTCCATTTTAATTTATCTTTATGTGCAAATTTGGATGTGTCATCCAAAGGTAGAGCGCGGCTTGCACTGGAATGGGATAATTTTAAAATTTGCCACTTGGCCGGTTTTTTTCTTAGGATTTTTGCTTTCTTTAGTGGATGGTGAAATTCCATACATACCCACAGCCAAGCAAGCTGTAACAGGTAAAGTATCGCCCTTTGCACGACCATTGCTGGCACACATTTTACTTTTTGTAATAACCGTTTTCTACACGTTGTATCAGCGAAGATACATTGTTGCCGAAACCACTTTGGTAAAAACAGCTGAGCAAACCTGGGGCATGATTGCTTTTGCAAGTATTTCAGTTTTACTAGCTTTTGGTGGGATGTATGCTGTAATAGAGTCTAAAAGGCTTAGCGCAGAAGATCCTTGGGAAAAGATTGATGTATCCAAATTAGAATCAAAAAGGAAAGAATCATGACAAAATTCAAATTAATTACCTACCGCATTGGCATTACGGTTGCAGCAATTGCACTCGGAATTTTTCTGGTGTTATTACTCACCTACATGGGACAAAATCATCCGGTCCAATTGATGATGCTTTCACAGCCATGGGAAATGGTGTGGCTACCATCGAACACAAATTAATTTTGAATGAACGGGAAGATACACGCACCAAAACATTGGCTTGGTTTAACTCTTACCGCAACGATGCTGAAAAGTTGGCCAATTCAGATAAACTCCTGTTTGGGGCCTATGACGATGACTTTTCTGAATCCTATCAAAGTGTGGTAAACTTGGAAGATTCATTGGGTACACATTTTCCGGTAATTCACATTTATACCGCTTGGGGTAGCAAGCCCGAAGAAGAATTTCCAATGACTCAAACTAAAGCCATTTTGGATATTGGCTCAGTTCCGGTAATCACTTGGGAGCCCTGGTTGGCTGATTTTGATAAAGCCGATTTTCCTAAGATTCCGGATGTGGACAAGCGCGATAAGAACGGTTTAAAATCAATTGCCAAAGGCGATTACGATGCCTATATTACTACATGTGCAGCAGCTGCAAAAGAGGTTGGAAAATTATTTTTTGTGCGTTTGGGCCACGAAATGAACGATCCATATCGCTATCCATGGGGCCCACAAAACAATAAACCTATTGATTTTATTCATGCTTGGCAGCATGTGGTGAGCTTATTTAAAAAAGCAGGTGCCACAAATGTTATTTGGATTTGGTCGCCGCACCCTGCTTATGCAAACTATGATGCCTATTACCCGGGCGATGGTTACGTGGATTGGGTGGGTGTTGGAACCTTGAATTATGGTACTGTAGCAACTTGGAGCAAGTGGTGGAGCTTTGATGAAATTTTTGGAAATTATTATGCACAACTTTCTAAATTTAAAAAGCCCATTATGATTACTGAATTCGGAAGCTTAGGAGTGGGTGGAAACCGCGCTAAATGGTACAAAGATGCCTTAACAGATATGCCTATAAAATATCCTGAAATAAAATCGGTCATCTTTTTTCACTGCAAAAATGATAATACCACTACTTACAAAGCACTCGATTGGTATATTAAAGATGATACACTAACCTTAAGTGCAATTAGAAATGCGACACATAATTTTTCGCCTTTGATATTGTCGCGGGAGTAAGCCAATTTTGCGAAAACGAATAAGTACGCTGCATATTCGCTCAAATCTTGCGAGTATAAGCTATTCCCAAGCCTCCGACTACTTCAAATTCGCTCGCATCTTGTGAGTGTAAGCTATACCAAAGCCTCCGGCTACTTCAAATTCGCTCAAATCTTGCGAGTGTAAGCTATACCAAAGCCTCCGGCAACTTCAAATTCGCTCGCATCTTGCGAGTGTACGCTATACCCTTGCCTCCGGCAACTTCAAATTCGCTCGCATCTTGCGAGTGTAAGCTATAACCAAGCCTCCGGCAACTTCAAATTCGCTCGTATCTTGCGAGTGTAAGCTATACCCAAGCCTCCGGCAACTTCAAATTCGCTCGTATCTTGCGAGTGTAAGCTATACCCAAGCCTCCGGCAACTTCAAATTCGCTCGCATCTTGCGAGTGTAAGCTATTCCCAAGCCTCCGGCTACTTCAAATTCGCTCGCATCTTCCGAGTGTAAGCTATTCCCAAGCCTCCGGCTTAATACTTACCCCATTTAAAAACGACAAAAATTAAATAAAATCCAAATTCATAACCAAATACTACACATCATCTCAATAATGAAAATACGTTCATAAATTCCCTTTGCACCTTCGGCAAATTATGCCTAAAATTGCACCCGCAAAAAAATCCAAACTTTTATCCACAATGAGTGAATCAAATCCTGCCGGTACGCAAGATTTAACAGTTGAGAGTCCAGTAATAGCCACAAGTAAAATTGGTGACTATGTGATGTTTGTAAAACTGCGTTTGGCAACTTTGGTGGTTATGTCGGCCGCTATTTGCTTTATGTTGGCTTCCGATGTAATCGATTTTCAAAAACTTGGTTTTTTAATTCTGGGTGGTTTCTTAGTGACTGCATCCAGTAATGGATTCAATCAAATTATTGAACGTAAGCTCGATAAATTAATGAATCGCACTTCCAATCGACCACTTCCCACAGGAAGAATGAGTTTGAATGAAGCTTATGCCATAGCAATCATTACCGGTGTGGTGGGAATTGCTATTCTTTGGTTTTTTATGAATCCATTAAGTGGATTATTAGGTACCTTGGCTTTGTTTCTGTATGTCGTGGTGTATACACCTCTAAAATTAAAAACTCCCTTTGCTGTATTTGTAGGAGCTTTTCCGGGAGCTATTCCTCCGATGTTGGGATGGATTGCTGCAACCAACAACATAACTGCCATCGAACCTTGGATACTTTTTTCGGTGCAGTTTATGTGGCAGTTTCCACACTTTTGGGCCATTGCCTGGGTGTTGGATGACGATTACAAAAAAGCTGGTTTCCGCATGTTGCCTTCTGCCGGAGGACGTGATAAAGCGAGTGCATTTCAAGTATTGGTGTATACCTTATTTTTAGTTCCTATTAGTTTAATGCCTATTTTCTTTGGCATTTCAGGAAGTATTTCAGCAATTATTATTACGCTTTGCGGCGTGCTTTTTTCGCTTCAAGCAATTAAATTATTTCGCACGTGCACCTTAAAAGCTGCGCAACAACTCATGTTTGGCTCCTTTGCTTATTTGCCTTTGGTGCAATTGGCCTTATTATTTGATAAAGTATAAACAATGAATAGCTCCTACGCTTTGAATTACAACGAGAAACAAGAAATCCGAAACAAAACCGCCAAACCCATGCTTTATATTGCCATTGGCAGTATGGTAATGCTTTTTGGCGGATTAACCAGCGCTTATGTAGTGCGACATGCCGAAGGAAATTGGCTAAAATTTGAAATGCCGCAGGCTTTTTATTTCAGTACTGCGCTTATTTTATTGAGCAGCCTTTTTATTAACATGGCGGTAAGTGCTGCTAAAAAAGACAATTTTGCAGGAGTTCAACGCGCACTTGGAATAACCTTTTTACTTGGCCTTGCATTTATGATATGTCAATTTATGGGATGGTCGGAATTAACAAGTCAAAAAGTTTTCTTTGCAGGCAAGGATAGCAATGCTTCCGGCTCCTTTTTTTATGTGTTAACCGGTTTGCATTTAGCCCATTTATTTGGGGGAATGCTTTATTTATTGGCTGTTAACATTCACGCGTTGAAAAAAAAGTATTCTGCTCAAAACTATTTATCCTTGCAGCTTTGCGCTACTTATTGGCATTTCCTTGATGGATTATGGATATATTTATTCTTTTTTTTAATCTTTATTAGTTAAACTTGCAAAAAAAATTTAAAGGCTATTTTAAATCTATAAAACTTTAAACTGAACTATGTCGCACGATGCAGCTTTAAACAAATCAAAACCGGATTGGAACGGTGGCGTTTCTCCTTTCGGTGTGAGCTATGGAAAAATGTACATGTGGTTTTTCCTTATTTCCGATGCTTTCACCTTCTCAGGATTATTGTCCGCATACGGATTCATGCGTCACAAGTATTCCGACTTTTGGCCAAATCCAGGTAAAGTATTTACCCATTTCCCTTTTTACGAAGGACATATTCCCTTGGCGTATGTAGGATTAATGACCTTTATTTTGATTATGAGTTCGGTTACCATGGTATTGGCTGTTGAAGCCGGACATCGTAACGACCGCAAAGCTGTAACCCGTTGGTTATTTTGGACCATCATTGGAGGATTAGCTTTCGTTGGTTCACAGGCTTGGGAGTGGTATCATTTCATTACCGGAACCGAGCACGGTGCGATTCGTAATATTTTGGTGGATGGGGTTTGGAAAGACACTTTGGTGCATGGCGCTAATTTATCTTACAATGAATATGGCTTACCTGTGTTTGGAGATTTCTTTTTCTTTATTACCGGATTTCACGGATTCCACGTATTCAGCGGTGTTGTAATTAATTTTATCATTTACCTAAATGTTGTAAATGGTACCTACGAAAAAAGAGGACATTACGAAATGGTTGAAAAAGTTGGATTGTACTGGCACTTTGTGGATTTAGTTTGGGTGTTTGTATTTACATTCTTCTATTTATTATAAGTCTAAA
The DNA here is from genome assembly GCA_016721765.1 of Bacteroidota bacterium. Lineage (NCBI taxonomy): Bacteria > Pseudomonadati > Bacteroidota > Bacteroidota bacterium. The sequence goes on from JADKHO010000004.1 coordinate 865,636, forward strand.
ACAAAAAAATAACACATAACTAATACCAAAAATTTATGTCAGAATTTAACGATAATTATCCTCAATACGAGCTTATGGCTCACCATAGCGAAGAAGACGGAAAAAAGAAAAGGCGCAAACTTTGGAATGTGTTCTGGATTATGTTAGGCATTACCTTAATCGAATTAGTGGTAGGATTTTATAATACACACTTTTCCGATATTGCTTTAAAAGTAATATTCATCGGATTTACAATTGTAAAAGCAGGTTTTATTGTGCTTTCTTTTATGCACTTGGGAGATGAAGTAAAAGCGTTTAAATATGCCGTACTTGTGCCTTTTTGTGTATTTATTATTTACTTGGTTTTTATTGCCGATTTAGGAGAAGGTCCTTACGCAAAAAAATACCGTATGGTAATGGATAAAAATGTAACCGAACACGCTAATGATGCTGAACATGCCGAACATGGCGAAGCAGCTCACGAATAAATAATCCCATTTAAATGCCAGAGAACAGCAAAATTTCCGCAAACCTCAAGCGGGTTTTGCTGTTTTCCATTTTTATAATACCCACCGTCTTGTGTTTTGCGTTCTATATCTTTATGATTCGCAAACCCTTTCTTGAAAATCCATCAGGACTCTATAAAAAACTGAATTACTACGGTACAAAAGTATTAGCTGCGAATGGCAAGGATACAGTATATGCTTCCATTCCTGATTTTAATTTTGTGAACCAAGATGGCGCAGCGGTAACCGAAAAAACTCTTGAAGGCAAAATGTTTGCTGCAGCATTCATCTGCACCACTTGTTCAACTTCCTGTCCAAAAATTGCAGCACAGTTTTTTCGCATGCAAAAAAAATTAAACTATCTAAAAGCCTTTACAGTAATAGCCTTTAGCGTTAATCCTGTAATGGATACTCCCGAAACCTTAAAAGAATATGCACGCATGGTGCACGCCGATCCGGGGTATTGGAATTTACTTACCGGAAACCGAACTGATTTAATGAAAATTGCGCGTGAGGGTTTCGAAATTCAAAATGCAGACTCAACTTTAGTGCATCAATCCACCATCTATTTAATAGATAAAAAACGACACATCAGAGGTTCCTATGATGGCACCAGTACTGAAGAAGTAAATAGATTGATTGATGAAGTGAAGGTACTCGATGCTGAATACCGCGTAGCAAAACGGATGTAATTTTTGCTTGAAATTAGTTACTAGTAAAAATGGACAAGGCGCTCATACTTCTTCGAGGCGTTCCCGGCAGCGGCAAAACAACGCTCGCAAATCTGCTTTCTGAAAATGGAAAGTATCCTGTGCTTTCAATCGATGACTATTTTACAGATGCCGGAAGTGGAGATTATACCTTCGACTACAAAAAAAATCACCTTGCTTATGCTGCTTGTCAAGAAAAAACAGAAGCAGAAATGCTGAAAGGTCATGCTAAAATATTTGTGGACAATACGTTTATTTTTGATTGGGAAATGGAGCCCTATCATGCTTTAGCAAAAAAGCACCGATATACCTTATTTTGCATGTTGGTTGAAAACTATCATGGCAATAAAAACACACATCACATCAGCGACGAAGATGTTGTAAAAATGGCTGCTAGATTAAAAGTCAAATTATTTTAATTTCGCTTCCTGCAGGCAACTAAACAGCTTGCTGATTTTTTAATCCAAAATTTCATTTCAACCTAAGATGTTAGCCCTTGCCTTGCACTTTATTGCGCTGCTTTTCTTGATTGGATGTTTGGGCATTTTAGGAAACAGTTTACTAAACCGATTTAAGCAAAATGAATATACTCCAGCGAGTCAGCTATTTCTTTCGTGCTTAATTGGAACTGTAGTATTTACAACTGTTATAGCATGTTATTATACAAACTTTAAATCCATCCTTCTTCTTTTTACACCCCTATTCTTTTACCTTATTTTATCGCGTTCCGAAAAATCTAATACCGTACTTCCTGTTGAAAAAACTTCCCTTCGCTCCTTCATTTTAGCAAAGGGTATAGCCCTCTTTTGTGTCCTTGCACTATTATTTGGGTGGTATGTTCGTTTAGTTTTGGATGAAAATTTTCAATTGAGTGTACCTGCCAATCCCGAAAACAGTTTGTACGCCCAATTTGCGAAAGTGATTGCAAACACCGGAGTTGAAAACACATTTGGCATTGGATTTTTATCTAACTCTTCGCCACCAACGCTATCACCTTATCATTATTTTGATTTATGGTTCACCGCAGGAATAAGTCATCTATTGGATATTACCGAATTGCAAGCGATTCATTTTTACACCTTGCCACTGTTTAACTTTATAGCTGTGCTTGGAGTGCTTGCTCTTGGTGAGATATTTTTTAAGTTAAGGTATTATCATGTTTTCTTCGCCTTACTATTAATGGGTTTGTGCGCATGCTATTTCTTTCCTGGAGCCGAGGGGTTTGGGCGATTTCAATTCGACTTCACCGAAAACACACTTAGTTTGTATGGCGAAAAATTAAGTGTAGCCTTTGTTTTTTTGCTTGCATCGCTTGTGCTCTATTTGAAAAAAAACCGTGTAAATGCTATTTTACTTCTCACCCTAACTGCATTTTTATATCCTAGCTTCTTGCTTCCATTTAGCTTGGGCATCCCCGCATTTTGCTTCCTCCTGTTATGGAAACAAACTATTTCATTGCGCACCTTGTTAATGTTGCTGCTTATTCATCTCAGTTTCCTTGCCTTGTATTATTTATTTTATAGCTTCAACGGTGCAAGCGGAATTTCACTGGCCAATGCAAGTGATTACAAAGGATTTAATTTAGGCTCCTTTAAACTGCTTTTTGCGGAATTGGTTTATCGCTCTTGGGCCAAACCTTTCCGTACCATTCTTATTTATTTACCTTATGTTTTGGTAGTATTGATAAGTCTTCGCAAGAAGCAATTGCAACATCAATTATCAGAATTATTGTTGTTAGCGGGCTGCTTATATCTGGGTTCCCTGCTTTCATGGGCTTCCTTTTACAAACTGCCTGAAGCCTGGCAAATGTATACCAACTCACTTATTTTTATTCATCTGGTATTTATAATTTTCATGCTTCGGGACGTGTTTTCTCTTGAACCTTCTTTGAAAAGTTATCTAGTTAAATCCGCTTTTTGCATGCTCCTAATCACCTCACTATTTTTTGCAAACAAAGGATTGATGCTGGCCAAAAAACAATATTCCTATTCATCTGAATTTTTAAAAGCCATCGATTCGTTGCACCTTTCGTCAAACGAAAAATTTACGGTGGGCTATATTTTAAGTCCGGAAGATTGTCATTACAGAATGGAATTAATTAGCGGTGGGATGACTGGTTCCTATTTGCAACGTGAAAAAAATACCTAGGAATGGTTAACATTGGTATACTTGATTACTTGCACGATTCAAGCACATCTGCTGCTTATCATACTATTTTTAAAAGCCAAGATTTTTACAAATTTATGAGCTTTCAAAAACAAAACTTCAGCGCAATCAATACAGCACAAGCACAACTTAATTTTCTTAAACGTAACAACATTCATTGTGTAGCCTTATCTCCCTCAGCAAAGACACCGGCATTGCTATTAAAGCATGCTAGCCATTCCTTTATGGATAAAAAATCTGGTGAAAAATTTTTAGTTATTGATTAATCCGCTAATTTTAAATAAAAAAAAGATGAAAACTAATCGACCTCTCATTATTGCCACTTTTGTTTTATTACTCTCCTCCGGAAATTTTTCTCGCTTAAGCGGAACAGAATGCGTGCGTCCGGTGGTAATGATTACTTTGCTCACCATGGGTGCTGCAGTAGCTATCATTTTTCAAGAATTAATTAAACGCTATAAAGAAAAACAATAATAAATGGCGGAACTAACTTTTCAGCTCAAGGCCAACCTCGTAGACATTAAAAGCGAAACCATTTATCCTGCGCACATTAGTGTTACCAATGGCTTGATATCCAACATTGAAAAAATTAGCGAAACTCCGGAAACATATATACTGCCCGGATTTGTGGATGCGCATGTGCACGTGGAAAGCAGTATGCTTACCCCTTGCCAATTTGCACGTTTGGCGGTAATGCACGGCACTGTAGCTACCATCAGCGACCCGCATGAAATCGGCAATGTATTGGGAATTGAAGGGGTAGAATACATGATTGAAAATGGGAAACAAGTACCCTTTAAATTTTATTTCGGTGCACCTTCTTGCGTGCCTGCAACAACCTTTGAAACAGCCGGTGCTATTATAAATGCAGCCGATATTGAAAAGCTTTTTCAACGCGACGAAATCGTTTACCTTGCAGAGATGATGAATTGGCCGGGTGTGTTAAATGGCGACAGTGTGGTCTTAGAAAAAATTGCACTTGCCAAAAAATACAACAAACAAGTGGATGGCCACGCACCCGGCTTAAGAGGAGAACAAGCAAAAAAATATATCTCAGCAGGAATTACTACCGATCATGAGTGCTTTACTGCCGAAGAAGCTTTGGATAAATTGAAATACGGAATGAAAATTCTGATTCGCGAAGGCAGCGCTGCCAAAAATTTTGAGGCCTTAATTAATCTTTTGCACACCTATCCCAACGAGATTATGTTTTGTTCGGACGATAAACATCCGGACAATTTGGAACACGGACACATCAATTTGCTTGTAGTTCGAGCTTTAGAAAAAGGAATTGATTTATTTAAAATCCTAAGAGCTGCCTGCCTGAACCCCGTTGAACATTACAAATTAAATGTTGGTCAATTAAGGATTGGTGATGCGGCAGATTTTATTTTAGTAAATAATTTAAAAGATTTCCAAGTTCAAAAAACCTATATCAATGGGAAGTTAGTTGCGGAAAACGGTAAAACAAGAATACCTTTCCACGAAAGTAAAATTGTAAATAATTTTTCCACTTCAAAAAAAACTCCCGAACAGTTCAAAATCAAAGCAAAAAGTGAAAAGATATTTGCTATTGAGGCTTTAGATGGACAACTCATTACTAATAAAATAGCAGCGAATGCCCGCTACATTAATGGGTATTGCGAAGCGGATGTTGAAAATGATATTTTAAAAATAGCGGTCGTAAACCGATACAGCAATGCAGCACCAGCCCTTGGTTTTATTAAAAATTTTGGACTTAAGCACGGTGCCATTGCCTCCACTGTAGCGCACGATTCACACAATATTATTGCCGTTGGCACCAACGATGAGGAATTGTGTAAAGCGGTGAATTTATTGATTGATTGCAAAGGCGGCGTTGCCGGATTGAGTTCGAGCATGGAAATGATATTGCCCTTACCGATTGCCGGCATAATGAGTGGTGAGGATGCTTTTGAAGTGGCAAAACATTACACCGCCATTGATGCTTTTGCCAAAGAGCTGGGAAGCACGCTAAGCGCACCTTTCATGACACTTTCGTTTATGGCCTTACTGGTTATACCACATCTTAAATTAAGCGATAAAGGATTATTTGACGGCGATACATTTAATTTTGTGGACGTAACTAGAAATTAAATTTTGAGTGCCAAAACCGAAATTTATTTCGGCAGCTAAGTTAAATCTAAACAAATTCTCAATCCTACAACCCTTCGAATACCCCACTTAATAAAGGGATTTCAAACAATCTCAAAAAAAACAAAAATAAATTTGCGTAACCGAATCGTTACCTATATATTTGTAACCGATTAGTTACATATAAAAAGACAATAGATCGGATTCGGTTTTAATTTTATTAAATATGAACTACCAAATTGATCCATTACTGTATTCGTAAATCTGTAATAATCTGTTATCCGTAACCTCAAATGAGAAGAGATGTTTTTCAAGCCATAGCTGACCCTACCCGCAGAGCTATCATAAGCATGTTGGCGCATCAATCGTTGAATTTAAATTCTGTTGCCGAGCAATTTCAGCAGAGCCGACCTGCTATTTCGAAACATATAAAAATTCTGACACAATGCGGACTCATTACCATAAAGCAGCAGGGACGAGAAAGGCATTGTGAGGCGCAACTGGAGAAACTGAATGAAGTTTCGGATTGGGTGGAGCAGTACCGTGAATTTTGGAATACCAAATTTAATGCACTTGAAATTTATTTAGCACAATTACAAAAGGAAGAAATGCAGCTGAAAGCTAGCAAAAAATCAAAAAAGCCTTTGGTATCATCCCCAAAAACAAAAGCTGTAAAATTGTCAAAACCCAAACCAAAAACGAGATGAAAAAAACAAACACAATCTATTGGATTTTTACTGGATTATTTGGTGCCTTAATGTTATTTACGGCCGTTCCGGATATCTTAAAATCAGCAGAAGCGGTAACCTTTATGACCGAACATTTAGGCTACCCATTGTACTTTGTAGCCTTTATAGGATGGGCAAAAGTTTTAGGAGTATTAGCGTTATTTATTCCGGGATATCCAAGAATTAAAGAATGGGCTTATGCAGGTTTGGCTTTTGATTTAGTTGGAGCCATTTTTTCCATATTGTCGGTAGAGTCATTTTCTGCTTCTATGCTATTTATATTGGTTCCGGTGGTGTTGGGCACCGTTTCATACATCTATTACCATAAACGTTTAATAGCAGCCTAAACAAAAGTTTCTATGGTAGAAATTTTTAAAACATCGATTGAAAGCAGAGAACAATCTGAAACGGTGAAACAAGATTTGCTCACCTTATTTCCTAGTGCAAAAATAAATTTTGATTTAGATGATTGTGATCGAATTCTAAGAATTGAAGATGATAAGATTTGTCCGCAAGAAGTGCTTAATTTTTTAGCTCATAAAGGATTTGAAGTTGAAATTTTAATTTAATTTTAAGTAAAGAATTTGTTATGGATAAAGAGAATTTATCAAGCGATACTTCAGGTGTGGATAGTCACATTTTAAAATTAGCACCAGAGCTGGCCATTATTGTAACATATTTACGCAAAGTGATATTATCCACTAATTCTGAAATTGGTGAGCGCATTAAATGGAATAATCCCAGTTTCTTTTATAAAGGAGCAATGAAACCCTTTAATCCTAAAGAGTATAAACGAGAGTTGATTGTTTTTAATCTTTTTAAAGGACGCATTATGCTTGTTTTTCCAAGCGGAGCAAAGGTTAAGGATACAAGTGGGTTACTAACCGGAGAATACGCAGATGGCAGAAGGCTTATTGTTTTTGAAAATATTGAGGATGCAAAATCCAAAGAAAAAAAATTACAAAAGATTATTAAAGATTGGATCAAATTAATAGACAAATAAACCTGACTATGAAAAAGGAAATATCAAATTTTGAAGAATATATTTCTTTGCAAGAAGCTGAAGCAAAAGAAATGCTGCATAAGATGCGTGAACTCATCCTCGAATTAGCGCCTGAAGCAGCTGAAGTAATTAGTTATGGAATGCCGGCCTTTCGCTACGCAAATAGTATGCTCGTATATATTGCAGGCTTTAAAAAGCATTGTAGTTTGTTTGCAGCAAATAGTAAATTAACTGCTTCAATGGCTGATGAATTAAAACCTTACAAAACCTCAAAAGGTACCATTCAATTTCAATTCAATCAAAAGCTACCACTTACTCTTATTAAAAAGATAGTAAAAGCCAGAATGAAAGAGAATATAGAAAAGCAAAAAATAAAAGCAATCAAGAAAAAATAATATTCATCTAAAATAAAACTCAAAATAAAAATGGCTAGTATAAACGCTCCGCAAAAAATTACTCCCTTTCTTTGGTTCAACGATAACGGCGAAGAAGCAATGAATTTTTACTGTTCGATATTTAAAAATTCCAAAATTAAACATGTTAGTCCTGGACCAAATGGCAAAGCCTTTACCGGTAGTTTCGACTTGGAAGGACTCAGCTTTCATTTTTTAAATGGAGGGCCCATGCATGCTCAATTTACGGAAGCTATATCGCTCTTTGTGCATTGTGAGGATCAAAATGAGGTGGATTATTATTGGAATAAACTTACTTCAGATGGCGGTAAAAACAGCCGTTGTGGCTGGCTTAAAGATAAATTTGAACTATCCTGGCAAATTATTCCAAGTGCTTTAGGTCGATTAATAGGTGATCCTGATCGCGAAAAAGCGGGCAGAGTTATGCAAGCGCTATTAAAAATGGATAAAATAATTGTAGCCGATTTGGAAGCAGCGCATCGCGGTGAATAAAATACCGCATTTATAATTTTTTAAATTTTAGTAAAAATATAGTATGACAATAATTAAAGAAGTAACACTAATCCGCTATTTTTCAGCTCCAAAAGAGCTCGTGTTTAAAGCCTTTACCAACCGCGAAATGCTGATGCAATGGTGGGGACCACATGGATTTACTAATCCGGAATGCGAAATGGATGCACGCGAAAATGGGAAATGGAAAATTAATATGCATGCGCCACAACTTGGCTTTCCTAACAGTTGGGTGGAAGGTGTTTTTACCGAAATTATTCCGGGTGAAAAGTTAGTATTTACTACCAAAGGAATCTTTAGACCAGATGGAAGTCATGGCCTCGAAGGCTTAAACACAGTAATCTTCCAAGAGGAAAATGGAAAAACAAAATTAACGTTACATGCAGCTTTAACGAAACTCGACAAAGGCTTTGAAATGGCAGCAAATGGCATGGAACAAGGCTGGAGCGAAAGCTTCGAAAAATTGGCAACCTTACTTACAAAATAAAACAAATTCAAACCTAAAACTTCAACTATGCTCGCATTAGAAATAGTTCTATTAATTATTGCAGCCATTTTGCTTGCTGCATTATTCAGCCCAAAGAATTGGTCGATTGAAGCAACTATAGAAATTCAAAAGCCCAAACAAGTGGTGTATGATTATTTAAAAATTTTAAAAAATTCTGAGCAGTATAATAAATGGGTAATGACCGATCCCAATATGAAGAAAGTATTTAAAGGAACAGATGGAACTGTTGGTTTTGTGTATAGCTGGGACAGTGAAAACAAACAGGTAGGAAAAGGGGAACAAGAAATAAAGAAGCTAATAGAGGGAAGCCGCATTGATTATGAAATTCGCTTCATCAAACCATTTGCCGGAACTTCCACTTCTTCCCTCCTGCTTGAAAGTTTATCCGACAACCAGACAAGAGTTAAATGGACATTCAACAGCAGCAGCAACTACATGATGAAAATAATGCATGTATTATTCAATTTAAAAAAAGTGCTGCTAAAAGATTTACAAGCGAGTTTGGGTAATTTAAAATCAAATTTGGATAACTAATTTAAGTGCTCACATCGATTAACTAAAATCAATATATCTAACAAAATTAAAATATGGAAACAACACAAGCAATCACTGTAAGCGCAACTATTCAAGCAGCTGTATCAAAAGTATGGGAGCACTATACGCTTCCCGAACATGTAATGCATTGGAATAATGCTTCCGATGATTGGTACTGTCCGCATGCCAAAAATGACCTAAGCATAGGCGGCCGTTTTGTGTATGGCATGGCTGCAAAGGATGGCAGTTTTAGTTTTGATTTCGGAGGTACCTATACTGATATTAAGCAAAATGAGCGCATTGCTTATATCATGGACGACAATAGAAAAGCAGAAGTAATTTTTTCCCCGCAAGGAAATGAAACAAAGGTAACAGTGACTTTTGATCCTGAGATGGAAAACACCCGCGAATTGCAAGAAGGAGGTTGGCAAGCTATCTTGAATAATTTTAAAAAATATGTTGAGGGGGTTTAGGTATTGAGTTTTGGGGTTATTGGATTGTTATGTCATCCTGAGCGCAGTCGAATGAGGGTTATTGGATTGTTATGTCATCCTGAGCGCAGTCGAAGGAGGGTTATTGGGTTAATAAGTTTTATATTCTTTTATTAGTTTGTACCAAGTCATCCTGAGCGTAGTCGAAGGGTGAGTGATTGAGTTTACGATGTCATCCTGAGCGGAGTCGAAGGGTGGGTTATTGAGTTTACTATGTCATCCTGAGCGGAGTCGAAGGATGGCTTATTGGTTTATGAGTATTTTGCATGCCTTAAAAAAATATCAAAATGGGAACAACAGAATTGCGCGTTGAAAAAATTTTAAATGCACCTATAGCTCATGTTTGGAAAGCATTTACGGATAAAGCAGAAATGAAAAAATGGTATTTCGACATGAATGCTTTTGAAGCAAAAGTTGGATTTGAATTTCAGTTTATCGGCACCGATGGAGATTGTAATGAGTTTGTACACCTTTGCAAAATAATTGAAGTGATTCCATATAAAAAGCTCGTGCACTCATGGAGTTACAAAGGTTATGCTGGCGAATCAATATTGACTTTGGAGTTTTTTGAGGAAGGTGCAAACACCCGAATAGTGCTTACTCACGCAGGTTTAGAAAGCTTTCCATCTGACCATAAAGCCTTTGCAAAAGCAAACTTTGAAGCAGGATGGGCTGAAATTATCGGAAGTAACCTTCCTAACTACTTGCAAAAAAACTTTTAATGGGTAGATAACTTACTTCTAATCGAATTGTGCTGCTAATACTCCATTTTATTCTACAAACAGTTTTATTTTCAAGATAAAATTTATCTTTGTCTTTGAAATTTTATTCCATTTACTACATGAAAACAAAATTATTTTTAAGCTTTTTAGTGGCAATTATTCTTGGGTTAACTCCAACATCCCAAGCACAGTTAAACACTTATTTCCAAAACAATCCGGTATGGCAGGTGCACAGTAATTGCAGTGTTGGCGGACCTTGCTATATGATTGAAGACTATAATTACTATACTAAAGGTGATACACTGATTGACTCTTTAATGTACGTTCAAATCTTTAAAAAAGGACAAGGTTATTTCGACTGGCAAGCGCCATTTCAAAATCCAGGATGTATCGGAACTTATGCATATATTGATACTGTTGCACATTATTTTGTGCGTTCAGATAGTCGTGTAGTTATGATCAGACAGCCGGGCGATAGCATGGAACGATTGCTGTATGATTTTAATTTGGCCATTGGTGATACCTTGCCCATTAGCTTTAATAATTTTTTTAGAGACATAGTTGTATCCGGCATAGACAGTGTGCTTACCCCTAACGGATATATGAAACGTTTCGCTTTAACAGGTGCCACTTGGAGCCAATACTTAATAGAAGGCATTGGACATTCAAGAGGATTTACGGAACCATTAAAAGCCCCATTGGAATGTGCTTATACGCTTAGTTGTTATGGAACTAATGATTCATCCTTTTATCCCGCTGCAGGAGCTGGATGCACCATTGCCATTGGCATTGCAAAATATCCACAGAAAATAGCATTATCGGTTTTTCCAAACCCATTCAGCACCAGCACAACTTTTCAATTTGATGCAGCACTTAGGAATACTGAGCTAAAAGTGTATAACATTTATGGGCAATCCACTTCCATTAAAGTGGCACAACCCAACGGAAAAATTGTGTTGCAAAAAGGAATGTTGAATTCAGGTGTATATTTTTATGAATTCTTGCATGAGAATCAAGTAAAAGCCAGCGGTAAATTTATTGTTGAATAAATTTCCAGTTTCGGTACAATTTATTTCAAAAAAAAGCCTGTATGGATTGCCCATGCAGGCTTTTTTTTGAAGCAGAAAATTATAAATCTCAAGTCAGAAAAAATTTCAATTCTCTTTCATCTTACATTTTGACGAAGGGAAAAACCTGTATCGAATCGGTTGAAATCATTTTCAGGACATAAAACCCTTTAGGTAAATTCGCTACATCCACTTGATTTATTGCAGAGTTATTTAAACTACTTTGAGCGCTTAGAATGTTTCCTGCAAGATCTAAAACTACGACATCCATTTTTTGAGTGTCAGCGTGAGTATCTGCAATATTAATTTTATTTATCACCGGATTAGGAAAAATGCGCACACTGTTCTGCTGTTTTAAGTTGGCTAATGCAGTTACGTTTCCTACAAAAGCTAAATTATCGATATATAAATAATCGCCATCAGTAGGATTAGCACCGCTCGCTGCAAAGGTAATAATGCAACTGTCAGGAGCTGAGAAATCTGAATATACCAGTGGAATTGTAAAATTTGTCCAGCTCATTGCCATTCCCGATAGCACCAGGTGAGCACTTGCAACAGGCATTCTCATTTGCATTCCCATATCCCATCGCGTAAGTTGAACATCCACGCTACCTTGTGAGCTACCAAAAATCATGTGTTGCCATTTGCCGGTTAAACTAGCCGGTTGTTGATTAAATGCGAATCCGCTTTGAGGCTGCATTGTGGTAGTATTAATTAGCCCGCTTACCGCGATTCCCGGAACTACTCCCATACCGGAAACGCTTTTACTTGTGAGCTTTAAATAAGCAGTACCAGGACTTCCGGGAGTACCTTTACCACAAGTGAAAATCCCCATAGGAAAAGTTAAGCTATTTAAGCAACTCCAATTATCTGGTGTTACATAACTTCCTTGATTAGTCCAATTCTCGAATCCGGCATTTGGAATTGATTGAGCATAAAGTAATGTACTTGTCATCAAAGCAAGCAAATTAAGTATAAGCTGTTTTTTCATTTTCAAAATAATTATTAAACTAAAATTAATTTATGTCCATTGCATCTTATTGCATTGATACGAATCGTGGTGATAGTTGATTTTATTCACAACAGAAGTGAATGATGCTAGAAGAATGAGGTGCAAAATTAGGCTGAATTATTCAGTTACAGCAATATCCAAATTCTGCTCATCTTTTCGATCCTTACGCTTAATATTTATGGATTGCCCACCATACACCGGAGCTGAAATGGAGGAGTCGTATCCGACCGAATATAAATAATATTTTCCTTGCTTTAAACCTGGAATTTTCACATTGTCTTCATCCGCTTTACCTTCAAAGGTTGCATCATAACTACTAGTAGAGGACCCCGGAGAATCTTGCGTATCAAATTTTACAAAAACAGTTGCACCATAAATTGCCTTGCCATGATGCTTTGGAAAGGCAACAACAGTAGCATCGCCGCCTAAGCCCGGTTTTTTACAGGATTGAATTGCCAATAATGCTAGGAGTGCTAAAGCTATTAATTTATTTTTTTTCATTTGATTTGAGTTTTATAATTTAGATTAGGGTTAAATTTGTATTTCACTATTTTATAAACGAAAGCTATAAGAAATTGTTTAATCGGAAAGTGCTTTCAAAAAATTTACTAAATCAATTTTTTCTTGTACTGTTAAGTTCAATGGCTTTAAGAGCGCACTCTTGTTAAAATGTGCTTTTCCACCTGTATTATAATGCTCTACCACATCTTCTAAAGTTGCTAAACTTCCATCGTGCATGTAGGGAGCAGTGTAGGCAATATTTCGCAATGATGGAACTTTAAACTTTCCCACGTCACTGTGCAAGGTAGTGATTCTGGCGCGACCTGAATCTGCGTAATTTAAATACAGTCCATTATTTTTAAAACTGTTATCTGTAAAATTGTATTCCCCATGACAATGAAAACATTCTCCACGTTCACCAAAAAACAAGGTCATTCCATTTTGTTCAGAGGCGGATAAAGCAGCTGTATTCTGATTGTATTGATACTCATCAAACTTCGATTTACCACTAAATAAAGTTCTTTCGTAACATGCAATAGCACGGGTCAATGCAAACACTGAGGGGGCTTGATCGTAGGCCTTATTAAAATCATTTTTATAGCTTTCGATTCTATTAAGCCGATTAACAACGAGATTTACATCAAAGTCCATTTCATTATGCGCATCAATAGGTGCAAGCACCTGCTGTTCCAAATTTGGCACTCCACCATCCCATAAAAAATAGGGTTGATAGGCTGCATTTATAATAGATGGCGCATTTCGTGTTCCTAGCAAACCATCAATGCCCAAGGCTACTACTAAGCCATCCGTAAAATGCAAATTATCTTTGTGGCAACTTGAACACGAAATACTGCTGTCTCTTGATAAAATAGGATCAATAAACAATCTTCTTCCTAATGCGATTCTGTAGGCAGTTGGCAAATTATCGGATGGAATTTGAGGATAGGGAAAACCCATCGGAACAGTGAGTGTGAGCTCTCTCTTACCTTCTTCAATTTCCTCAACAACTGCTTTATCCTTTTTGCATGAAAAAAAGACAGATGCCAGGAAAGTCAGCAATACGAACAGATTAATTTTCATTTTATTTCTTTTTGAAAGCAGGTGTTTACAATGAAAGCAAATTTTAACTTATCTTAATTTATTTCAATCAAAGTAAAGCACCTGCTTAGGTATAAATTCTTATTCAATACTCATCGCGCCTGGAAAATTGTTTGCGATTTTAGTTGCCAACATCATGTTATCCATGGTGTGTGTTTGCTGTTCGCTTCTCATATCCACATTCTGTAACACTTTTAATAAATCAAATACAAAGGCTATTTCTTTATCTGAACCGTTGGCCACAGTAAATGCACTTGTACTAAAATTCATGTTCCGTTTAAATGAATCCATTCCAATGTGATAAAAGAAAGGGCAATCGGCAGGTCCATTCGCAGCGGCAGTAGTGTCACATACACCTTCCACCTTGAAAAATATATAACCCGAACTCCAACTCCAGTGAATACTTGGCGTTTGAATTGCAAGCGGATTGCCTGTTGCATAGGTAGTTGGATCAAGATGGTTAGTGGCAGAATCCAATCCCAAAATGAATTTTAAGCCTTTGTAGTTTCCAACCGGTACCATTCCTAAATCATAATCTTGTTGCGAAGGTTTGGCAAGTAATACTTTTCCTGAAAGCGCCAATTCACTTCCATCTTCTTTAACCAGCTTAATGTTGGATAAATAGTACCTGAAATCGGCTAAAATAAATTTTCTTCCGGAAGCCTGGGTATATGTATTGGTGTAATTAGCCAATTGATTCCCAACTTGGTTATGTATATGAAATTTTAAATTTTGTTCCGCATTTTCTGGAATTACTTCCTCTGAATTGTCTTTATCCTTTTTACAACCTGTAAAAACAACTGCTAGCACAGCAGTTAAAATAATCATTGATTTTAAATTTGTTAGGTTCATTTTTTAGTATTTTAAAGTTAATAAATTATTAGTTAAAAGCATAACCCAATCCTGCAATAATGCGATACTGCATGTGGGGTTGTGCACCATTTAGTTGTTGACTTGTGGGCAGATGAAACGCCGCACTTAATGAAAATTTCCGATAATATACATCGAGCCCGGCATGTGCTAAAAGAACAGCCCCACCGGAGTTTTCGAGTATATATAATTTATATAAATCCTTACCGGCTTGTTCAAAGTACATGCCTAAGGAGGGATACATAAAAAGCTTCGCCTTATTGAATTCGCGGTATACATTCAGATTTGCATTTAAGCGGTTGGAAAACTGAAAACGATACTTATCGCGCGAAGTAATCATATAAGATGCATTCACATTCATTCCCCATTTTTTATACTTGGCCAGGTAAGACAGGCTTGGCATTACATCCCAACTTCCGGTTCCCGGCTGATGTGTTTTCTCTAATGGATCCTCGGCTTCATCCATCTTTGATTTGCCAAGTGGAAATTTCACACCGGCTCCGGCCAGCAAACGCTGTTTAATTCCAACACTGTCCATAGCATTGAGATTAAAAAGCTGATACTGCGCAAGGAGTAATGGGTCGCCAAATCCTTGAACAGTGCTGCTTTGCTTCATTTCAGTGCCTTCTGCTGCTGATGATGGCTCTACATGGCTCAAGCGATTACCACTTGCACTTGTAGTAGAAAATGCATGAAAAGCATTATCACTCATACTTTCCACATTAACTACATAAGGTACAAAAACTTGCATTTGCAGTTTTTGCAAGGGATAATATTGGGCATACACTTCAATATTGCTGCGTGTTTCACTAAAATCGTGCGGACTTAAACTATACTTCTCAAGCGTTTGATTATCCAAGTGAGAACCATAGTATACGGATTGGGTATAGCGTGTGCCAATTGTATTTTTTTTGTAATGAGGATTTATACCCAAATAACAATTACAAAAATCACAAGCTATAGCAAATTGCGTCCAAACAATTAGAGAGAATAACACTATTAGTTTTCTCATAAATTGATTGATAAGTATTATTGAATATCCATTCCGCTATGCGGCAAACGGACTAAGAGATAAGCGTTAAAGACGCTGCAGGGGGATGAAAAAAGGAGAGCAACACCTCTTGAGGCTTTATTTGGAGGTAGTTGAAGTGTATATTAGAAATGGAATACAATTGAATAAAATCCAATTGTTCAGAATAAGCCTGATAATATTGTATGTTTTCAGTCTTATCTTTTAAAGGAGAGGTCGGAACTTGCTCCTTTTTATCTTGAGCTATTAATTGCTTACGCAGATGACAGGAACCATTGCATTGCAACTTCGGCTTAGCTTTATTTTCGCAATATTTAGCGGTAATGTACTTTTTATTCCATTCGTAATGCGCTACAATAACAATACTGCTAAAGCTTTGTAAAAGCACACCTGATAAGACTAAAAAAGCAATTATATATTTCAATTTATAAATCTTTGGTACAAAGTTAAACAATTAAAATCGCAAAATTGTGATTACAATCAGTTATTTTAATGACTTTAATTGGTTTTGGCTTAGATTATACTTCCACTTTAATTCACCATTTGCTGAATAGGTTTCGAAAGTTATAACCCGCTCACCTTTGTTTCCGCTGATTCCGATTTTTGAAAAATTATTCTCCAACAATAAGGAATTTTCTATTCTGTTGGGATTATTAAACTCAGGCTTATTGCTAATATTAAATATTCCGGAAGTGATGCTGGAGCAGGTAAAATCATATAAGGTATAAAAATTTGTGGGTGTATATTTTACCATTTCTGTGAAGTGTCGGTCTCCACTTAAAAAGACTACTCCGCTGATTTTATTTTCGATGATAAAACTCATGAGTTCGTTAAACTCCGATGGGTAAAAACGAAAGCACTCCTTATCGGCCATAGGGTTAAGCACTTGACCACCGGTTACAATAAATTTAAATACGGAAACACTCGAAATCAAACCATTCTTGAGCCAGGCCAGTTGCTGTTTTCCATAAAATTGTTTATCCGTATTGGGTTTACCATCAACACTGTCCTTTAATTCATTTGGTGAGCGATAAAAACGATCGTCCATTAAAAAAAACTCCGCATCACTCCATTTAAACTTCGAATAAATTCCGGGATTATCAAACTCTCCAAAAGTTTTATTGCCCCAATAGTTTTTGAAATTGGTAAGCGCATCTCCTTTCATTTCCCAGTATTTATTGCTGTCGTTGGGGCCGTAATCATGGTCATCCCAAATGGCAAAATTAGCACGAGTGGCTTTTAGTTTTTGCATTTCAGGAATTCTAAAATCATGCGAGTAGCGATATTTCATACCCCATTCTGAGCTAAAATCCGCTTCACGGTAATATAAGTTATCGCCATCCCAAATCATAAAATCACTAGGAGTATTTCCCATCGTTTCCAATATTTTGGGTGAAGCACCATAGGGTTTTCCGGGTCGGTCATAAAGACTGTCGTTTATATACGTGCAGCTTCCAAAAAGGAATGAAAAATCTGGCGCCGGTTTTCTCCATTCCCACAAATCCTTTGTTTTAAAGGTGCATGAGAAGGGAAACGTAATTTTTTTATCGTCGAGATATACTTCATATTCATATACTGTATTCATTTTTAAACCGGCCAACTCTATCTTAATGGGATTAAATTTTTTTCCAAGCGGTCCTGAATAATTTTCACGCACCATAGCAGCAGTTGGCTTGTTTCCTTCCGGTGACGTTGTTTTTTCGCGATACTGGAGCTGCACTTTCTTGACATCAGCACCAACCTCCATCCAAATTAACACTTCACGGTGTTCCACATAACCCAACATAGGGCCCGATATTAGTGAAGAAGCGGATTGTGCAAAACCAACACAATTGAATCCTAAAAGCAAAGCAATCAGCAGAAATTTTTTCATATTAAAATAGTAGTTAAAGGTTTAATAGAATTAGGTTATTGATTATTAGAAGTATCAGCAGTTCCAGAAAGTTTCATTTTTTCAACAAACCAATCCGGCGGTGGACATGGCTTATTCGAGGCCATATTCACAAACACGAGCGTAGTGTTGCCTTTATTTAACAGCTCATTCGTTTCGCTTAAGGTTTCATACTCAAAAAATATCCGAGCGCCTTTCACTTCCGTTATGGTGGTTTTTATGGTGAGTAAATCATCGTAAAAAGCAGGCTTAAAATACTTAATATGATATTCCAGCACAGGAAGCATGATTCCCTCCTCTTCCATCTTGCGGTAGCTCAAACCCAGGTCGCGCAGTCCTTCCACACGGCCCACCTCAAAATACTGTGCATAATTGCCATAATACACGTAACCCATTTTATCGGTTTCGGCATAACGAACTCTAATTTGTGTGAAAGAAGTAAACATGAATTTGGAATTAAAATAATGCCGGTAAAAATAAGTAAACTATAGGCGCTAATCCCAAAAATATTTTTCACATAATAGTAGCGAATGTGTTGATAAATGGCTATTATTGTAAGGCTCAAAATTGGCGCAATAACTTGTTATGACTACATTTCAAAAAACACTTCTCGCTTTAAGCACTTCCTTTATAATTGCTGCTTGTTCAACTACAACAACCGTTACCAACGTTGAACCCACTGCAGTGCAACTTAACACTTCAAGCAAAAGCGACCCTGAATTCGAAAAAATTATTGAACCCTATAAAAGCAGCATGGAAGCAGAAATGAATCAAATATTGATTGTTTCTGAAAGTAGTGCGGAGAAGAATCTTCCGGAAGGAAAGTTAGGAAACATTACCTGTGACATGGTCTTGAAAAAAGCAAATGATTACTGCATGGAACAACACTTAGAACCTGCAGATATATGTTTATTAAACAATGGAGGTTTGCGCTCTCCCTTACCCAAAGGTGAAATCCCCTTAAGTAAAGTATTTGAATTAATGCCTTTTGAAAATGAGCTGGTAGTGCTTACCATGACCGGAAAAAAAACGAAGCAAATGTTTCAAGCCATTGCGCGTGATAAAGGTATGCCCATTGCCGGAGCGCGCGTGGTAATTCAGGATTCTCTTCCACCGATAGTAACAGTTGGAGGGAAGGACTTGGATGAAACAAAAAATTACCGTGTTGTTACTTCCGATTATTTATCAAATGGTGGGGATAAAATGTATTTTTTTAAATCCCCCGAAAGGGTTGATACGCTGCATCATAAAATACGCGATGCAATTGTGGAATACATGAAAGAAGAAAATAAAAAAGGAAACACTTTAAAACCGATGCTTGATGGAAGAATTTCTTATAAAAAATAGACGTGATTTTTTAAAAAATTCACTTTATGGTAGTTTGGGTGTTGCAGGAATGACAATGCTTCCAAGTGATGTGTTTGCAAAAAAAGAGATTGTAAAAATTGTAATTTTACACACCAACGATGTGCACAGCCATATTGATCCTTTTCCCTCCAATGACCCTAAATACCCCGGCTTAGGTGGTGTTGCGCGAAGAGCAGCTTTGGTGGAAGAGATTCGCAGTAAAGAGCCAAATGTATTGTTATTAGATGCCGGTGACATTTATCAAGGTACACCCTACTTTAATAAATTTGGGGGTGAATTGGAATTAAAATTAATGAGCAAAATGGCTTACGATGCCGGAACTATTGGTAACCATGATTTTGACAATGGCATACCGGGAATAGTTAAACAATTACCCAACGCCAGCTTCCCATTGCTTTGTGCTAACTATGATTTTTCGGATACAGCCATGAATGGAAAAACGCAAGCCTATAAAATTTTTGAAAAGGATGGAATAAAAGTGGGTGTGTTTGGAATTGGAATTGAGTTGGATGGATTGGTGGACAAGCGCATGTATGAAAACACAAAATATTTGGATCCTTTGGAAAAAGCTGCTGAGATGAGTGTGTTGCTTAAGCAAGAAAAAAAATGCGATATCGTGGTGTGCCTTTCTCACTTGGGATATAGTTACGAAAATAAAAAAGTGAGTGATGTGGTGTTGGCAAAAGAATCGAAAAACATTGATTTAATTATTGGCGGACATACGCACACCTTTTTGGATAAACCTGTTGAACTAGGTAATCGTGAAAATAAAAAAGTAATCGTTGCACAAGTGGGATGGGCAGGAATTAAATTGGGAAAGATTACTTATTTTGTTGAACGTAGTTCCAAGAAAAAACATGTTGAGGGCACCAGCTTGAATTTACATCATCTTTCGAATTCGATATAATTTTTTTTCAAACATTCAATGGATGTTGAATAATAATTTGAAAATTATTTTGGATTTAAATTTTTTTATTCGAAAGTAAATACGTCTTAAAGTAAACTTGCCGAATCCCTTGCTAACACAACAAAAACAAAAATTCGAAAAAGTCAATACCTACAAAATATTTTTATAAACTTTTTTATTAAAAATTATTTGCGCACTCAAATTTTAATTGCAATTTAGCCACTCGAAAAATTACAAAAGTAAACCACATTATATCACCCAAAAACAGAATTATTATTATGGAGAAAAGTTTCGAAAAGGTATGGGAAAATTGTCTGAGTATAATTAAAGACAATGTAAGTGCACAAAGTTTCAAAACCTGGTTCGAACCAATAAAACCTCTTAAACTCACTTCTAACGTATTGACTATTCAGGTTCCCAGTCAATTCTTTTACGAATGGTTAGAGGAGCATTACATTACCTTATTAAAGAAAACTGTAAAAAAGGAATTAGGAACTGAAGGCCGTTTGGAATACAGCATTCTAATGGAGAATTCATTCAGTAATTCTAAACCGTATTCCATAAAAATTCCAACCAGCAATAAAAAAGCCTTGGTGAATTCTCCTGTTACGATGCCATTGGATATCAGTAACAAAGAGATTCGTAATCCATTTATTATTCCGGGTTTGAAAAAAGTAGATGTGCAATCGCAATTGAATGCCAACTACTCTTTCGAAAATTTTGTAGAAGGGGAATGCAATCGCTTAGCACGCTCTGCCGGATATGCGGTTGCCGAAAAACCGGGAGGAACATCTTTTAACCCACTCCTTATATATAGTGCAGTTGGATTAGGAAAAACGCATTTGGCTCAAGCCATTGGAATTGAGATAAAAAATCGTCATCCAAATAAAACTGTTTTATATGTTACTGCCGAAAAATTTATGAATCAATACATTGATTCAGTGCGTAACAACGATCAAAACGATTTCATTCATTTTTATCAAATGATTGATGTGTTGATTATTGACGATGTGCAATTCTTCTCCGGTAAGGAAAGAACACAAGATATTTTCTTCCACATATTTAATCACTTACATCAAAACGGAAAACAAATTGTATTAACCTCCGACAAGCCTCCGGTGGAAATGCAAGGAGTAGAGCAACGCTTACTTTCCCGTTTCAAATGGGGATTATCAGCAGATTTGCAAGCGCCTGATTTGGAAACCCGTATTGCCATTTTAGAAAAGAAAATTTATGCGGATGGTATTGATATGCCAAAAGAAGTTATAGAATACTTGGCCTATAGTATAACAACCAATATTCGTGAACTGGAAGGTGCTTTGATTTCATTGCTGGCTCAATCCAGTATGAATAAAAAAGCAATCACGCTAGAACTTGCTAAATCGATGATTGACAAGTTTGTGAAAAATACTGCGCGCGAAGTTTCAATTGACTACATTCAAAAAGTAGTTTCTGATTATTTTGATTTACCTATTGAGTTATTAAAATCAAAAACACGCAAAAGAGAAGTGGTACAAGCTCGCCAAATAGCAATGTACTTCTCAAAAAGTATGACAAAATCATCTTTGGCCAGTATTGGAATGCAATGCGGAAACAAAGATCACGCAACAGTTTTGCATGCTTGCCGCACGGTAAATAATTTAATAGATACCGATAAACGATTTAAAACATACATCACCGAACTTGAAAAGAAAATTTCTGTGATTTAAAATAATCAAAACAAATTTCTGAAAAGAGTTAATAAATTGGAATCAACCATTTATTAACTCTTTTTAGTTTAGAGCTTCTGCGGAATTTTTATGTATTACAAAATAATTTGAAGCTTTGAAATTAATTGAAAACAGAAATGAAATTACTCGCGGTTAAATCTGAATTTATAATTTAATACAACGAAGTTGAATTACGAAGGAAATAAAAAAATGACAACAAAAATATTAATGGTTTGCCTGGGTAACATTTGCCGCTCTCCAATGGCAGAAGGCATTATGCGTCAAAAAGCTGAGAAATATGAATTAGACGTGCACGTGGATTCGGCCGGCACAATAGCCAACCACGTGGGTGAAGCTCCCGACAAGCGCAGTATTGCCAACGGATTAAAACACAATTTAGACATTTCGAGACTTCGTGCCCGTTTGTTTACCGTAAACGACTTCGATAATTTTGACTTAATTCTTGTGATGGACCGCAGCAATTATAAAAATGTAATTGGATTGGCCCGTAATAATGACGACAAGAAAAAAGTGAATTTAATCATGAACGAATTATACCCACGCACCGATATTGAAGTTCCGGATCCTTACTTTGGCGGGGAAGAGGGTTTTGATAAAGTTTTTCACCTCTTGGATTTAGCTTGTGAGAATATAGCCAGGAATTTGGTCAATTCATAAGTATACATCCATTCGTAGAATTTCCTATAATCCCCCATTCCTTTTTTTTACTTTCGCAGCCTAAATTTTTGGACGCAAAATGTGTGGAATTGTTGGGGTATTGAATTTTTCAAATCAAGCACCAAATCAGGAAAAAATAACGCAAGCCATTGATAGGCTCTGTAAAAGAGGTCCTGATGGGAACGGATTATTTGTTCACAACAAAGTAGTTCTAGGTCATACTCGACTTTCTATAATTGATACCTCAGCAACTGCCTCCCAACCATTTACCGACAATTCGGGTCGTTACACCATAATTTTTAATGGAGAGTTCTTTAATTATCAAGAACACCGCAAAACACTTGCGGATAAGGGTTTTCAGTTTCGTTCTCACAGTGATACCGAGGTGCTTTTGCAGCTTTATATAAAGGAAGGCCCTGCTTGTTTGCAAAAAGTGAATGGTTTTTTTGCACTTGCCATTTACGATAATCAAGAGCAGACTCTCTTTGTAGCGCGCGACCGCATGGGTGTTAAACCCCTACTCTACTTTTATAATGACCAAAAATTTGTATTTGCCTCCGAAATGAAAGCTATGATGGAACTGGATATTCCACAAGAGTTGGATACCGTTTCATTGCAAACCTATTTACATTTAAATTACATCCCCACTCCTTTCACCATTTTTAAAAATGTAAAAAAGCTGGAGCCCGGTAATTACTTTTTTATCCGAAATAATATTCCCGAAAAGCACTGTTACTATAGCATAAAGGACACATCAACACAAGAAAATTCTCCGAAAGATTACGAAAGTGCAAAACAAAAATTAGTGGAACTTATGGATAAATCAGTGCAATTACGCCTGATTTCGGATGTTCCATTAGGTTGTTTTTTGAGTGGGGGTATTGATTCATCCGTGATAGCAGCAATTGCATCAAAGCATACGAAACACCTTTCCACTTTTTCGATAGGATTTAAAGATGAACCGCTTTTTGATGAAACGCATTATGCACAATTGGTAGCAAAAATGCATGGTACCAATCACACCGTTTTTTCGCTTACAAATGCCGATTTATTTGAGCACCTAAATGGAGCGCTTGATTATATTGATGAACCTTTTGCTGATTCCTCCGCACTAGCGGTATATATCTTAAGTAAAGAAACCCGCAAGCAGGTAACTGTTGCCCTTTCGGGAGATGGCGCCGATGAGCTTTTTGCAGGTTACAACAAGCATTATGCAGCCTATAACTCACGAGAAAAAAACATCGCAAATACAGTTTTAAAAAACAGTCGATTAATTTGGGAAGCATTACCCAAATCGCGCAATTCAAAATTCAGTAACTTAATTCGAAAAATAGAAAAATACAGTACCGGTTTAAATTTGAACGACAAGGAGCGTTACTGGCGCTGGGCAGGGTTTACAGATGGTATTGAAAGCCGTGAAATGTTGCATCCCGAATTAAATCAAAAACTTGATTCAAGTGAAGCAGAACGAAGAAAATCTGAAATTTTGAAGCACATTGGCCCTGAAATAAATTCAGTTTTACACACTGATATGGAATTAGTTTTAGTGAACGATATGCTCACTAAAGTGGATATGATGAGCATGGCAAACAGTTTAGAAGTGCGCACACCATTTCTGGACTATAATGTTGTTGATTTTGCCTTTTCTTTGCCCGAACATTTTAAAATCGATAAAAATCAACGTAAAAAAATAGTGAAGGATGCCTTTCGGAATGTATTGCCTGATGAGCTATACACCCGGAATAAACAAGGATTTGAAGTGCCACTATTAAATTGGTTTAAAAGTGATTTGCGCAGCACACTTGAGGAACTGTTAAGTGATTCCTTTATTAGGGATCAAAAAATTTTCAAACTTGAGTCCGTTCAAAAACTTAAAGCACAATTATTTTCGACCAATCCGCAAGACAGTGTTGCCCGAATATGGGCCTTACTGGTATTTCAGACATGGTGGAAAAATTTGAAGAAACCCTTAATAATTAATTAAAAAACGAACATTTCCACCTAAAAAGAGCGGAAATAAGATACCTACGATGCCACGAATACTTAGAATTACCAACCGTTTTAATTTAGGAGGCCCCACTTATAATGTGGCTTACTTGAGTAAATATTTAGCCCCCGAATTTGAAACACTTTTGGTTGGGGGAACAAAAGATGAAAGTGAAGAAGGTTCAGAATACATCGTAGAAAATCTTGGCCTTAAACCTTTAATTATTCCCGAAATGCGAAGGGAAATTAATTTTAAAAACGATTATCTCGCCTACAAAAAACTAAAGGAAATAATCCGCGAATTTAAACCCGATATTGTACACACCCATGCTGCTAAAGCAGGCGCATTAGGAAGATTAGCCGCTATTTCATGCGGAGTTCCAGTAATTTATCATACCTTTCATGGGCATATTTTTAACTCCTTTTATTTTGGGAAACTAAAAACAGCATTTTATAAAGTAATTGAACAATATCTTGCAAGAAAAAGCACAAAGATTATTGCAATTAGCGACATACAAGCCGATGAGCTGGTAAATCAGCACAAGGTATTTAAACAAGAAAAACTGCTAATGGTGCCGCTTGGCTTTGACTTACAAAAATTTCAGACCAATACTTTAGAAAAAAGAAAAAGTTTTCGTGAGCGCTATAAAATTGCTGAAAATGAAATTGTTATATCTATAATCGGAAGATTGGTTATGATAAAAAACCATTCGATGTTTTTGGAAGCCATTAAGCTGCTTTTAGAAAAAACAAATAAAAAGGTTAGAATTATGATTGTGGGAGATGGAGCCGAACGAAAAAATATCGAACAAAAAGCAAATGAGCTAAAATTGCCCTTTACAAACGGGGAAGCAGATACTTTTAGCACCATTACATTTACTTCATGGATTAAAGACATAGATTGGGTGTGCGCCGGTTCCGACATCATTGCGTTAACCTCTTTGGATGAAGGAACACCGGTTAGTTTAATTGAAGCCCAAGCGGCAAACAAACCAATAGTATCTACCAATGTGGGTGGAATTGAAAATGTGGTAATACCCGGAAAAACAGCCTTATTGAGTGAAAACAACCAATTGCTCCCGTTTGCAAAAAATTTGCTTGAAATGGTTGAAAATGACGAATTACGATTAAAAATGGGGAGTTTGGGCTGGGAACATGTCAAATCAAAATTCCATTATACACGTTTGGTGAACGACGTTAGAACCAGTTACCAGCAATCGCTTGCCACCTATCGGAAATAGCCTTTCATTCAACTAAAAAAAGGTGGCTTTAATTATATTTTGATAATTTTGCGCCCGATAATCAAAAACAAATATGAAAAAAGGATTGCTTGCCATTGTGCTGCTGCTAATTACGCTTTCATCGTGTAGGACTTTACGCCCTAATATCATGATGAAAACACCAAAAGAATACAAATTTGATATACCTAAAGATTCCAGCAACCCCGATTATAAGATTCAACCGAATGATATACTTGACTTTAGGATTTTCTCGAATGAAGGCTTTAAATTAATTGACTTAACCTCATTAAATACGAATAATGCAGGGGTAAATGCCAATTTTTCGATTGAATACAATGTTGAATTTGATGGCAAAATAAAGCTCCCCATGCTCGGACGAATAGCGGTTTCCGGTTTAACCGTGCGTGAAGCAGAGCGCATGTTAGAGGAAAAATATGCGGATTTTTACATAAAACCTTTTATTTTATTAAAAGTTGAAAACCGTAAAGTATTTGTGTTTACTGGTGGTTCGAATGATGCCAAAGTTGTACCCTTAACCAACGATGCAACTAATTTATTACAAGTTTTAGCTTCTGCCGGCGGAATTTCTGACAATGGTAAAGCGTATCGGGTAAAACTACTCCGTGGCGAATTAGAGAACCCTAAAGTGTATCTTTTTGACCTTTCTACCATTGAAGGTATAAAGCAATCGAGCATAAACCTGCAGTCGAATGATATTATTTACATTGAACCTGTGCCCAAATTTGGCAGAAGCTTGGTGTCTGAGATTGCTCCTTATGTGAGCCTTATTTCGAGCTTATTTATCATTCTCACCTTTTCAAGATCACTACAGTGATAAAGAACAGTTCCACCATTAAGGAAGAATTTGATTTAAGCCTGTTTCTTTTTATAACAAAAAAGAGCCTGAGCTGGGCTTTAGTATTTTTTGTCCTTTCGATAATCAGTGCTTTTCTTTTTGTTCGTTATTCAACTGAGGTATACCAAACCTCTACAGTAATTCAAATAAATCAGGAAAATACTGCCAGTCAGGTATTAAACGTTGCCAATCCGATTGAAATTCAGGAAAAAATTGAAAGCAAAATAGAACTCATGCGTTCAAAGGTATTTTTAACCCGAGCGCTTTCTAAATTGCCCTTACGCGTTTCCTATTACAATAAAGGTACTTTCAAAACTTACGAAAACTATGTTTCAAGTGGCTATACCATAGAGGTAAATGTGAAAAACGGCGAGGTTTACGGAAGACCCTTTTTTATTGATTTTATAAATTATAACGAAGCCGAAGTCGCTTATTTCAGCAACCTTACCGGCGAAAAAATAAAACAAGTATTTCGAACCAATGTTTGGAATAAATTGGAAGACATCGATTTTAAAATTAAGATTTTGGATTTTAAAAAGGTACTTTCAAATAAAAGCACTGTTAAGAATATTGAACAGTATTTTGTAGTGAATAATCCGGATAACCTTTCGGCATTATACTCCCCTTCCTTAAATATTCGTATGCTCAGTTCTGAGGCAAATACAATTAAGATAACCGTTAAAGATAATAATCCTCGAAAGTGTACTGATATTGCGAATATAATAGCAGAGGAATTTTTAGTTTATGATGTAGAACGAAAAGCAGAAAGTTCGAATAAGATCTTAAATTTTATCAACAGTCAATTAAACGCCGTATACGAGCAATTAAGCACTGCCGAAAATAAAATTCAAGAATTTAAACTTGAAAATAAATTAACAAATCCGGAGCAGTTTTCGAATACTTATACTGCCGAGATGAATGATTTCGCTAAAGAAACAATTGATTTAAATTTTGACAAAAGTGTCATCAATGAAGTAGCAAAAAGCATCAGCGCAAGCAAAAATCCGGATGTATATAACTTGCTCGCAATATTAGCAGGCACACCGTATGCCAATACCTTTGCATACCTAATTAATCCGCTCGAAGTACTTTTATCAAAAAAAGAAATGGAGTTGTATCATGCAACTATCAACAATCAGCAGATTAAAATTATTGACGATCAAATTGAGGAAAAGCGGAAGCAATTATACGATGGAATTAAAACCATTCAGGAAAAACTCAATCGTAAGGAAGTAAGCTTAAATGACCGTATTCAGGAAACCGAAAAGAAGTTTATAAATCTACCTACTAAAGAAATTGAATACGCTCGCCTAAATCGATTGTATTCGATCAACGAGAAGTTTTACACCTTGCTTTTGGATAAAAAAGCAGAATATTCTATCTCTAATGCAGGCTATGTTTCACAAAATGTGATACTCGAAAATGCTGCAACTCCGGGTGTTCCGGTTTCCCCGAATAGCAATATGATTTTAATAATATCCGTAATACTAGCTACGCTTTCATCGTTGATATTAATTATTGTTCGCTATGTTACTCATAATAATGTAACCTCCACTGCCGATATTGTAAAGTATACCGATGCCGGAATTTTAGGATTAATACCTAAATACAAAAAAGAAGTTCCAATATCACAGCTCTTGGTGGATCAAAATCCTAAGTCGAGTATAGCCGAAGCATTTCGTTCTGTTCGAACCAATATGCAGTTTATCTCTGATTCACTCGGTCCAAAAGTAATTTCGATTACCTCTTCCATTTCTGGGGAAGGGAAAACTTTTGTTTCAATTAATTTAGGAGGTATTATTGCTTACGCAGGAAAAAAAGTCATCATTATCGACTTAGATATGCGTAAACCGAAAATTCACATTGGTTTTAATGCTTCTAATGAAAGGGGTATGAGTACCATCTTAATAGGAAAAACAGACATTAAAGATTGTATTCAACATAGTTCCTTAAAAAATTTGGATTTTATTACAGCGGGTCCAATTCCTCCCAATCCATCCGAGTTAATTTTAACCAAGAAAATGGAGGAAATCATTGAGGAATTAAAGAAATCTTATGATGCTGTAATTATCGATAATCCTCCGGTGGGTATTGTTTCGGATGGATTAAACAATTTAAAAAGAGCTGATTATCCTATTTTCATTTTTAGGTCCAATTATTCGAAACGTTTCTTCTTCGAAAATGTGAACAATATTATTAAGGAACATAATATTAAAAACTTATCGATTATTTTAAATGGTGTAGACTCTATTCATCCAGGTTACGGATATGGATATGGTTATGGTTATGGCTACGGCTATGGGTATTACGATGATGATTCCAGAGCCAAAGCTAAGCCTTGGTACAAGAAAATTTTTAAACGTAAAAGCAACGCAGCGTATGGCTACCGTTATTGAGACCGGATTTAGTGGGTTACTAGTGATTCAACCTCAAGTATTTGAGGATGAACGTGGATATTTTTATGAGAGTTATAATCGCGAAACGTACCGTAAACTTGGTGTGGATGTAGATTTTGTGCAAGACAATCAGTCCTTATCAAATACCGGTGTTTTACGGGGCTTGCATTTTCAGAATCCACCTTATGAACAAGGTAAACTGGTGCGCGTTATAAAGGGGGCTGTATTGGATGTTACATTAGATATCCGAAAAAATTCTCCCACTTATGGAAAGCACTTTGCAATTGAGTTGACCGAAAAAAATAAAACAGTTTTATATGTACCACCCGGTTTTGCGCACGGTTTTGTAACGCTTGAGGATCAAACTTTGTTCTTTTATAAATGTACCAATTATTACAATAAAGCAGCTGAAGGCGCAGTACTTTGGAATGATCCTGCCTTGGGTATTGATTGGAAAATAAGTAATCCTCAGCTTTCTGAAAAAGATAAAGTTGCCAGCAGTTTCAATGAATTTAAGAGTATGTTCTAAGCAAAAAATAGTACCTTGCATTCCTTTTTATTATCACTAATGTTAGCTTCATCACATTCGACTTTAATTTATAGTACGTTTTTTATTGTCGCACTTGTTTTTTCAATACTCATAAATCGGTTATTTCTTAAGTTCTCGAAGAATTTAGGAATGCGGAATATTGATGAAACGATTGTGCGGTGGGAAACCAAATCTAAACCTGCTTTCGGAGGTATTTCTTTTTACATTATTTTTTTACTTTCCATTTCTGTTTATTCTATTTTTTCGGATGATAAAACAATCTTTCACAAGCAGCAGTTTTTAGGGGTACTTCTTGCCACATCCTTAGGATTTATTGTGGGCTTAGCGGATGATGCATATAATACCCGACCTTACCTTAAATTTTTAGCCCAAGTACTTTGTGGAATTATCCTCATCGCAAGTGGCACCTACATCACCCTATTCACAAACAATTACCTCAATTATGCCTTAACCATTCTTTGGGTTGTTGGCATCATGAACTCAATTAATATGTTGGACAATATGGATGCTATCACTTCTTTAGTATCCATTTTCATTCTTATTTCTGCACTATTTGTGGTTTATTCTATTGGTAAGGTTGATAGTATTAATTTCATTATGATTATTGGCGTGCTCTCTTCCATACTTGGATTTCTATTCTACAATTGGCATCCATCTAAAATATATATGGGCGATACGGGAAGTCAGTTTTTGGGTGTTTTATTGTCGGCAATGGGAATTACCTATTTTTGGAATACACCATTTAATGAAGGCTTTTTATCACCCAGCAAACAATTAATTTTAACCGCTATTATTTTTATTATTCCAATTGTTGACACAACAACCGTTGTAATTAATCGCTTGGCCAAAGGAAAATCGCCATTTGTTGGTGGTAGAGATCACACCACACATCATTTATCCTATATGGGCTTAAGTGATCGCAAAGTTGCTTTATTGCTTGGGTCCATCGCTTTGCTTTCTTTTTTGATGAGCATTTATATAGTAACTGAATCCAATTGGACAACCACAAAAGTTGTATTTTTTGGAGTTTATTTCCTAACCATTTTTGGGTTACTTTACAGTACCACCCGAAAAAACAAACCAGAAGAAAAGAGCAAATAAAGTTCGCATCTTTTCAATTCAATTTAAAATGAAAAAACATCTTATCTCTTCCGTTTTTGTTATTGCACTATTTATAGCACTTATGCTTTTCACCTTTGCAAAAAAATTCAGCGTGGATGAAAAATTCGCCGACGATTTCAGAAACGGATACCAGGTATTTGCTTTGGACCTTCCGTTAAACCTCGAATTTGCAGGCGAAAAAGTTCCAATGAATAATTTTGATGTGCGCGAAAGTCTCGATCGTGAATTACTTGTATGTACATATTTTCAGTCTCAAACCTTACTGGTTCATAAGCGCGCCAATCGTTGGTTTCCGATTATTGAACCCATATTAAAGAAAAACGGTGTTCCCGATGACTTCAAATATTTGGCAGTTATCGAGAGCAATCTTTCCAATGTAATTTCACCTGCCGGAGCCACCGGATATTGGCAAATTTTGGAAGCAACCGGAAAAAAATTAAACCTCGAAATTACCGAAGAAGTGGATGAGCGCTACAATGTCGAAAAATCAACTGAAGCGGCTTGTCGTTATTTAAAAGAAGCCTATCAAACCCTTGGCAATTGGACACTTGCAGCAGCTTCGTACAACATGGGAATTGAAGGAATTTCGAAACAAGTTCAAAATCAAAAACAAACAAATTATTACAATTTATTATTAAACCAAGAAACAGCGCGCTACATTTTCCGCATTTTATCTGCAAAAGAAATTTTACTACACCCAAAAAACTACGGTTACAATTTTCGTAAACGAGATGTTTATTCTTTTATTCCAACATCTCGTTTAACGGTAGATTCAAGTATTACCAGTTTAACCGATTTTGCATTGGGACAAGGAGTGAATTACAAAATTCTTAAAATATTTAACCCTTGGTTAAGGAAAAATTACCTCTCCAATAAAGCAAAGAAAAGCTACACCATTTTATTGCCTAAAAATGGCTATACCGATTACGATTATATTGAAAAACATTTTTCAGAAGACAATATTTACTCTGCCGAAGATACGCTACGTTTTTACAACAGCAACGCACATTCGATTGATACCAATTCCATAAAAAATTAATCCTGTTATGGCAAAATCAACTAACGAAATGCAGGAAACAGATAGTCTTGAAGTAATTGGAGCGCGGGTACACAATTTAAAAAATTTGGACGTTAGCATTCCAAGAAATAAATTAGTTGTTATTACAGGGCTCAGTGGCAGCGGTAAATCATCGCTTGCTTTTGATACCATTTATGCAGAAGGCCAACGCCGTTACATCGAGAGTTTCTCCATTTATGCTCGCCAGTTTCTCGGCAATTTGGAACGACCCGATGTGGATAAAATTACAGGACTTAGCCCCGTAATTTCGATTGAACAAAAAACAACGAATAAGAATCCACGCTCTACTGTGGGTACCATTACTGAGGTGTATGATTTTATGCGATTGCTTTATGCGCGTACAGCAGATGCTTTCTCTTACGTTACCGGAGAAAAAATGGTGCGTTATTCCGATGATCAAATTATTAATCTCATCCTCCAAAATTTTAGCGGAAAAAAAATAGCGGTTCTTGCTCCTGTTGTGCGAGGTAGAAAAGGCCATTACCGTGAATTATTTGAAAATACCTTAAAGCAAGGCTACTTGCGTGCCCGCATTGATGGAACTTTGCAGGAACTAAAAGTACGCATGCAATTGGATCGCTATAAAACACACAATATCGAAATTGTGATTGACCGTATTGAGGTGGATGCTGAGGCACGACAGCGTGTTGCTGATGCTTTAAAACTTGCCATGAAACTCGGTAAAAATGCAATCATGGTGATGGATTTGCAATCTGAAGAGGTGCGGCATTACAGTAGAATGCTGATGTGCCCAACTTCCGGCATTTCTTATGATGACCCTGCACCAAATTTATTTTCGTTCAACTCTCCTTTTGGTGCTTGTCCTAAATGCAATGGACTTGGTTTTGTTTCTGAGATTGACATTCAAAAAATAATTCCGAATCCGAAATTAACCATCAAAAAAGGTGGAATTGTTCCTTTAGGCGAATACAAAAATTCTTGGATATTTAGTCAAATCGAGTCGCTCGGCGATAAGTACGGTTTTGATATAAATACGCCCATTGATGAAATCTCGGAGGATGCCATTAATACCATTTTATACGGCAGCGATGAAATTTTAAAATCTCATCAGGATAAAAAAAGTGAAAGCTCAAGAGTTTCCAGCTATTCGATGAATTTTGAAGGCATTATTAATTTTATCGTGCGACAGCAGGAAGAACTCAGCTCAAAAGCAGTAGATAAATGGATTGATGCGTTTATGAATAAAATATCCTGCCCTAAATGTCATGGCGCAAGGTTAAAAGAAGAATCGCTTCATTTTAAGATTAACGATAAGAACATTGCCGAATTAGCAAATAAAAGCATCACAGAATTAAAGGCTTGGTTCGAAAATATTGAAGCGTATTATTCCGATAGAAATCAATTAATCGCCACTGAAATTCTAAAAGAAATTAGAACACGAATTAATTTTTTACTGAACGTAGGGTTAGATTATTTAACCTTGAATAGAAGTTCTCAATCGCTCTCGGGTGGTGAAGCACAGCGTATTCGATTAGCCACACAAATTGGTTCTCAGCTGGTGGGAGTATTGTATATTTTAGATGAGCCCAGCATTGGCTTGCATCAAAGAGATAATCAAAAATTGATAAAAGCATTGCAAGATTTACGTGATGTTGGAAATTCAGTTATTGTGGTGGAACATGACAAGGAAATGATTTTATGTGCTGATTATGTATTAGATATTGGACCTAAAGCCGGAATACATGGTGGACATGTTGTAGCGGCCGGAACGCCAAAAGAAATTCTTGCTTCAAATTCAATAACCGCTCAATATTTGAAAGGGCAAAAATCAATTGCCATTCCTGCTTTCCGCAGAAAGGGAACCGGAGAAGCGCTTGTTTTAAAAGGAGCACGGGGAAATAATTTAAAGGATGTTTCTGTTTCGTTTCCACTCGGAAAATTAATTTGTATAACAGGAGTTTCAGGCAGTGGAAAATCAACATTGATTAACGAAACACTTTATCCAATTTTAAATCAGCATTTTTATCGTTCGCATAAAAAGCCATTAGCCTACTCAAAAATTGAAGGCTTAAAACACATCGATAAAGTAATTGAAATTGATCAATCCCCAATTGGTCGCACTCCGCGTAGTAATCCTGCAACCTATACCAATGTTTTTGCCGACATCCGAAATTTATATGCAGAATTACCGGAAGCAAAAATACGCGGATACAAAGCTGGTCGATTTTCATTTAATGTAAAAGGCGGGCGATGTGAAACCTGCCAAGGAGGTGGGGTGAAAACCATCGAAATGAATTTTCTTCCGGATGTGTATGTGCAATGTGAAACATGCTCCGGAAAACGCTATAATCGCGAAACACTAGAAGTTCGTTACAAAGGCAAATCCATTAGCGATGTGTTAAATATGACGATCGAAGATGCAGTTGAATTTTTTGAAAACATACCGAGCATCTTGCAAAAAATTAAAACATTAAAAGAAGTTGGATTAGGATATATTACACTTGGCCAACAATCTACAACGCTTAGTGGTGGAGAAGCACAGCGTATTAAATTAGCTGCCGAACTATCAAAACGCGATACCGGAAATACGTTTTATATTTTAGACGAACCCTCTACAGGATTGCATTTTGAGGATATCCGAATTTTATTGGATGTGCTGTATCGATTTATTGACAACGGAAGTACTGTTTTAATAATTGAGCACAACTTGGATATTATTAAAGTTGCCGACCATATAATTGATTTAGGTATGGAAGGTGGTGAACGCGGTGGAGAAAAAATTTGTGAAGGAACTCCTGAAGAAATTATCAAAAATAAAAATAGCTTTACAGCGCATTATCTTAAATTAGAAATGCAAAATCAATATGAAATAGAAAATAAAAAATAAAAAATATGATGTCAAACAGCGAAGAAAAAATTAGAAAAGCATTTGAAAACAGAGATTGGAATGAAATAAAAGTACAAGACTCTTGGCAAATTTTTAAGATTATGGCCGAGTTTGTGGAAGCCTTTGAGAAGCTAGGAAAAATTGGGCCATGCGTTTCGATATTCGGCTCAGCCCGCACAAAACCAAATAATCCTTACTATGAATTAGCAGAAGAAATTGCAAAGAAAGTTACAGAACAAGGTTACGGTGTTATTACAGGAGGTGGGCCCGGAATTATGGAGGCAGCAAATAAGGGAGCACGTTCAGGAGGCGGACGTTCAGTTGGTTTAAATATAGAATTACCTTTTGAACAATATTCTAATCCCTATATCGATACAGATAAGTTAATTAATTTTGACTATTTCTTTGTGCGCAAAGTAATGTTTATGAAATATGCACAAGGCTTTATTGTACTACCCGGAGGGATGGGAACATTGGACGAAATGTTTGAAGCGATAACTTTAATTCAAACTCAAAAAATTGGTAGATTTCCAATAATTTTGGTAGGAAAAAGTTACTGGGGAGGCTTATTAGATTGGATAAAAACCACCATGCTAACTGCAAAAAATATTAACCCCGATGATTTAAACCTGATTACACTGGTTGACAATGCAGATGACGCAGTAAAAGAAATAAATCGTTTTTATTCCAAATATTTACTTAAACCAAATTTTTAGAGAATACACCAGTATTAAAAAAAAGCAGCAAGAGGATTGCTGCTTTTTTTTTACCTCCCTCAAAAAAATAATCCCAATTTGGATATTTGTTGATTAATTAATTTTGTAATTCAAAATCCTTCCTTGATTCACATTTTCATTTTAGAACAAAATCTGCTGAAACTCCTTATAAATTAAGGGGTACAGAAGTTCTACATGAATCATTTCAAAATAAAAAACAGAATCTGCCTTTTAACATTTTTGTGTTTATAACTAAGCACTCCATCACTAGCCTTTGGAGTGAAAAAAAATTATTTTTGTTACGATAGCTTATTGTGTCGTGTGGCAAGGTGTAGCATTGGCAACCGATACCTAAATTATCGTACTAAACTAATCCTAAGGCTATGATTAAATACTTGTTCCTACTTCTCAATGTTGCCGGTTTGCTGTTTTTTGCCTCACTGTTTGAAACGGAACCGGTAACAGTATCTCATAATTTTCCTGAATCAGTTTCCACCGGAGGAGAATATGTAATTGAAATAAAAATCAATAAAAATGACATTAGCGGTTTTGCAGAGTTCAAACAAATTTTACCCGATGGATTTGGTGCTTCCGTAATCGAAAGCAAAAAAGGAAGTTTTTCATTTACGGATCATGAGGTAAAAATTATATGGATGACTTTGCCTGCTGAAAAAGAGTTTGTTGTAAAATACAAAATCACTGTGCTTTCATCCGCTTCAAGCGAAGGTTGGGTAGATGGAACTTTTTCTTTTCTGGAGAACAATCAAAAATCAACAGTGAATCTCGAAAAAAAGAAAATTTTTGTGAATATCGTTAGAACAAATCTTGATAATCCCCTTGAATCCGCTGCGAAAAAAACGGAAACAATAAATCTACAAACTGATTCATCACTTAAGCTGCCGGTAATGTGTACCCGCTCTTTCAGCAATGGAACTAAACCAAAGCAAGTACTTGTAAACATAGTTTTAAAAAATGATTCAGTAACCGGATTTGCAAAATTGGAAGAATTAATCCCACTCGGTTATATTGCTTCGGCGAGCGAATTACATGGCGCTGTTTTTTCATTTGTGGATCAAAAAGTAAAATTTTTATGGATGTCGTTTCCATTTGAAAAAGAATTTAATGTTTCCTATTTCCTTACCGCAACAGAATCTGCTGAAGATTCGGCCGAAGTGAACGGATATTTATCTTTTACAATTGCAGAAGAAAGTAAAAAATTCACCCTCGCAACTTCGCAACTTTTGTTCAGTTTAATGAATTCAGCAGCTGTTTCAACTGTTTCTTCCACTGAGCAAGCAAGCGAAAAAAAGGACAGCGTTTTAGCGAGTACTTCCCTATCTTCTCTATCAACTGATGAAGCAAATGCTAAATCCGCAAAAGAAGAAGTGCAAACTGTAACTGAATCTAAACAAGAACCAAATACGCTTGCCGAAAGTGCAAAACAAAATGAAGCACAAACAAGCACAAGTGATGAAAGCACCAAATCTGCATCTCCCCTAGGTAAAGCAGCAGAAGTAACAAGTATACCTGATGCGCAAAAAGGAATTAGTTTTAGGGTTCAAATTTGTGCTACGCATAAACCTGTAGAACTATCATACTTCAAAGAAACCTACAAAATAAGCGAAGAAATTTATGCCGAAATGCATGAGGGTTGGCATAAATTTACCTTGAACAATGTAAATGCATATAAGCTTGCTCGCGACAAGCGGGAAGAGTTAAAACAAAATGAAATGATAAAAGGTCCATTTGTTACGGCATACAATGGGGGCGCACGCATAACGGTGCAGGAAGCTTTGATGATAGCAAATCAGAAGTGGGTTAGGTAATTAAAAACAATTTAATCAAGCAATCATGATTAAAAAAATTCTATTCCTCAAAGTCCTTTTATTCACAACTGTTTTTGCTATGGCACAAAGTGCTGATTCAAGCGCTACAAAAAGCAAAAGTGGAAATGACGTTCAAGCAGCTTCTATTCTCCCCAAGCCTATCATTGGTTTAGGGGTGGGAATGTTTTCTTTTTATGGTGAGCTCAGCAATAAAAAATTTGCCAACCCTATGGTGAGTCGTGTTGCTTATGAACTTGGAATTAGTGAAGATGTAACAGATTACTTGAACCTTCGTTTTTACACCCTTTTCGGAAAATTGGGCGCCAATGAAAGAGGAATCGATCGCAATTTAAATTTTGAATCGAGCATCCGGTTAGGTGGAATTAATTTAACTTACAATTTTGATAACTTCTTAAAGAAAGATAGAATAATCTCACCATACATCAGCACCGGAATCGAATCGTTTGAATTTTTATCCAAAACAGATTTACGCGATGCAAATGGAAACACCTACTATTACTGGAAAGATGGTTCTATTAAAAATATTTCTGAAGAAAGTGTGAATGCTTCACAAGCTATTCAACTTTATCGCGACTACACCTACGAATCGGATTTGCGCGAAGCAAATTTAGATAAGGCAGGGAAATACGGTGAGCGCTCATGGGCAATTCCAGTGGGTGCTGGAGCTATTATTCATGTTAATGATAGACTTGACTTTAAATTAGGAACAACCATTCATTTCACTTTTACCGATAACCTCGATAATGTGAGTTCACAAGGCGAAGGTGTGCGTTTAGGGGATAGTAAAAATGATCGATTTGTAATGTCCTCCTTTTCATTGCACTATCATTTGTTTGGAAAAGATAAAGCACAAATCACTCCTGAAGAAGAAAATGTAAATTATCTTGCAAGCGATCCGGATGATGAAGATGGAGATGGTGTTGTGGATATGGCTGATTACAGTCCATTTACACCGAAAGGTGAACCGGTGGATTTGCGTGGTGTACCCTTGGACGATGACAAGGATTTAATATTCAATTTTAGAGACGATGAAATTCAGTCAACAAAAGGATCTATCGTAAATGCAAAAGGGGTGGAATATACAGATACAATGATGGTAGTTGAATACGGAATGTATTTGGATTCGACTGGGGCTTATGCACAAATTGTTGATTTAAATGAAAAAAGAAAAGACGATAAACGAGATATTTATAAAGTACAATTGGGTTCTTATAAAAAAGGAATTCCACCTGAATTAATAAACAAATACTTAAGCATAAAAGATATCCAAAGCACAAAAGTTGGTGATTCACTTACCGTTTACACAGCAGGTAAATACAATAATTATGGAGATGCAGCAACCCGAAAAACAAATTTGGTAGAAAGCGGCATAAAAGAAGCAACCGTAGTGGTTCAAAACAAAAATAAATTGATACCGGTGAGCGGACCAATTGCAAAGAGTGCAGTAAAAGCTACAAACAGCTCCATTGCGAAATCGGAATTAGAAAAGGAGAGCAATGAAGTAATTTTCCGTGTGCAGGTTGGTGCCTATAAAGGTAATGTTTCAAAAGAAATTTTTGGAGACCTGCCTCAACTCATTTCTTTCATGGGCGAGAATGGGATTACACGCTATGTTACAGGAAATTATGCCTCTTACAACGAAGCTGCTAAAGCAAAAATTGACATCTTATTAAAGGGATTCGAAGGAGCATTTGTGGTGGCATACAAAGGCGGTAAACGTATTGCACTTCAATCTTTAGGTGTGAATATGTTGCAAAAAGAAAGTATTGAAGAAAGTGATACGGATAAAGAAATGAATGGGATTACAAAAAATAAAATATTCTTCACCATCCAAATCGGGAACTTTAAGAACGATGTTCCGGCAGAACTACTCAATAAGTTTGTTTCCATAAAAGACATTGATGTGGATAAGCTACCAAGTGGAAACACGCGATATACAGTAGGTAATTATCCTGATTATGCAAGTGCATTGTTCCGCAAAAATGAATTGGTTACTAATTATAAACTCGACGGTGCATTCATAATTGCCTTCTTCAATGGTAGGCAAATTGATATGGACGAAGCAAAAGAATTATTAAATAAATAAACTATATCCTATGAAACTAAGATGTATTATTGTTGATGATGATGAAAATTCCAGAAGTGTGATAGAACACTGCGTCAGTAAAACCGAATTTCTAACACTCGAAGGAATTTACTCCAGCGCAAAAGATGCTCTAATTGGGTTGAAAGAAAAACCTGCTGACTTAATTTTTCTGGATGTAGAAATGCCGGAAATGAGTGGGATTGACTTTATGAAAACCTTTACAGACATTCCTCAAGTAGTCTTGGTTACTTCCAAAAAGGAGTATGCCGCAGAAGCGTACGATTATAATGTAACGGATTTTGTATCTAAACCGGTAGATTATAAAAGGTTCTTGAAAGCAGCTGAAAAAGCCAGAGACATGAGTCAGAGCATTACCCGCAATGATGTGAATTTAGATGAGATTTTTATTAAAAAAGATTCTCGCTTAATTAAACTTCATGCCAATGAAATTAACTGGATTGAAGCTTTATCGGATTACGTTAATATTTACACCACCGGCCAACGTTACACTGTGTTAACCACCATGAAAGGTATTGAGAGCAAACTCCCCCCCAAAGATTTTGCTCGAGTACATCGTTCCTATATTATTCGTATTGATAAAATTAAGGAGATAGAGGAAAACACAGTCTTTATTGGTGAAAATGCAATACCAATCAGTCGTTCGCACAAAGAAGCTTTGTTGAAAAAATTAAATCTTTTATAGCGCCAATAACCGGGGGAGAAATTGACGAATATGACATACGTTTTCAGGATAGCTTTTCTGATTTTCCTTTTGTGTGAAGGATTAGGTGGCTTTGCGTCTGAAATATTGAGCGTAGAAGACTCTCTTAAATATGCAAAATTTTCGAACTCAAAATTATTATCCCAAGCCCGAAAAGCTTCTGATAATGATTCTTATGTGGAAGCTGAAAATATTTATCTATTTCTACTTCAAAAGGATTCTGCAAATCCTATTTACAATTACGAATGTGGGCTTAATTATTTTTTAAATTTATTTGAACAACCGCGTTCACTTCCCTATTTTGAAAAAGCATTAAAGTATTCCACTAAGGATACAATCACAAAGGTCTATTACTATTTAGGGCAGGCGTATCAACTCAATAATCGATATGATGAAGCCATCAAAGCCTATTCAAATTTTAAACGATTTGTAAGCAATAACAAAAAAGAACTCGAAGATTTATCACAAAAAATAGAACAATGTCAGCAAGGTAAGGGCTATATGGCAACATTCAACAACATTGTAAATATTGACAATGTTGGCTCAAACATCAATACCTATGAAGCAGAATATGTTCCTGTAGTTAAAAGTGATGAATCTGTGATGTATTTTACTGCTCGACGCAAAACTAATGTAGGAGGTGAAAAAGAAATAGAATCAAATCGCTATTATGAAGATATGTTTATTAGCAAAGGCGATAGTGGAGTATTTCATGTTGGGGAGCGTTTTACGCTTGGCGATACACTTATAAAAAGACTAAGAAATACCGGTGCTCACGAATCGGTTGTTTCCTTATCTTACGATGAAAAATTTCTGATAACCTACAAAAACCAAGCATTATGGCTAAGTGAATGGAATGGCAAAAGTTGGTCAAAACCAATTCGATTTAGTAAAACCATTAACATAGGTGAATATCAAAACCATGGTTCTTTCTCGGCGCACAATGATACCCTTTATTTTTCGAGCAACGCAAGGGGTGGATATGGGGGACTTGATATTTACATGAGTGTAAAACAAACAGATGGCAAATGGGGAAAGGCAAAAAACCTGGGTGCGGTAATAAATACAAAAGAAGACGAGGATAGTCCAAGCATTAGTATGGATGATAGCACTTTATATTTTTCTTCCAAAGGTCATAATTCAATGGGTGGATATGATGTGTACAAATCTGTGTATTCTTACGGACAATGGCTTGAGCCTTTAAATTTGGGTATGCCTATTAATTCTGCCGGTGATGATATTTATTTTAAATATGATAAGTATAAAAAACAGGCGTATTTTTCTTCGTCGCGTCAACGTGGATTTGGCGATTACGACATCTATCGCTTGATTGATTATTCAACACCACGTTTTGATGATTGCCAAATGATGACCACCATACCAAGCTTTCCAATAACCTTTGATGCTAAAAAAAATGTTGGTGTAAAGGGTGCTAGTGCCGAATACCATTGGGAATTTAGCGATGGTGAGCATGCCGAAGGAGAAGTGGTAACACATGAGTTTAAAGAACCTGGTGTACACAAAGTAAAACTATATATACTCGACCCCATTGTACATTCATTAAAAGAAGAAAAAGATACCACAATTACAATACTAAACATAAACACTGTTCATTTTACAAGTGCCGACACCCTTTCTGTGGATTCGGTTTTTACATTTAATGGAGCTCCTTCTAAGATCGAAAATGCTACCGTTTTAAAATACCACTGGAGCTTTGGCGATTCTACGATTGGCAGCGATAGCGCAAGCACTAAGCACAAGTTTAAAAGTCCGGGTAGTTATGAAGTTAAACTAAGTATGGTAGCACGAGATGATTCTACTGAGCGGGTGTTTCAAAAATGTGTTACCAAAACAGTGAATATTTTGAATAAGGAAGAGTACATGAATTATTACCTTAAATCAGTTGCCCGAGAAAACAAGAAAAAAGGCTTTAATTCA
Source organism: Bacteroidota bacterium (assembly GCA_016721765.1). Lineage (NCBI taxonomy): Bacteria > Pseudomonadati > Bacteroidota > Bacteroidota bacterium. The sequence goes on from JADKHO010000004.1 coordinate 907,534, forward strand.
GAAATGTTAGGCTTAACTCATCTCGATTTTTTAGCTCCGGATACAACAACCATAGATCTAGAAAATGTATTTGATGCTGCCCCTGTATTCATTCCAAAATCAAAAATTTTAGCCTACACCTGGGATTTTGGGGATACCTTAGTTCGTATTGGCCCAAAACTAATACAGCATTCTTACGACAGTATAGGTGTATATCAAGTAAAAATGAATGTAGTTTTTCAAGTTGATTCCACCAAAGGAATTTATGAAAGAGATGTAACTAAAAAAGTAGTTGTATTAAATCCTGCAGAATTTGAACAAGTAAACAATGCACGCATCGCCAAAACCTTTGAGACCACAACCGTAGAAAAACCAAAATTGGATTTTTTAGCTCCGGATACAACCAGATTAAGCTTAGAAAATATTTTTGAATGCAAACTCGTTACCATACCCGGATCTAAAATTTTGAAATATGAATGGACATTTGGTGACTCTGTAATCCGAAAAAACAGCCCCAACTCACGTCATACATTTGATCACATGGGGGTATTTCCTGTTAAATTAAATGTAATTTATCAAAATAAAAACTCCAAAGGAATTTACGAAACAAGTGTCACCAAAAACATTACTGTTATTGATTCTGCTAACTACGCAGCAGTAGAAGCGCGCATTACTAAAATCAAAACAGAAACAAAACTAAACCACTTGAATACGAAAAGTTCAGCTGATTTTGATACGAGTGGAGTACCTTCTATGGAACTTGAAAACATTTATTTTGATTTTAATAAATTCGATATTCGTCCGGATGCAAAAGAGGCGCTTTTACGCAACATAACAAAATTGGGAATTGATACCTTATTGGCAATAAAAATAAGTGCCAATACGGATTCCAGAGGTTCTAAATCATATAACTTCCGCTTGTCTGCAAAAAGAGCCATCTCTGCCATTAATTTTATGGCTCAAAATAAAATCTCACGCGAAAGAATCATAGCGGTTGTCTCAAAAGGAGAAACCAATTTAGTGAACAAATGCGGCGACAATGTAAAATGTTCTGAAAAGGAGCACCAATTAAATAGAAGAGATGAATTTCATGTTGTTGGTAGAATCAAAAAATAGTATGCATAATAATTTTTATCAGAATTGAAATATTTTTACATTTACAGTAGTATCACAATCGTTCCATATGCCCATTCTAAACCATGGAAAAACTAATTATTGATTCGACGGATGAGTTTCCTAATGTTATCTTGGACAAAGAAGCAGGCAAATTCGAAATTTCAGGAATCTCTATACCTCATAACTCAGCTGATTTTTATACTCCTTTGGTAGATTGGCTGAAGAAGTATTGCAAAAGCCCCAACAAAGAAACCGTACTGGAATGCAAGCTCGATTATTTTAATACATCTTCCCATAAATACCTTACCGAACTTTTCAAGATACTGGATGAACTGCATAAGACTGGTGCGAAAGCAAAAATTATTTGGTACAATAATGTAGAAGACGAAGACATGAAATTAATCGGCATTGAACTTAGCCATTTCTTAAATTTACCATTTGAATTTAAAGAATTTTAAGTCATGAGCTATCCCAAGTTATTGATAATTAATTTCAATAAAACAGATAGAGCTATTATATCCAAAACTTTGTCAACGCAAAGTTATATGCACACCCTTCAAGCAGCTGCTGATGCAACTGATGCTGTAGAGTTTCTAAAGAAAAAAAGTTTTGGAATCCTGCTTGTAAAAAGCAAAAGCAATTCACCCATTGTAACGGAACTTTTGCAGGAATTAATTCAATTAAAAAAATTACTACCCCTGTTAATTGTTGGTGAAACACCATCCGGATTTATAACCCAAAAAGCAAAATATAAAGCCCCTATTCTTGTAATCGATTCAGTTAAATTAACGAAATCGGAATTTTATACGGCTCTTTTAGAGCTTTCAGCAACTAAAAGTAAATTAGACGTAACCGCAAAGGAACTTGCACGAATAAATGAAAACCGGTACAGGGTACTTTTTGAAAATACGCAGGGATTTATTTGTACCCATAAAATGGATGGTGAAATTATTTCAATTAACCGCGCCGCAGCTAAAATATTAGGTTTTAAAGCACACGAGTTAATTGGACGCAACTTACACGAATTCTTAGTTGAAGAAAAAAAAGACATGTTTGTAGATTATCTGCAAGAACTTAAGGAGAAGCAAAAGTCTACGGGTATCATGCAATTCATGAGCAAAGATAATGAGAAACGTTATTTGGTTTACCGAAATGTGGTGCATACCGAAGCAGATTCAGAACCATACGTTATTGCAAGCTCTCAGGATATTACCGACATATTTTTGATCGAAAAGCAACTGGAATCAGCCAACCGTATTTCCGAATTAAACATTAATCGATTACATAAAACCTTACTGGAATTAGATAAAGCAAAAAAAATTGCAGAAGAATCAGTACGGATAAAACAAGAATTTTTGGCAAACATGAGTCATGAAATCCGCACGCCTATGAATGCAATTATTGGCTTTGCCTCCCTGCTTGAAAAATCGAATTTAAACAATGAGCAAAGTGATTATTTATCGGCCATTAAAACTTCCGGCGACAATTTATTGGTAATCATTAACGACATCCTCGACTTTTCAAAAATTGATGCCGGGATGATGAGCATTGAAAATACTCAATTTGATATTGACATTGCGATTAATAATGTAATCAACCAATTTCAACCTAAAATTCAAGAAAAAAATCTTTTACTTAAAACTTCCTTTAATTTTAAGCGAAACTTAAATTTAATCGGAGATCAGGTGCGCCTGCATCAAGTATTGAGCAACCTCATTAGCAATGCAATTAAATTTACCGATAAAGGAGGTATAACTATTTCAGTAAACCAGAAAAAAGAAACTTCCAAGTTTTTAATACTTGAGTTTATTGTTTCCGATACCGGTATTGGAATTCCAAATGATAAAACAGAAACTATTTTTGAAAGCTTTACTCAAGCTAGTCCCGAAACAACCCGAAAATATGGAGGTACAGGATTGGGATTGGCTATTGTGAAAAAATTGCTTGAACTCCAAAATGGGGCTATCCATTTAAAAAGTCACCTCAATGTAGGAACTACTTTTACGTTCACCATTCCTTATCTTAAAACAAACTTAAGCGACTTATCAAATAAAAAAGAAAAGTTAACAACTGTACAAAGTCTTTCAGGACTAACCGTATTAGTAGCTGAGGATAATCTCCTGAATCAAAAACTGGTGGTTAAACTTTTAGAAGATTTAAATTGTGTTGTGGATGTTGCTCAAAATGGCTTTGAGGCTGTTGACAAAGTAAAATCCGACAAGTATGATTTGGTGTTTATGGATATTCAAATGCCAGAAATGGATGGATTACAAGCAACAAAAATTATTCGTACACAACTTCAAAACAATGTGCCAATTATTGCACTTACCGCCCATACATTTAAAGACGAAGAAGATAAATGCAGAGAATCGGGTATGAATGACTTTTTATCGAAACCCTTTACAGTAAATGCACTCTACAAAATTATTACTTCCACAATCGATAAGGGATTACTAAAACGATTGACCGGGACAAAAGTGATAAACCTCGATTTTTTGACAAACCTCGCGGATGGGAATACTGATTTTGTTATAAAAATGCTTGAAATTTACTTGAAACAAACTCCTGAAAATCTTGTTGAATTGGAGCATCAATTAAGCCTAAAAAATTACACGGGCTTAGTTAGCATTGCGCACAAAATGCGTTCATCAGTGCCTTATGTGGGTTTAACTGAGGCAGAAAAATTACTCGAAAAAATTGAATATGAAGCCAAGCAAAATATTAACGTGGAGGATTTTCCGCAGCTTGTAAATCGAATTATAAAACTTTGTGAAGACAGTTTGGTGCAGGTGAAAGAACAACTATATTTGTTAGGTGAAAAAAGCATAAAATAATTCATTCATTAAAACGAAAAACAGTGACAAATAATTTCAATTTGAATGAATATCGAAAGTGGGATGAAATTGTAATGGGGTATCGTGGCGCCATTAATCAGGATTTGATAATCATGTTCCTGAAACTAGCAGAAACAAAAATTTATCCCAAATACAAATCGCCGGCTTTTAGAAGAAAAATTTTTTCGGTGTTGATAGAAACGCTTCAAAACATTCATAAATATGCTATACCGGATGAAACCGGTTTTAACAATGCCTATTTCTTGGTAAAAAAAACACCTCAAGGTTTACAAGTTGCAACCGGCAATTTGGTGAACAGTGAAGCAAAATCAAAACTCGAAACAAAAATTGCATTGCTTGAAAATGCTAGTATTTCTGAGCTAAAAGACTTTTCGAAGAAGAAATTATTTGAAGAACGGAACCCAACTTTTGATTCTGTTGGGGTTGGATTATTTGATCTTGCCATAAAATCTGATAAAAAATTAACCTTTAAATTTCATCCTGCCGAAAATGGATTATCCTTTTTTACGCTTGAGGTGGAATTAGAAAACAATTAAAATTATACTTATACTAGAATGGAAGCCCTTTATATAGAAGCTACAGAAGAAACCCCTCTTGTTCAACTCGATGCGAAAAAAAATATTTTTAAACTCTCCGGACGTTCCTTCGTCCAAAATTCGGTTTTATTCTATGACCCAATTTTAAGGTGGTTTGTGGATTATTTCGCTGCTCCAAATCCCAGCACAAATATCGAATTCAAATTCGATTACATTAATTCCTCTTCACAAAAAAGAATCATCGAAATCATTCTCAAAATTCAACATTTAAATCCCAGTAATCAGGGAATAAAGGTTACTTGGCAGTATAAAGCCGATGATGAAGACATGCTTGAAAAAGGCCAAGAATTTGCTGAATATTTTAGCTTGCCATTCAAATTTGAAGCCTATTAAATTTTGAAATTTCTTATAATTTCATTTCAAAGTAAAATCTTACACCTAGGTTTGAAGTGTAACCTTTTTATTAGAAATGAGTAGGAATACCATGGGAATACGATAACTGTCAAGATTTTATATGAATTCACATAGTTTTGAACTAAAATTACTTACTTTTAAGCCTTAATCAAATAGAAAATACACATAAATGCATCTACTAAGAACCGAATGCAGGAAGGAAGTTGTGATGCGTATACCAATATGAAGCTACGTTTACACTTTTTATTAATTCTCTTTCCATTTTTTCTTCATTCCTCTGCACAGTCTGCGTTTAACGGAGATTCCTTATTTGAGTTGGCGCTAAGCAATGCATTCAATAACCAACATGCCTTAGCCATAACACAATGCGACACAATATTAAGTAGGTATCCCGATTATACGGATGTCAAAATTTTAAAATCACGCATATTATCTTGGGATAAAAACTACGATGCTTCAAAAGCGATACTCGAAAAAGTAATCACCGATAAACCCGATAATATTGACGCACACAAGGCAATAACGGACAATGCACTTTGGGGCAATAATCCGGAAGATGCAATTCGCTTTGCCGAACGCGGGATATTGGTGGATCAAAATAATGTGGAGCTGCTTCTGAAAAAAGCAAAAGCGCAAATCGCCCTTCGTAAGTACGCAGATGCTGAGAAAACGCTGGGAATTATAAAGCAAATCAATCCTGATAATGCTGAGGCAGAGCAACTTGATCAAGAAATTAAACGGTTAAGAAAACAAAATGCGCTTGCAATATATAATTTGCACGATTGGTTTGGCTCTATTTATGGCCAGCGTAACTTGCTTTCATTGGAGTATAAAAGAATTACCGCCGTTGGGCCTGTTTTGGCTCGGGTTAATTACGCCAATCGTTTTGGTTTAGATGGTTTTCAATACGAGGCTGATTTTTATCCGCGCCTCACTTCTACCCTATCCGGTTATTTGAATTACGGTTTTTCTGCTGCTCCTAATCTCTTTCCAAAACATAAATTTGGGGCTGAGTTATTTAATAATTTTTCGAAAAAAATTATCGCTTCCCTTGGCGTTCGTTACATGATTTTTGAACGCAATAATATATTAACCTTTACAGGATCCGGAGGAATTTATACCGGGAAGTATTGGTTTGGACTTCGCGCCTTTGTTACCCCTACTTCTCAAAGAACTGCAGCTTCCATTTTTGTCTTTGCCCGTAGGTTCTTGAAGAACGACAAAAACTATATTACGCTTACTTTAGGTCAAGGCGTTTCACCTGAAAATAATAGCAACTCTTTAAATTTTGATACCTATTACTATTTGAATTCTCAAACGGCACAATTACAGTGGGTAAAGACATTTGATAGCGGATTTGGATTTCAATTGGGAACCGGATACACGCGCTTGCAAATGCCCTTTGATGCTTCAAAATATATTTTTCAATTTACCCTTGATACAGGTATAAAATATCAGTTTTGATATGAATGTTGGTAGTGGCTTTTTAGGATTAGTTCTAGTCGTTTCTGTAAGTTTATTTTCTTGCAAAACCAATCCTGCAAATGAAGTCAAAATATATAAAGGAAACGTATTTGATGATTCGGTAGTGCATGAAATTAAAATGAATTTTGCCGATAAAAGTTTTTGGGATTCATTGGTTAAATATAAGCTTGTGAAAGACTCATTGGAAATAAACCATTTTTACAAATGCAATGTAACCATTGATGGGAATGAAATAAAAGACATTGGTGTTCGCTTAAAAGGCGAATCGTCCTATGAATTTACAAAGGGCAAAAAGAAATCTTTTAAATTGGATTTTAATTGCTTTGTAAGAAAACAAAAACACTGTGGCGTAACACGAATTAATTTGAACAATAATTACAAAGATCCAAGTTTAATGCGTGAAAAAATAACTTTAGATATGCTCACGAACGAAGGTCTACCAACCCCACGCAGCGCTTATGCTAAAGTGTATTTAAACAATGAATATTGGGGGCTCTATTTAATGGTGGAAGGAATCAATAAAGATTTTTTAAAACGTAATTTCAACAATGCATCCGGCAATTTATATTTTGGAGAGCCTAATGGAACACTTGTAAAATTAGCTTCATCAACCGATTACGCGCGCAATTACCGCAAAAAAAACAATAAAAAGCAAAACGATTGGAGCGATTTGATTCACTTTATCTCGGTAGTTAATTCAGCAAACTCAGAGCAAAATCAAGATACAAATTTAGACAGCATTTTCAACCTCGATGATTGCTTAAAAACATGGGCAATTAATAATTTACTGGTGAATGTAGACGCCTATAATATGATGTATCCGCACAATTATTTTTTGTATACTGATTCTGTGAGTGGCAAAATGCAGTGGATCAATTACGATTACAATTACAGTTTTGCTGCTTGGAATCCCAAATACACCTACACGCAAGTATGTGAATTTCCTATTTTCTATTGTAATCCAAGCTTGCCGCTAGCTAATCTGGTATTAACTAAAAACAAACAAATTCAAAAACGCTACCTTACTACACTGCAAAATTTACTTGTGAGTGAGTTTACAGAAGAGCACATTAATGGGGAAGTAAAACGCCTTTACGCATTAATTAAAGATGCTGTGCATGAAGATAGCATGAAAGAATTCTCAAATGAAGAATTTGAAAAAAATTGCTCCACAACTTTAGGCGATAAAAATGATCCTGGCGCTTTTATTCCCGGTTTGAAAGAGTTTGTGCACGACCGTAGAATGAGTGTTTTGAAACAAACTACACAATTAATTAATTAGAAAACGTATTAGTGAATAGCAACCAACATATCCTTTTTATAAAATTTGCGCAAGAATTTTATGACACCTCACCAACGGTGTTAAAAATTATTTTATTCTTTGGTTGGATTTTTACCATTGTTTCTATTGGCTTTATTGCTTTTTTATTGCTTCGAAGAATCTATGTGGCCTGGAAAACACGCAAAGCTGCCGAACTTCGATTTGAGATTGAAAAGCTGGTTAATGCGATTATGCAAGGAAAAATAAAATCTTTTGCATTTGAAGGCGAAACCAATAGACTCATAAAAAGCTATACCAATCACACTTTCTTAAAACATGAACACCGCAATATTTTGTTAAATGAACTTATTTCCATTTATAAGACCATGAGTGGGAAAGCAGCTCAAAATTTGCGCGACATCTATCTCAATCACAACCTTCCTCAATATTCGCTTAATAAATTAAAAAGCTGGCGTTGGTATATCAAAGCCAAAGGAATACAGGAACTAGCAGATATGGATTATATCGAAGCGAATGAAGAGATCATGAAATACAGCAATCATTCACAGGCACTTCTTCGAACAGAATCGCAAACAGCTTTGGTTAAGCTTGCTAACTTTGATGCTTTGCGCTTTTTAGATGATACCACCTATCCCATTTCAGAATGGCAGCAATTAAAATTCTTGCATATTTTATCCAACAAAGAAATTTCAACCCTTCCCGATTTTAGCATTTGGTTAAAATCGAACAACGACACTGTAGTTATTTTTGCACTTAAACTTATTCGGCATTTTATAACCATGAAAGACAGTGGTGATGTGGAATTGGCATTGACTCACCGCAGTTTGAAAGTACGCATTCAAGCCGTTGAAACCATTGGAACGCTTCACGATGAAAAGGCACTTGGTTTAATTAAAGCTCAATTTTATAGGGATGCAAAAGAGTTTAAAGTGCAAGTATTGAAATGCTTTATGGGGATTTTTAAAGCCAAAGATTTTGGATTCTTAGAAGTTCAATTGCTATCCTTTGATTACGATATTAGTCTTGCTGCTGCTAAAGCCATTGTTTTTGTGGGTGATGAAGGCAGACATTTTATTGGGGAAATTTTTACTTCCTATGCAGATACCACTGCTAGGGATATTATTAAACACGCATTAGCAGAAACAAATTAAGCCATGGAGATAATTGAGTTTCTATCAGATTTATTTAAAAACGGACTGCTTATTTATACAGCAGCGCTGATTTTTGCGTACATAGGTTTGGCTATTTTTTCGATTTATGAAACGCGCACTTATTTGCAGCGAAATAGTTTTGTAGATTACAACATTATTTCAGAATCTCCACTTGCACCAACCATTTCGGTGATTGCGCCGGCATACAATGAGGGAGCAACTATTGTTCAAAACATAAACTCACTGCTTGCCTTACATTATAAAAAAAGCGAAGTTATTATTGTAAACGATGGTAGTACCGACGATTCATTGCAATTGATGAAAAAAGCATTTGATTTAGAAAAGGTAGATTTTAAAATTAATCCGCAACTTAAGACTCAACCGGCACGGAATATTTATAAATCCACAAATCCAAAATTTGCTAAGCTTATTGTTATTGATAAAGAAAACGGAGGAAAATCGGATGCACTAAATCTTGGGATTAATGTAGCCAGCCATAAACTAATTGCCTGTGTGGATGTGGATTGCATACTTGAAAAAGATTCGCTGGTGCGCATGGTAAAACCATTTCTTGAAGAAACCGAAGAACGCGTGATTGCTGTTGGGGGTGTGCTTCGAATTGCAAATTCCTGCCTCATTAAAAATGGGGAAATCGTAAAGGTAAATTTACCCGAAAGCTTTGTACCCCGCATTCAAACCGTTGAATACCTAAGAGCCTTTTTATTAGGCCGAATGGCATGGAGCCGATTAAATGGATTGCTCCTAATATCCGGTGCGTTTGGATTATTTGATAAAGAAACGGTTATTGCTTGTGGTGGATACGACATTACAACTGTTGGAGAAGACATGGAGTTGGTGGTAAAAATGAGGATTTATATGCACCGCCAAAAGGAGAAATATAAAATGGTGTATATCCCTGAACCCCTTTGCTGGACAGAAATTCCTGAATCACTAAAAGTATTAGGGATTCAACGAAATCGTTGGACGCGTGGAACGGCGGAAACCCTTACTCGACACAAGAAATTATTTTTAAATCCAACCTATGGATTGTTAGGACTACTCAGCTATCCCTATTGGCTGGTTTTTGAGTGGGCGGCTCCTATTATTGAATTTTTAGGTTTTATCAATTTCTTGATTTTGGCCTTTCTGGGATATGTATATTGGAAATTTTTCTGGGGTCTTTTGATTTTAGTGTATTCCTTCTCTATCGTTTATTCGCTTTATGCCATTGTAGTAGAAGAATTAACCTATCATCAATACAAAAACAAATGGGATTTAGGTAAGATTTTGGTGGCCATATTTATTGAGCCAATTTTCTTTCATCCTTATCTTGTATTGGCTGCCATTAGAGGGAACTTCGATTTAATTGTTGGTAAAAAAAGTTGGGGTGAAATGAAAAGAAAAGGATTCCACGCCACACGTACATAGTATAAACAGTTTTATTCACTTTACACAAAAGCGTTGTTTGTAAAAAACAACGCTTTTGCTTTGTTGCAAAGCAACTTTTAGCTGCTTACCTTTGAGTAAATTATAAAAATGTACGCGATTCTGGATATTGAGACAACCGGTGGTAATTCAGCAAACGAGCGAATTACAGAAATCGCTGTTTATATCCACAACGGTGAAAAAGTGGTAGAGGAATTCCAAACACTAGTGCATCCCGAAAAAAGCATACCACCTTACATTTCACAGATGACTGGTATAACCGATAAAATGGTTGAAAAAGCTCCAAAATTCTATGAAATAGCAAAACACCTCATCCAACTCACCGAAGGAAAGGTAATTGTTGCACACAACTCATCCTTTGATTACAATTTTATTAAGCGGGAATATAAAAACCTTGGATATGATTTTAAACGCAAAACCCTTTGCACTGTTAAACTAAGCCGGAAGTTATTACCGGGCAAAAAATCATACAGCCTCGGTAAGTTATGTGCCGAAATAGGAATACCAATAAACGGAAGGCACCGTGCCGGCGGAGATGCTTTGGCAACTGTTCAACTCTTTGAATTGCTCTTAAAAACCGGCGCACAAGAATTAAGAATTGAATCAAAATCAAAGGAAGACGCTATCACTAATCTGAATTTAAATTTGGATAAATCCTGGCTAAAAAAACTTCCCGAAAAAACAGGTGTGTATTATTTCTTTAATGAAGCCAAAGAGCTCATCTACATCGGAAAAAGTAAAAATATCCGACAAAGAGTGCTGCAACACCTTACCAGTGATAGCAGCAAGAAAGCAATTGAAATGAAAAATAACATTGCCGACATTGACTTTGAAGTAACCGGAAGTGAACTAGTTGCCTTGTTAAAAGAATCGGAAGAAATAAAAAAACACAAACCCCTTTACAATCGCGCGCAACGCCGAACACTTTATAATTACGGAATCTTTGTTGCATACGATTCACAAGGTTACATCACTATTTCGCCCGAAAAAACAGGAAATTCCTCCTTACCATTGGCAACCTTCTCATCTGCAATTGAAGCTAAAAACAGTTTATATAAATTGATCGAGAAATTTAACCTGTGTCAGAAGTTATGCGGATTATATGATTCACAAGAAGCTTGCTTTCATTACAGCATAAAGAAATGTACCGGTGCTTGCATTGGAAAAGAAAATGCCGATAACTACAACTCTAGAGCACTAGCAGCACTTAAAACATTCGAACAAAAACACCAAAACTTTTTAGTGATTGACGAAGGAAAATCCCATGATGAAAAATCAATTATCCTTGTTGAGAATGGCAGATATAAGGGTTTTGGCTTTGTGGAATTGGAGTATATGGAATATAATTTAGACGCTTTGAAGGAAATAGTTCAACATCGACAGGACAACCGAGATGTGCAACAGATTATTAAAGCTTACCTTCGAAAAAATAAAGTCGAAAAGGTAGTCCCTTTCTGAGCCCGTTAATATATGTTAAGTGCTAAAAGCACAATTTTTTTTTCGCTTAATTTGTTACTTCTTAACGAAACATATCTATGAAAATTATAAAATCCGTATTTTTTATTGCAAGTTTTCTATTTGCATTCCATTCAAACGCGCAAAACCCTAGTAGTTTTGAGAGTTCTCAAAAATTTAAATCAGTGCTCGATTATATCGATTATTACTACGTGGATTCAACTAAGAATAAAAAATTAGTAGAAGATGCCATAAGCGGGATGCTCGAAACTTTAGATCCTCACTCCGTTTACATCCCTAAAGAAGATCTGCAAGAAACCAACGAACCGCTTACCGGTAATTTTGAAGGTGTAGGAATACAGTTCAATCTTTTGTTTGATACCATTACAGTTATTTCTCCAATATCCGGTGGCCCTTCCGAGAAAGTTGGTATCATTTCGGGGATAAAATCATCAAAATTGATGGTAAAAATTTTGCCGGCATGAAAATTAAAAATGACGATGTTATTAAAAATTTAAGAGGTGCAAAAGGTACAAAAGTCAATGTGAGTATTATGCGTTCAGGTATTGGCGAACTTTTGGAGTTTACCATTATTCGAGATAAAATTCCATTGTACAGCATCGATGCTACTTATATGGCAACACCTACTGTAGGCTATATTAAATTAAGCAGGTTTGCTCAAACCAGCATGGATGAGTTTGCTGAATCTTTAAGAACACTTAAGGCAAAAGGTGCAAAAGATTTAATACTCGACCTCAATGATAATGGTGGCGGATACCTCAATATTGCTTTTGAAATTGCAGATCAATTTTTGAACGATGGAAAATTAATTGTGTATACCGAAGGCTTAAAATCACCCCGAAAAACCTACAATGCAACCGGAAAAGGTGAATTCGAAAAAGGAAGAGTAATTGTATTGGTGGATGAAGGCTCAGCTTCGGCAAGTGAAATTGTTTCAGGGGCAATTCAGGATTGGGATAGAGGCTTACTCATTGGTCGTAGAACTTTTGGAAAAGGATTAGTACAAAATCAATTTAACTTACCCGATGGTTCGGCCATGCGACTTACCATTGCTCGTTACTATACTCCTGTAGGACGTAGTATTCAAAAGCCTTATGACGGCAAAATTGAAAATTACTACAAAGATTTAAATACACGTTTCAAACACGGTGAATTGACAAATGCCGATAGTATTAAGTTTCCTGATTCGTTAAAATATTCCACACCAAATAAGAAAATTGTTTACGGAGGCGGTGGCATTATGCCGGATATTTTTATTCCTATCGACACTTCTAAATCTTCAGCCTACTATACCAACCTTATCCGCAAAGGAATTTTAAATCAATTTGTACTCTCGTATCTCGATCGTAATCGCAAAGACTTATTTGCCAAGTATCCAACTTTTGACGAATACAAAAAGAATTTCGTAGTAACTAATGAAATGATGAATGCATTGATTGCCGCAGCCGAGAAGGAAAAAATCAAGAAAGACGATAAAGGGCTAGCGGTATCAGGTGATGTTATAAAGCTTCAAATAAAAGCATTATTAGCGCGAGATTTATGGAAAAACGACAGCTATTTTGAAGTCATCAACGAAATAAATGATGCCTATCAAAAAGCGCTGGAAGTGTTTAAAAACGACACCTTTAAAAAGTACAAGATAAATTCTTATTAAGCCTATTAAAATGGCAATAGCTCAAATCAACTTGTTACCAAACTATAATGCATGAGAATAACGTTCGGTAAATTATTGCTTTCAATATTGTTGCTTGTTCAGACTTTCAACGGATGTAAAGTAGATGCGCCGGTTATCGATTTGGAAGGTAGTGGATATCCGGAAGAGGTTGGAAAAATTGTGCTTACTAAATGTGCCATAAGCGGCTGCCATAACAATAAAAGCAAGGATGGGGCTGCCGGATTATCCCTGCTCACTTGGGAAAATCTTTTTGAAGGCACGCGAAATGGCGCTGCAGTTATACCTTATGCGCACACTCAAAGCACATTTTTTTTATTTACCAATACTTATCCCGACCAAGGTCCAAGTGTCACTCCTACAATGCCAATTGGTGCCGACCCGCTAAGCAACGACCAAATTACACTACTAAAAAATTGGATTTCTTCCGGGGCTCCGGATAAAAACGGATTTGTAAAATTCTCGGATAATCTCAATCGTAAAAAAATATATGTTACCAATCAAGGTTGTGATGCGGTTACTGTTTTTGATGCAGAAACAGGATTGCCGATGCGTTATGTTCAGGTTGGGCACACACCTTTAAATGAAGCTCCACATTCCGTGCGGGTTTCACCCGATGGACAATACTGGTATGTATCGTTTATTAATGGCTCCTATATGCAAAAATTTAGAACCAGCGACGATACCTTTGCAGGCGAAATATTTATTGGGTTTGGCAGTTGGAATACCTTTGCAATTACCAACGATTCCAAATATGCATACATTGCCGATTGGAATTCAAACGGAAATATTTTTTATGTTGACCTTGAGAATCTAAGCATTAAGAAAAAATATTCAGGGAGTGGCTTGCTTGTTTTTCCGCATGGCACCAATCTCAATCAATCCAATAATTTTTTATATGCAACAGCACAATACGGAAACTATATTTATAAAATAAATGTAAGCAATCCACTAATTCCGGATGTAAATGAAGTAATTATGAACGGTGCGCCGCAAATTACTACTTCGCCACATGTGCTCGATCCGCACGAAATTGCCTTTTGTCCTGATTATAGCAAGTATTATGTAACTTGCCAATTTACTAATGAAGTGAGGGTTTTTAACGCAGCAAACGATTCATTGATTGCGAAAATTGGGACTGGCTCCTTTCCTCAGGAAATGAGTTTTTCAAAAAATTATCCTTACCTATTTGTAACATGTCCCGAAGACTCTGTAAACTTTCCCGGAAAACGAGGTTCAGTTGCCATAATCAACTATCAAACAAATACTCTTATAAAATCAGTCTTCACCAGTTGGCAGCCACATGGTGTTGCTGTGGATGACGATCGCAATTTAGTATACATTGCTAATAGAAATGTAAACCTCGCCGGACCCGCACCACACCACAGTTCTGATTGTGGTGGGCGCAATGGAAGTGTCTCTACCATCGATTTATCTACCTTACTTGTATCCGATAAAAAAACAGAAGTATCAGTAGATCCCTATTCTGTTGCCTATAAAAAGTAATGCAATCCTCCCGAATTATTTTGTTTGACGGTTATTGCAATTTGTGCAGCAGTTCAGTTCAATTTATTGTGAGACATGATCCCAATGCCAAATTCAAATTTTGTTCGTTGCAATCCGAATCCGCAAAAAAATTAATACGCCAATTCGCTATTCCCTATCAAAACTTAGAAAGCATAGTTTTAATTGAAGAAAATAAATTTTACTTTAAATCAGATGCGGCATTAAGAATAACAAAACAATTAAAATTTCCAATTTCAATGCTTACAATTTTCACTCTCCTTCCCAAGTTTTTTCGTGATGGGATTTACAACTGGATTGCAAAAAACAGGTACCGCTGGTTTGGAAAGAAAATGGAATGTATGCTACCCGATAATTCCCTTTTAGAAAGATTTATTTGAGGAAAGTCATTTGTAAAATGGATTAGCTAACTAAATTTCAAGCCCAGCGAAATCAAGCTAAGTAGGGTAATCTAAGACCACAATTTGCTGTTTGTAATTAATAACAGCATTATACATTTTTAAAATATCACCTCCCAAAACACCATCAAGCGGTTTGTAATTCAGCTTCACATAGGTTTCATTTACATGACTTAAGTCAAGCAAAAAGATTTCTGCATTATTCAAAATCAAATCGCCCAGCTTCATCCTTTTTAGCTCAATAGTATGGCTTTGCATGGAGTTTGTGCCCAAACCTGTACTTATTTGATCATTCGCAACCATCGTTTTTACAGAAGCAAATTTTTGAATGCGATTGGTATCAAAAACTGTTTTTGAAGCACCCGTATCCACTAACAAATTGGCAACTCTCCCATTAATCAATGCCTTCACAAAAATGTGGTAACCTTGCTCATCCACATGCACTAACTTTAAAGGTATTCTTGTTCTTTTCATTTGAATAAAAAAAAGACCGCCCCCATGCTAGAAGCGGTCTTACTATAATTATTATTGGGTATTAAATTGTTTTTAATACATCATTCATACTGCGTACTGCATCAGCCGATTTGTTAAAAGCAGCTTGCTCTTCCGCATTTAATTTGTAATCCACAATTTTCTCAAAACCATTTTTACCAATTACTACCGGCACTCCCATACAAATGTCTTTTTGACCATACTCACCGTCTAATGCAACACAACAAGTAAATAGTTTTTTCTCATCGCGCACAATACTTTCAACCAATGCAGCTCCCGCAGCTCCAGGAGCATACCATGCACTAGTGCCTATTAACTTCGTTAAAGTTGCTCCTCCCACCATAGTATCGGCAACAATTTGTTTTTGTTGATCCTCCGATAACAGTTGACTTACAGGAACCGAATTCCACGTTGCATAACGGATTAATGGAATCATGGTAGTATCGCCGTGTCCACCTATTACAGTAGCATTCAAATCAGATGGAGAGCAATTTAAGGCTGCGCTCAAATAGCATTTAAACCGAGCGCTATCTAATATTCCGCCCATTCCAATAATTCTGTTTTTAGGCAATTTACTGCTGGTCAAAGCCAGATAGGTCATCGTATCCATAGGATTTGAAATCACGATGATGATGGCATTGGGAGAATGCTTTAAAATATTTTCGGTAACTCCTTTAACAATATTTGCATTGGTTCCAATTAGTTCCTCACGTGTCATCCCTGGTTTACGCGGAATACCGGAGGTAATTACCACCACATCGCTACCTGCTGTCTTGGAATAATCGTTTGTACTACCTGTAATTTTGGTATCAAACCCGAGCAAAGCAGCGGTTTGTGTCATGTCTAACGCCTTCCCTTCAGCTAATCCTTCTTTAATGTCAAGTATCACTAATTCCTGACAAAGTTCTTTACGGGCTATGTTATCGGCACATGTTGCTCCAACAGCCCCTGCTCCTACTACAGTTATTTTCATTTTTATATGTTTTTTAATTTTATTTAATATCGTTGCGAAAATAGAAATTAGACAGCATATAATAAATGATTGTTTACTTAATCTTTTTTATTTAATTTAGCACGAAAATCAATTTTTAACCCAAAATTTGATGATTCATAGTTCAAACAAAATCTTTTTGTTTTTTTTCTTGGCTATCTCAATACATGCCATAAAGCTTAAAAGCCAGACGCTGCCGGACTCTGCAGATTGTATTAATGCTGTACCAATTTGCACTAATTTCTATTCCTGTCCTACACAAGCAAATGGTATGGGCTTGTTTCCAAACGAAATTAATTCATCTAATTCTTGTTTGGGGAGTGGCGAAAAAAATGGATGTTGGTATACCTTTACTGTGCAAACGAGTGGTAATTTAAATTTTACAATTACTCCCATAAACAATGACGATTACGATTGGGCTCTTTACAATATGACCAATGCAATATGCTCACAAATTTATAATAACGCTGCTCTAGAAGTTAGTTGTAATTACGACGGTGCTCCAGGTCCAACTGGACCTAATGGATTACCCGGACCTCAAAATGAGCCCCCTGTTCCAGTGCTAGCAGGACAAACCTATGTTCTTTATATTTCACATTTTACAACAGGAAATGCGCTTGGCTATACTTTCGATTTAGGCTTAACAACCGCAACTATTTATGATGCTTCACCGCCATATCCTAAGGAAATAGTGAGCACACCACCATTATCTCCACTGACTTGTGGTTTGAATAAAATTTCATTAAAATTCAGCGAAAACATACGGTGCGGATCCATAGATACCAATGACCTTGCCATATATTGTCCGAACAATATTCATCACCACTTGACAAATCTATTATGCAAAAGTACAGGACTTTATTCCAACACCTTTGATATCACGCTTTTACCAGCTCTTACAGATTCAGGCTTACATAAAATTTATTTAACGCGCAGCGACCCAAGTGCAATTTCCGATTTATGTGGCAATACCGCAGCAGCTGTTGCCAATTTTTCGCACGATACTGTTCCCTTCAGAGTGAAAGGAATAAAACGGATTCAACAAATTAAAAATGTGAATTGTTATGGCGACTCTACTGGTACTGCTAAAATCACACCTTCAAATGGCACTGCTCCATATCAATACTCATGGCTAACTTCTCCGGCTAAAACAAGTCCAAATCTTTCAAACGCTAGAGCAGGGAACTATATTTGTATTATTAAAGATGCAAAAGGTTGCTCCATTCGAGATAGCTTGCAAATTACCGAACATCCACAATTAATTCCAACAATTACCAATACATGGGATACCTGCGGGAAAGGTACAGGTGTTGCATTTGTATCGGTTACTGGCGGTGAGCCCGGATATACCTACAAATGGGATGATATACTTCAACAAACAAATGATACCGCCACCCATCTTTTTCAAGGAGCTTACACAGTAACTATTATCGATACACTTGGTTGTGATACGGTTGTTCCATTTAATGTATATACAGCACCAATTGTGCATCCTTCCTTTGATTACAATCCCAAAGCGCTTTCACTCTTCTTCCCCGATTGTAATTTTACCGATTTATCGTCCAATGCCGTTAAATGGTTTTGGAATTTTGGTGATGGCGATACTTCATACCATCAAAACCCATTTCACAAATTTATTGGAGATGGTACATTTCCGGTTAAGCTTGTTATTGAAAATGCTTATGGGTGCGAAGATTCAGTGATAGTTGAGGTATATGTAGATGGATTCTATACCCTGTATTTGCCTAGTACATTTTCACCTAACGGCGATGGAAAAAATGATGTGTTCCAAATTAGAGGAACAGGGCTTATTTCCGATAAGTACGAACTAACAATTTATGCCCGCAACGGACAAGTAGTATTTAAAACCAACGATCTCGAAAAAGGTTGGGACGGCACGTTTGGTGGCACTCTGGCTAAAGCCGATTCCTACGTATACGACATTTACTTTATGGATTATAAATTTAAATCACATCAAAAACGAGGCGTTTTTACAATTGTGAGATAAGTTGAATTAGGAACTTGCTTTTTCTTGTTTAGAAATTGCTAGCAATCCTAAAAAGGTAAGCAATCCATTTAATATTAATAGCTCAAATCCAAATTTATATCCGCCTAACCATTTCTCGGAATTTTCGCTAAGCACATAGCAAACAATAGGCGAAGCTATGCAAATGTAGGGCACAATTTTATCCTTAACAGGTCGCTTCAAAAACAATCCAAAAGCATAAAGTCCCAACAATGGACCATAGGTATAACCTGCCGCCGTAAAGAGCTTCCCAACCACTGCTTGGTCATTAATCGCTCGAAATAAAACAATCACACCCAGCAATAAAAAGGCAAAGCTGAAATGCACTTTATACCTGATTTTTCGCTTTTGTTCTTCTGACCATTCTGTACGTTTATTCATGTCCAGGAAATCAATGCAAAACGATGTGGTTAAGGAGGTGAGCGCTCCATCCGCACTGGGATAAGCAGCCGAAATTAATCCGATTATAAAAACCAAACCTGCGAATGGACCAAGGTATTTTAATGCGATGAGTGGAAACAACTCATCTGTTTTTGCCGGTATTTCGATGCCCTTATTTTTTGCGTAGATATAAAGTAAGGCTCCTAAACTCAAGAATAAAAAATTCACGAAAACCAACACAAAACTAAATGTGAACATATTTTTTTGCGCTTCTCCAATATTTTTGCAGCTCAAATTCTTTTGCATCATCTCCTGATCCAAACCGGTCATCACAATAGCAATAAAAGCTCCGCTCACAAATTGTTTAAGAAAAAAACGCTTATCATTAAAATCAAAAAACAATACTTGCGAATACTCACTTGATTTAACCGCTTGAACCATTTCACCAAAACTGAAATTTAATTGTTGGCTTATTAGAATTACCGAAATCACAACCCCCAACAGCATAAAAGTAGTTTGTAAAGTATCTGTCCAAATAATTGTTTTTATCCCGCCTTCATAAGTATAAAGCAGTATAAGCAAAATAAATCCGGCAACGGTTGCTATGAAAGGTACTCCCAAAGCATCAAACACAAATGCTTGTAACACCGTTACCACCAAAAACATGCGAAAAGAGGCGCCAATTGTGCGTGACAATAAAAAGAAAAATGCCCCGGTGCGGTAACTGTTGCGACCAAAACGCTGCTCCAAATAGGAATATATTGAGGTGAGTTGCAAGCGGTAATACAAAGGCAACAATACGGTGGCAATAACCGCATATCCCGCCAAATAACCCAATACTACCGTTAAATACGAAAACTGCGTGCTTCCTACCCATCCCGGCACCGACATAAAAGTTACCCCGCTTAAGGAAGCTCCAATCATACCATAGGCAACTACATACCATGGCGATGTTTTATTCCCTAAAAAATAGCCCGAATTAGTCGCATTTCTGCTGGTAAGCCAAGTAATAAAAAAAAGAAGTAAGGAATAAATTCCAACACAAATTAATATCGAAATGGGTGTCATTTTTTGCTTTTATATCTTTTCAAAACAAGAATAACGAATAATTGCTTGGCTATTGAATTGAAATAAAATAATTTCTAACAGTTGTTGCTGATAAATTTTTGTTAACGGGCTAAAGTTAAATTTCATTGAATCGCTAAATTGTCATTGGTAAGATTGACTATCATTGCTAACCACTTGCTACTTTTGTTTTATAGCCATACATTTACCTCATGAATTTTTCTTCAAAACTAATTGACAATGCAGTAACCCAATTTTCTTCCTTACCCGGAATTGGAAAAAAAACCGCATTGAGACTCGTTTTGCATTTGTTAAAGCAAGAAAGCACAGAAGTGGAAGCTTTTGGTAATGCCTTTATTAAAATGCGAAATGAAATAAAATATTGTAACAATTGCCATAATATTTCAGATGCCGCCTTATGCGAAATTTGCTCCAACCCTAACCGCAATCATTCCATTATTTGCGTAGTGGAAGACATTCGCGATGTAATTGCCATCGAGAGCACCAATCAGTTTAACGGAACCTACCATTTATTGGGTGGAATTATTTCGCCGATGGAAGGCATTGGTCCAAAGGATTTAAATATTGAAACACTAATTAATCGTGTTTCTGGCGGCGAGGTAAAAGAAATTATTATGGCCTTGAGTACCACCATGGAAGGCGATACAACCAATTTCTATTTGTATAAACGCCTTAAAGATTTCAACCTAACCATCTCAACCATTGCACGTGGAATTGCAGTAGGCGATGAGTTAGAATATGCCGATGAGATTACACTTGGCCGTTCTATCCTACAACGCACACCATACGAAAGCTCCTTGTTGCTCAAATAATTTCCTTGCGCCGGATTAATGAAACTCAGCATCATCATTGTTAATTACAACGTAGAATATTTTTTGGAGCAATGCCTGCATGCTGCCCTAAAAGCCGCCAAAAATATTTCCTGCGAAATAATTGTGGTCGACAATAATTCGGTAGATGGCTCTGTTGCCATGGTAGAGGAGAAGTTTAAAGGTGTAACTCTCATAGCAAATAAAAAAAACACCGGATTCAGCTACGCAAATAATCAGGCAATAAAACAAGCTGCTGGAGAGTACATTTTGCTGCTTAACCCGGATACTGTGGTAGAAGAAAATACCTTCGAAAAAGTGCTTGCATTTATGGATGCACACCCTGAAGCCGGTGGACTTGGCGTGAAAATGCTGGACGGAAAAGGAAACTTTTTGCCCGAAAGCAAGAGAGGTTTACCTACTCCTTTAGTTGCCTTTTTCAAAATTTTTGGATTGTCTAAACTCTTTCCAAAATCCAGGCTTTTTGGCAAATACCATCTTGGATATCTCGATAAGGACAAAACACATGAAGTAGATATACTTAGCGGTGCTTTCATGCTCTTACGCAAATCCGTTTTAGATAAAATTGGTGCCTTGGACGAAGCCTTTTTTATGTATGGCGAAGACATCGATTTATCGTACCGCATTCTTAAAGCCGGTTACAAAAATTATTACTTCGCCGATACACGTATCATTCACTATAAAGGCGAAAGCACTAAAAAAAGCAGCATCAATTATGTGTTTGTTTTTTACCGAGCAATGGTCATTTTTGCAGAAAAACATTTTTCAAAAAACAATGCAAAAGCTTTTTCATTTCTCATTAACATCGCCATCTATTTTAGAGCATTTGTAGCTATTTTTGCCCGCTTAGCGCGACAATTATTTTTGCCGGTGTTAGATGCCTTACTTGTTTTTATTGGGATTTTCTTTATTAGTAATTATTGGGAACACCATGTAAAATTTTTGGATGGAAGCCAATACCCTAGCGAGTTTATCGGAATCGCCGTTCCAATATATATTTTCATTTGGCTCCTTTCCATTTATTTTTGTGCAGGTTACGACAAACCTATTCGACTAAATAAAATTGTCAAAGGAATTGTTGTTGGCACCGGAATAATTTTAATTATCTACGCGCTTCTACCCGAAAATTATCGCTTTTCTCGTGCACTTATTTTAATGGGTGCTGCATGGGCTTTGTTTGCCATACTCAGTTTTCGAATCGGTTTACATCTTTTGAAATTTAAGAACTTCAACATCACTACTAAAAACAAAAAGCGATTTGCCATAGTTGGCGATGAAGAAGAGAGTTCACGCGTTTCGAAATTACTTTCCCAAACTTCGCTCATTCCGGGTTTTGTAGGACTTGTTTATCCCGAAAATGGGAATCCTAAAAAAAACCCAAATTACGTGGGTTCTATGGAACAGGTAAAGGAAATTATTGAAATTTATAAAATTGATGAACTTATTTTTTGTGCCAAAAATTTGAGCGCCCAACGCATCATCGATTACATGGCACAACTTGGTAACTCGAGTGTTGATTTTAAAATCGCACCTCCCGAAAGCCTCTATCTCATAGGAAGTAATAGCATCGATACTTCCGGTGATTTATATGTAATCGACATTAATTCCATCACTAAATTATCGAATCGCCGAAACAAACGCTTGCTCGATTTTGTTGCATCACTTTTATTTATGGCGCTTTCACCACTAATGCTTTTTGTGGTAAAAAAACCACTTCCCTTTTTAATGAATTGCTTACGCGTTATGTTTGGAAATCGCACTTGGGTGGGATATAAAATTTTACCCAACGGACACGAAGATAAACCTACCCTTAAAACCTTGCCACTCATCCGAAAAGGAATAATCAGCGCATTTGATGTACAAAAAATTTCAAACACCGATTCCGAAAACATAAAGCGAATTAACTTGTTGTATTCCAAAGATTACAGTGTTTGGAACGATGTATCCATTTTGCTTAAAGGCTTGCGGTATTTAGGCAATAAATAATCTACTAATTATTTGTTTTAGAACTGTTCATACCGCACCTTTGCAGTCCAAAATTTTACTAGTACACATGAACGATAAATTAGTATTTCGCTTTGTATTTACGCTTTCCTTAATTGTGTTTTTATTGGTTCTCCTTTTAAACAGAAAGGTATTGCCTGCTCCCACATTTGTTCCGGATGTAGCCTATTTTTTACCCAAACTAAATGCATTCCTTAATGCCACTTGCAGCCTGCTCTTAGTGATTTCGCTCTACTTTATTCGAAGAAAAAATATCGAAATGCACAAACGCATCAACATCATTACCTTTGCCTTATCCTCCGTATTTTTAATTTCTTACGTGCTCTTTCATTATTTTGTAAAAGAAACGCATTTTGGTGGCGAGGGTACAATTAAAACCATTTATTATGTAATTTTGATTAGCCATATCGTGTTAGCTGCTGTAGTGTTACCTCTTATTCTGCTTTCCTTTTACCGCGGATTGCAAATGCAAGTTATGTTGCATAAAAAGTTGGTACGTTGGAGTTATCCTATTTGGTTGTATGTTACAGTTACCGGTGTAGTTGTGTATTTAATGATTTCGCCTTATTATCAATTCTAATGAAAAAAATTGCAGTCATACTTTTTAGTTTGGGTCTAAGCTTGATACATTTTTATGCTCAAGCGCAATGTGCCATGTGTAAATCGGGAGTAGCTTCTAATTTGGAAGCAGGCGGAAACACAGGCAGAGGCATCAATACTGGAATTCTTTACTTGATGGCTATCCCCTATTTATTGATTGGCGGATTAATTGCCTATGTGTTTCGCAAACAGATTTCCGAAAAATTTAAACAAGTTAAAGCACAGTATTTCCACGCATGAATTTTTTGGATGTACTACTCGTACTACCGCTCATTTTTGCAGCATGGTGGGGCTTTACCAAGGGTTTAATTATTGAAATAGCTTCGGTTCTTGCTTTGGTTTTAGGAATTTATGGAGCGGTGGTATTTGCAAATAAAACAGCCGAGTACCTAAATAATGACTTAGATTACCATAGCTCTCACTTACACCTCATCGCTTTTCTGCTCACTTTTATTGCCATAGTAGTGGGCGTATTTTTTATGGCCAAAGTAATGGAAGGGATTGTAGCCATAACCGGTTTAAGTATTCCCAATCGCATCGCCGGCGCACTATTTGGAATCCTTAAAATGTCGATTATTTTAAGTGGCATTATTTTTATTTTAAATGAACACGCGCTCCTTTCTAAATGGTTGAGTGCCCAAATTCGGGAGCAGTCACTCTTATTAGAGCCAATAGCTAAAGTGGCTGAAAAGATTATCCCTAAGGTGAAAATGCTTTTTTCTTAAACGACATTAATTTTGATGCTCAAAATAAGCACATTTTTTATCCTTTTGTTACCTAAAACTTTCTTAAATTTGACTAAGTAAAATCAACTAAATGTCAATAAAAGAAATATTAGCTGAAATGCTTTCATTGCCAACAGAACAGCGTGCGCTTGCTGCGGATGCTCTGCTAAAAAGTTTAAACCCAATCAACGAAGAAATAAATAATCAATGGCTCAATGTGGCAAAAAGCAGATTGCAAGAACTTCGATTATCAGATTCACAAAACATTAAAGGAAATGAAGTATTTACCGAAATTTGGAAAAAGTATTCCAAATGAATTTTTCCTTTCATAAAGACGCTGCCCTTGAGTTAAATCGGGCAATCGAATATTATGAGACGTGTTCAACTGGTTTAGGATATGATTTCGCACTTGAAGTTTATGAAACAATTATAAGAATTATTGCAAACCCCCATGCTTGGCAAGAAATTGACGAAAACATTAGACGCTCACTTGTGAATAGATTTCCTTTTGGAATTCTTTATGCATGCGAAAACAATACTATCTATATTCTGGCAATAATGCATTTGCATCGAAGCCCAGATTATTGGAAAACGAGGGTCTAATTTTTATAATATAATGAATCCAAAATCGTTCAACGATTTTCTTGTTTTAGTAACTTTTCGTTACTTCCTCATAGCCGGATTAGCTTATTTGATTTACTATGTATTGCTCCGAAAAAAAATAGCTTTCAAAAAAATTCAGCTATCCTTTCCTGTTGGAAAGGATTATCGTCGCGAAATATTTTACTCTCTCAGCAGCCTTTTTATTTTTGCTGCCGCACCTTCTATCATGCTGCTTATACCGGAAATTAAGCAACACACACAATTTTATTCGGGACATTTAAGTCATGGCCAACTTTATTTTTGGCTGGCCTTTCCTATTACATTTATTCTCCACGACACCTATTTTTATTTTGCGCATCGCTTCATGCACCTTCCAAAAATGTTTGAAATTTTTCATGTTACTCACCACAAATCCACCAATCCTTCACCCTGGGCAGCTTTTGCTTTTAGCATTCCCGAAGCCATTGTAGAAGCAGGTATTTTTGTGCTGCTTTTGCTCATTATGCCCTTGTGCAAATGGCATTTATTTGTATTCTTTTTGGTGCAGATGATTTACAATGTGTATGGTCACCTTGGCTGGGAAGTGTATCCCAAAGGCTTCAGCAAAAATTGGTTTGGCAAATGGATTAACACCTCTGTTAACCATAACTTGCATCACAAATATTTTAAAGGAAATTACGGCTTGTATTTTTTATGGTGGGACAGAATTTTCGGTACTATTCGTGAAGACTACGATAGCGTTTTTGAGGAAGTGAAAAGCAGGAAAAACTAGATCAATTATTTTAAAGAAAACCGAACAGGCAATACCACCTGCACCGGAATTGCCTTCCCATCCTTCCTTCCCGGAATCCAGAGCGGCATTGCCTTTACCATACGCTTGGCTTCTTCATCACATTCGGAACATCCGGGCAAACCCTTTTTTGTTTGTATTTCAGCTAACTCACCAGTTTCCTTTACGATAAATGAAATAAAGGAGGTGCCCACATTCCCTTTTCTTTTTGCCTTAGCGGGATAAACAATCGTGTGATCCACAAATTCTGTCAACTTCACTTCACCCCCCGGAAATTGCGGTAACTCCTCTTGTTTAATTGCACTCGAATTTGCAGTTGCTTGAACATTGCCATCACTACTTTGTGCGAGCACCACTTGTGAAAAGAAAAAACAACAAATAAAGTAGATGATTTTTGAATGATTCATAGCTAGACCTTCGTTTCAAGCTCAAAGTTAAAATTAAATTCGATTGATTTTAAACCGTAAAACACATGGAAATGAATGAAGAGTTTTTACACCACATCTGGAAATTCAGATTATTTAAACAAAACAACTTAAAAACCGAAACCGGCGAAACACTCGAAATTATAAAACCCGGCGAACATAATTTTGATTCAGGTCCTGATTTCTTTAATGCAAAAATAAAATTAGATGCTACCGAATGGGCCGGAAACGTGGAGATTCATACCTTTTCTTCCGATTGGGAAAAACACCGCCACCAGCACGATAAAGCTTATGGAAATATTATTCTACATGTTGTTTATAAAGATGATAAACCATTGCCCGGTCATAAAAACAACCCAATTCCAACTTTGGTTCTTTCACCTTTTATTGATAAAAAACTGTTTGAAAAATACAGTGCTTTTAAAAGTAGCAGCGATTGGATTCCTTGTGAAAAATCGATTCATCGTGTACCTGAATTTGTCAGTTCTGCTTGGCTCGAACGCATGTTGGTGGAACGCTTGGAAGATAAATCCAACAGCATTTTGGAAACACTTAAATTAAATCAAAATAATTGGGAAGAAACCTTTTATCAGCATTTAGCCAAAAATTTTGGTTTCAAAATAAATGCTGTTCCCTTCGAATTACTTGCAAAATCCTTATCCAACGCAACATTGGCAAAACATAAAAATTCGTTGCTACAAGTCGAAGCAATGGTATTTGGGAATGCTGGATTATTGGAAAAACACTTTAAAGATAAGTACTTACAATCGCTTCAAAATGAATATCAATTCCTAAAATCAAAATTTTCGCTAAAACCTATGGAAGCGCATTTATGGAAGTTTTTACGCTTGCGCCCTGCTAATTTTCCAACCATCCGCTTAGCGCAATTTGCAGCCTTAATAAATCATTCAGAACATTTGTTCTCGCACATCCTTGAAACTGAATCGCTAAAACAACTTCACGAGCAATTAAACAGTAGTGTTTCCGACTATTGGAAAAAACATTACATCATGGAAAAGCCATCTCGCTTAAGAAACAAAACCTTGGGAAAAAGTGCCGTTGATAACCTTATTATCAATACCATAGTCCCTTTCCTATTTGTATATGGAAAATTTAAAAAACAAGAAAAATATGTCGATCGCGCACTATTATTTCTTGAAAAAACAGCTCCCGAAAAAAATCAAATCATTCAGCAATTTAATGCTTTAGGCATAACCAGCAACAATGCATTTAGAACTCAGGCATTAATTCAGCTCAAAAATAAACATTGCTCCACAAAAGGATGCTTAAACTGTGCCATAGGAAATAATCTGCTTAAAAATTAATACCTTTGCATTACCTTAACGGTTTGACAATGATAAGCAGCATTATTTCTTGGTTCGAAAAACAAGCTTTTGGCGTATGCAATTGGTGGGGCGATAAATTAGGAATCCGCTCCACAACCATCCGCATGTATTTTGTATACCTTTCCTTTTTTACGGTAGGCTCGCCGGTTATTGTTTATTTTGTGATGGCTTTCATCTTACAGCACAAGGAATATTTCAAATTTAAGCGCACAAAAAAATCAAGCGTTTGGGAAATTTAAAGTTCTGCCCGGAGCGCTCATCCTAAAACGAAAAGCCTTGTCACTACTCAATTATCCCCAGCTTCCTAAAGTTTTAACGCCGCTCTTTTTAATTGCTTTAATTATTTTTATTGGTGTAATCGGTTTCATGGGAATAGAAAGATTCTCACTGTCGGAAGCCTTTTACATGACCATTATTACCGTTGCCACTGTTGGGTTTCAGGAAGTACACCCACTTAGTGAAGCCGGGCGAATGTTTACTGCTTTGCTGATAATTACAAGTTTTGGTACCTTTGCCTACGCCATTACTTCCATCTCAAAATATGTGCTCGATGGCGAATTTCGTAACTATTTCAATAACTACAGAGTGAATACAGAAATACAAAAACTAAACCAGCACATTGTTATTTGTGGATATGGCCGTAATGGAAAACAAGCAGCTCAAGTTTTAAAAAACAAAAAGCAAAAATTTGTGGTCATTGAAAGTTCTAAGGAATTGTACGAGACCCTTTCGGCGACCAATATAGATTTGTTTATTGAAGGAGACGCCACGCAAGACGAAGTGTTACAACGTGCCGGAATAGAAAAAGCAAAGGCACTCATTACCACCTTACCGGTGGATGCTGATAACCTATTTATTGTACTTTCAGCCCGTGCGCTAAATCCAAATCTTACCATCATTTCAAGAGCATCCGACGATAATTCTGACCGGAAGCTAAAAACGGCCGGTGCCAACAATGTTATCATGCCCGATAAAATTGGAGGTGCACACATGGCATCGTTAGTTATGCAACCCGATATTATGGAATTTGTTGATTTCATTACGGGTCAAGGTGGAGATCACATAAAATTAGAAGAAATTACTTTTGAAAAATTACCCTCCAATTTTAAAAATAAATCCATACGAGAATTAGAAATCAGAAATAAATCGGGCGCAAATATCATTGGCTTTAAAACCGAAAATGGTGAATATGTTATTAATCCATCACCCGATACAATTATGATTCCTGACGCAAAACTATTTGTACTCGGTACCACCGAACAAATTGCCAAATTGAAAGATTTGTTTTCATAATAACACCAGCCAATACAGATGAAAAAAAGAATATTAATCACCGGCTCAAATGGTTTGCTCGGTCAAAAAATAGTACTTGCCTTACTCGAAAATAAAGAAGTAGAAATCATTGCCACTTCTTTAGGCGAAAACCGTTTGCCACACGAAAATGGGTATACTTACGATATGCTTGATATCACACAACAAAAACAAGTACAAGCAAGTATCGAAAAGTTTCAACCCGATGTGGTAATTAATACCGCTGCGATGACGAATGTGGATGCCTGCGAAACACAAAAAGAAGCGTGCTGGGCGCAAAATGTTAAGGCCGTTGAATACTTTATAAATGCCATTGAATCTAACGCACGTGAGCATCCCGAAAAAAATATTCATTTCATTCACCTCAGTACCGATTTTATTTTTGATGGTGAAAATGGTCCTTACAAAGAAGAAGACCCTGCTAATCCACTCAGCTATTATGCGCTTTCAAAAAATGAATCCGAAAAACTACTTTTCGCAAGTTCAATTCATTGGAGCATTTTACGAACTTGTTTGGTATATGGAATAGTAAACCGTATGAGCCGAAGCAATATTGTGCTATGGGCAAAAGATGCACTCACCAAAGCTTCACCCATTAATGTGGTGGATGATCAGTTTCGTTCTCCAACCCTTGCCGAAGACCTTGCGCAAGGATGTATACTTACAGCATTAAAGGGAAATTCAGGTGTGTATAATATTTCCGGAAAAGACACCATGAGCATTTTGGAACTGGTAAACCGTGTAGCT
This sequence comes from Bacteroidota bacterium, assembly GCA_016721765.1. Classification (NCBI taxonomy): domain Bacteria; kingdom Pseudomonadati; phylum Bacteroidota; species Bacteroidota bacterium. The sequence continues at coordinate 937,225 of JADKHO010000004.1, forward strand.
GACTTTTGGAAACTTAATACTTCTTGTGTTACACCTATTAAATCAAATACCTTAAATCAGGCTGCCAAACGCCCGCCGCGTACCGGCTTTATTTTAGACAAAGCGGTTCGAGAATTAGGATATGCGCCGCATTCCTTTGCCGAAGGTCTCGCAATTTTAGATAAGCAATTGCATTAAAAAAGGGCTTCTTGATTTCTCAGGAAGCCCTTTTTATATTATCATTACGTTACTATTTCATCAATTTTGCATCGGCTATAACTTTCTCACCGCGCTTTACATAATCGTCGTTTTTATCCTCTTTAGCCAAGGCCACAACTTTGGTTGCTGTTTCAATAGCTCCTTTAGCATCCTTCATTTTTAATTGGATTTTTGATTTAAGCAATACTACCCAATATGCTTTATCATCTTGCTCTATAGCCTTATTCACCCATTCAAATGCTTGTTTGATATCCTTATCGTTTTCGAAATAATAGTTTGCTGCTTGAAAATAAGGACGCTTATCAGCAGGAGCCATAGCTGTTTCGATATTCTTCATAATTTTTGAATCAATATCTGTAGTAACAGGAATTGCAACTCGTGTATTCTCCCACTGCAGCTCCACATTCATCGATGTACTGTTAACATTAGTGAAACTAATGGTGAAAGTTTCAACCTTATCAGCCATTTTTGCAGCCTTTACTTTAATTCGAAACAATTCATTCTCAGCCTTGTAGTCGTTTACATTACCACCAAGAGTTAAGTCCTTGTAAAATAATATTTGCCACTCTTCTTTATCGGGTATGGTATAAATGGCATAGGTTCCTGCAGCTAATGCATTTTCCATAATTTTCACATCGTCACCAAAAGTAATTTTGGTAGCTGCATTTGCACCTGTTCTCCACGTTTTTCCAAATGGAACTAAATCTCCAAATACTACTCTTCCTTTGGCACCTGGGCGAGAATAATCAATACTAACATCGGCCAATCCAAAAGCTTGCTTTATGGTTTGATTAGGGCTGGGTGCCGGTGTTTTTAATGCTTGTGCAAAAATTCCCGTACTAAATGCTAGTAGCGCAACTGTTAAAAATGTTCTTGTTTTTTTCATAATTTATTAAGGGGTTTATTGATTAAAATTTAATTCGCAATCATTGATATTTCCACATTCACTTGTTTGGGTAAGCAACTTACCTGAACAGTTTCTCGAGCAGGAAAATCGGCACTAAAATAAGCACCATAAACTTCATTCACTTTTGCAAAATTATTCATATCAAGCAAAAATATGGAGCTTTTTACCACATTCGAAAAGTTCATTCCTGCGGCTTCAAGTATTGCCTGAAGATTCTTCATTACTTGATGTGTTTCGGCAACAATATCTGAATGTATTAAACCTCCGTTTGCCGGATCTAGCGCAATTTGACCGGAAATATAAAGTGTTCCATTTGCCAACACCGCTTGATTATAGGGGCCTATAGGAGCCGGAGCATGAACGGTATTAATAATTTTCTTCATTCCAATTTAAATCTACATTTGGGCACGCAAATTAACTAAAAAGAAAATCGAATTACGATTTTTGTCACAAACTTAATTTTTACTTTGTTTGTATATTCGCAAAATTAAATAATGCAAGAATTGAAAACTTTTTTTCTGCTCACCAATGTCGTCGATTATTCCTTTAAATATACAGAAGTTTTACAATTAGCAAAAAAATATGAAAAAGTAATTCTAATTGACTTCGTTAAAACGGAGATGCAGCTTCCTTCAAATGTTACGGAGTGGACAATGAACTCCGATCAATACAACGGCTGGAAAATATTAGCGCGAAATACGGGACTCTTCTTTTCGGTATTATTTAGCGACCTGTTTTTTAGAAGTTTTAATTGGGCCTATTATAAAAATACACGTAAAAATATTAGCTTTTTACTTAATTGTATGTATCACGCAGAGCAGCTTTCTGCGCGCATTAAGAAAGAAAAAATAAATCCCGATAATTCCATTTTTCTCTCTTTTTGGTTAAACAATTGGTCGATTTCATTGGGGATTTTAAAAAAACAAAATTTTATTCCCGATTATTATGCTCGTGCGCATGGCTTTGATGTTTTCGAATACAGAGTGCCGCAAAGTGGAAGACTTCCTTATCGGAGATTTGAATTACAAACCGTTAAAAAAGTATACTCGGTTTCAAAAAATGGTGAGGCTTACCTCAAAGAAAACTATCCTGAATTCGCTTCCAAAATTTTTTGTAATTACCTTGGTACAGAAAACGGTGGCGAAAGTATTTTTAAACCCGACGAAATTTTTACCCTTGTAAGTTGTGCCAGTACGCGGGGCATTAAGCGCATTTACATGATTCCCGAAATTCTTAAAAGATGCAATTTTCCCGTTCGCTGGATACACTTAGGAGATGAAAATTTAAATTCAAACGACCCGACCGTTCCCATACACATTAAAAATAAAGAAGAATTAAAGCAGTATCCTCTTGTACAATTCGAGTTTAAAGGGCACATGGAAACAGCCGAAATTGTTGACTTTTACAGAAATAACAGTGTAAATATTTTTATCTCGGTGAGCGAAACCGAAGGCTTGCCGGTTTCAATAATGGAAGCTATAAGCTTTGGTATTCCGGTTATTGCTACCGATGTGGGCGGCTGCCGCGAAATTGTTACCGATCAAACCGGTATCCTTATACCGCGCGATTTTAATGTTGAAAATGTCGCCAAGCAATTGGAATCCTTCCGAAAATCAAAACAAAACACTGCCGAATTTAGAAAAGGCGTGCGTGCATTTTGGGCACAATACTTTGAGGTAACTAAAAACTACCAAGAGTTTTTTTCTGAATTCGAAAAAAAATAAGGATGGATAAGAAAGTATTGCTCATTTGCTTTTCTTTTCCTCCCAATAAAGGTATCGGCGGCCGTCGTTGGGCAAAATTTGCGAAACACCTTGCTCAAGAAGGATATGAAGTGAACGTAATTTGCAAGCAAGCAGCTAGCTCCGAACATTCCGAATGGACTCAGGACACACTTTCTCCGAATATTAAGGTTTATCCACTGCCGGCGCGTTATCCCAAAATACTCACAAGCATTCCACATAGTTTTTTTCAAAAAATCGAATACCGATTGTGGTTGCTCATTTTTAAATTATTTTCAAAAGGTACCTCGCCGGAACGAACCTTTTTCTGGAAAAGCCAATTGCTGAAGAAAGCAAGTGACTTGATCCACGAAAAAAAAATCAACAACGTTATTGTTACTATTCCGCCCTTTCGTATTGGATATTATGCCTCCTTTTTAAAAGATACTTTTCCTCAGCTAAACTTAATAGTAGATTATCGCGACCCCTGGACAGACAATAGCACCTTTCATGGATTCATGCACCTTTCCCCTTCACGCAGAAAACATGAATTAAAAATGGAAGTGGATACACTCAATCGTGCGAGTTACGTAATCTCCACAACCGAACAAATGACAAATTGGTTAAAAGCGAAAGTAACTGATTCTCAAAACAAAATTGTTACAATCCCCAATGGCTTTGACGCGGATGAAATTTTAAAAGCAACCAGGCACCCAACACTGCAAATAAAACCTACCGCTTTATTTATGCAGGAACCTTTTACTCCAATTTGGATTATATTCTGGTGCCCTTTTTTAAGCACCCTTAAAAACTGGAGGAAGAGAAAGATTTTTCGTCCCAATTTCAATTTGATTTTTATGGTGAAATGGATCCTTCCATGAAAGCGCACTTTACTGCCTATAACCTAAAATCTGTTCACTTGCATGCACCAGTAGCACTTGCCGAAATTCAACACATTATACAGCAGAGTGATTGCTGCATGCTCTTTGCCGCTCAAGATCATGCCTTTAATTTCAACACCAAATTTTACGAGTATTTAGCGAATCGAAAACCCATAATTATTTTTTCGAAACAAGGTGAAGTGGCTGATTTTCTGCTACAAAACAAGCTGGGTTTTGCTATTGATTTTAATGATTTTGAAGCAAATTTTAAACTGTGTATAGAGCATATAAAAACACAAAATTTTGAATTTAATTCGAATTACGATCTCAGTCGATTCAGCACTCAAGGGCTTACCCAACAATTAATTTCACTCTTGAAATGAAACAAAAACTGATTGCACGCATCGCTCGCATTATTTACCCACAGCACAGTTTTTCGGCTGCCATTTTACGCTTTTTGAGAAATAACACAAATCCTAATCGATTGATTATTGATGCGCCCTGTGGCAACGGTGAAACTACTTTTGGACTGAGCCATTTAAAAAATTCAGAAGTATTTGGTTATGATATATCTGCCACTTCCATTCAAACCGCGAAACGTAATTTTAGTGCACCAAATTTGCATTTCGAAACTTGCGATATATTTTCTGTTTTTGATAAACATCCTCAAATTGATTGCTTTTGCATGATAAACAGCTTGTTTCTTTTACCCAAGCAAAATTTACTTCTGCAAAAAGTACATCAATCCCTTACTGAAAAAGGCTATTTGATATTAATCTTACCGAATATCGATGGGCCTAATTATATTCGATTTAAGAAAGGGAACCCCAACGTTAATACGTTGGAATTGAGGGAAAATGAATTCAAAACATTTTTTGCCTCCCATCATTTTAATTTAGTAAGTACCCAAGGCATTGCGTTTGTGCCGATGTATGGAAGAAAAGATGTTCGGCTATTCTCTATTTTTGCTCCCATTTATTTAAACTTTCTTAATTTTCTCTATTCATTTATACCTGCTAAAAAACCAAATTATTTCTTTCTTGCATTAAATAAGAAGGCTTAAAAATGAGTCCTAAAAAGAATCTTTTGTTCACTTTTGATTACGAGTTGTTTCTTGGCGAAAGAAGTGGCTCGGTTGCAAAGTGCATGATAGAGCCAACGAACAAACTCATTTCTATTTTTGACCGCCATAAAATTCATGCAGCTATTTTTTTTGTAGATACCACCTATTTAATTCGACTCAAAGAAATGTCAAAATCTTCCTTAGCCGCTAAAGAAGATTTTGACAACATCAGCGCTCAATTGCAGTTGTTGATACAAAAAAAGCACTATGTGTTTCCACACATTCATCCACATTGGCTGGATGCTGAGTACAACAAAGGCAGCAATAGCTGGAGTTTGAGCAATATTGCCAAATATCGCTTTCACGCCATTTCGGAAGCCGAGCGCACTTCTCTTTTTGACCAATCGATCAATATTCTGGAAGCAATAATTCAACCCATTCAACCAAATTATGCATTAGATGGCTATCGAGCCGGGGCTGGTGCATTCAGCCTTTTAGTGATTTTTATCCCCATTTTAAAAGACATCATATTAAGTATGATTTCAGTGTGTTGCCGGGCTTAAAAAATTTAAGCAGTGCCCAGTTTTATGATTTTGAAACTGCACCTCAGTTACCGCTGTATACTTTCGAAAATGAGGTAGTGGAACTTCACCCCCATGGGAGTTTCACTCAAATTCCCATTTCGGTTATTCACATTCCTAAAGCCCATCAATTGGCCAATAAATTTTTACTTAAATACTTGTGGAAAACCGGAAATCGCTCCATTGGCGATGGAAATGGTGTGGTGGCTACGTCTAATGATGAAAGCAATCCGCGGATGCTGCCACAAGGCGAAATGGTTTCTTTGGAATTACTCAATAGCATTAAACTTCCACTCTATTATAAGTATTTAAAATCAAGCAAAATCATGCATTTTATCTCCCATCCAAAAATGCTATCGAAACACAATTTAAAAAAACTGGAGCAATTCCTTATAAATGCCCGTCAACAGTATGTCTTGGAGTGCGATTTTAGAAAGATGCAAGAATAATTATTGCTGGATTTTGATTTTTACAATAAATTTTACGTTATTTGCACTCCGTTTTAAAAACAGACTAATTAAACAACAAGAAAATGTCACGTATCTGCGATTTAACAGGCAAAAAAGCTATAGTAGGAAACAAAGTTTCTTTCTCTAATAAAAAGACAAAAGAAAATTTAATCCCGAATTTGGTGGTTAAAAAATTCTTTGTTCCCGAAGATGGTTCTTGGGTTACTTTAAAAGTATCTACCTCTGCACTTCGCAACATTCACAAAAAAGGGATTTCTGCAGTGATGAAAACTGCACGTGAAAAAGGGCATTTAAGCAAATAAGCTGAGGCCATTATAACCTATTAAGCGCTGTTACTTTGTAGCAGCGCTTTTTTTTTATCCCCGCTATACTGTAAGTTTGTGTTATGGAAATAAGTTAAGGAGTTGTACATCCATTCACAGGATAAACATTTCAAAACTATTTTCAAAATTAGATTTAGCGTCAAACATAATTTTTCATCTCCACATGATTCCTTTAAAATTAAAACTAAATATAGTTTTGCTGTTGATTTTTCACTGGGCTAGCGGACAAAACAATTCTTCCAACACCGCAATAAAAGTAATTACCGATACGATACCGATTTGCTCACCAAAGAATTCCATGCCGGACGTCGAGCGGCCCTGCGTGAGGAATTACCGCCGAATGCCTTGGCTGTGTTTTTTCAAATCGGTGCGTAACCGTTCTGGCGATACCGATTTTGAGTTTCATCAAGACCCTAATTTTATTACCTCAGCGGGCACACAGAGCCAAATTCAATTCTCCTTGTTTTTTCAGAAATGCAGGAGTTGAATGGCCAAAATTTTAATGAAATCTTGTTTTTGGAAGAGCGCACCTCCTCGAAAGAATTGTGGACCGGCCGCATACTGGGAACAAGTGAAGCCAAGAAAATACTTGGAATTCAAATGATTTTAAAAAATACTGAATTTCAAAACTTTCAACTTTCGTTGGATAAATTAGAAGCTATTTATATGGCTCCTTTGCTAGCAGTGGATGCCGAAGAAGGCGCAACGATTGACTTGCTCAGTATGCAAACCGTTTCACCACCATGTTGGCCGAATCGGGTAAAAGTAATATACATAGCGGCGCACTAAATACCATTATGAGCAAATTGCGTGAAGTGAAGCAAGCCGAAGAAATAGCATTGATGCGCAAAGCCATCAACATTTCTTGCAAGGCACATCTCGAATTAATGAAAGCGTTGGACAGCGGAATGAACGAATACCAAGCACAAGCTATTTTGGAATATGTGTTTAAAAACGAAGGTGCTGAAGCGCGGATACCCTTCCATTGTGGGAAGTGGCGAAAACAGTTGCATTTTGCATTACAGCAGCAATCGTAAAAAATGAAGGAGCAAGAGCTTTTGCTTATCGATGCCGGTGCCGAATACCATGGCTATACAGCCGACATTACGCGTACCCTTCCGGTGGATGGTAGTTTTAGTGCCGATGAAAAAGCAATTTATGAGTTAGTACTTGCAGCACAGGAAGCTGGAATTGCAGCCTGTCGGGCAGGGAAACAGCTTTTATGCAACGCACGCAGCCGCTACTAAAGTTATTCAAGCTGGTCTGCATGCCCTTGGAATAACTAAAAACGAAAGCGAATACCGCAGCTACTTCATGCATGGCACCTCACATTTCTTGGGCTTGGATGCGCATGACCCAAACACACGCGCCTTGCTGCAAGCCGGCAATGTAATCACTGTAGAACCCGGAATATATCCCCGAAGGTTCACCCTGCGATAAAAAATGGTGGAACATTGGCATCCGCATCGAAGACGATATCCTAATTACCAGCGGTGATCCCGAAAATCTATCAGGTTCCCTTCCTCGCGCTGCCGCTGAAATTGAACAGTTAATGAAAGAACAGGGATTTTTTGAACAAAGGCGGTGATGTGTTGATTAGCCGATTAGCCGATTAAATATTCTGATACTATTGAAACATCTTGTCATCCTGGCGGAGTCGAAGGGGGATTAGATAGAATGTCATACTGAGCGGAGTCGAAGGGTGATTAGCCAATTAAATGCTTTGCTATATTGAAACATCTTGTCATCCTGAGCGGAGTCGAAGGATGATTAGCTGATGTGTTGATTAGCCGATTAGCTGATGTGTTGATAAGCCGATTTGCCGATTTCTTGATAGTTGATTTCTTGATTATCTGGTTTAATATTGATAGTCTGGCTGAGCGGTGTAGAAGGGGGATGCAGATTAACGAATTTTTGTATCCCCCGCTGGCGGGGGCAGGGGGTGGATTGGAACGCTGATTTTTAAGATGATTATGATTTTTCAGGATTTGCTTTTGAATAGTTAAAGCATGAGAATTTTTGAGAAAGCTGCTTCGGAAATTTTTATATCCCCCGCCGGCGGGGGCAGGGGTGGAGTTGGAACCTGATTTTTAGAAAGCTTATTATTTTGAGAAGGATTTGGTTGAATGCTGAAATTGAAGAAAGCATTATTGATGGAATTAACTATAATTTTTTATTGTTACATTTAATCTATGAAAACCCGTTTATTCCTTCTCTTTATTTGTCTCATTCCATCAGCCACCTCTAATGCTCAAAACTGGCAATGGGCAAAACGTGCAGGAAGCGTTTCTGTTGAAAACATTTCAAGTGTTTGTACAGACAATATCGGAAATGTCTATGTTTTAGGGCAGTTCAGTACAAATAATCCATGGGCTCCGTATATGTTATTCGATACTGATACGGTTTATAATATTGGTGTAAATCAAATTTTTGTCGCAAAATACTCAAGTAGTGGCTCAATCTTATGGACACGTAGCCTCGGCGGAAGTAATCCAAATCAAGGAGGTTCAAATTGTGCAAATTGCGAATATTCTTATGGCTTGAAATAGACACTTTTACTAGTTCCATCATTATAACAGGGCAACTTTGGGGGGCGCTACTTTTGAAATGTAACCTTAAACGGAATGGGTACACTTTTCGTTACCAAAATTGATTTTAGTGGAACATTCTTATGGTCAAAAACCTATGGAAATATTGGGGTCTCGGCTTCCGCTTCTGTTTCCTGTAACCTAACAGGTGATATCTATTTGTCAGGATATACTAATAATTTACTTTATATCGACAGTGTCAGTATTACTGCTGGCTTCTTTTGGGCTAAATTAGACCAAGATGGAAATGCTGTTTGGGCAAAGAATATTGGGAAAATGCAGGATCAGGAAAACTCTTTTTGCTAATAACTCAATTTACTCTCTATTTGGAACAACAAATGATACAGTTTGGATTGATAGCTCAATTTATATTTCAACTTCTACAAAAAATATGCTTTTGCTAAATTTGATAATTTTGGAAATATTCTTTGGTATAAACCAGTAAAAGCCAAAAAATTACTTGTTTTGCAACATTAGATGTTGACTCGTCTGGTAATTTTTTTGTGCAGGAACTTTTAAGGATAGCCTTAACTTCGGAACAATTTCACTCACTAACCTAATTATGATATGTTTATTGCAAATATAACTCTTTAGGTAATCTCATATGGGTAAAACAATCAGGTTCTACCAACGATGTTACTAGTGGTGCTATCTCAACTGCATTAGACAGTAGTACATATATAGGGGAAGCTTTTCTGGCGCATTGACTCTTGATTCTTTTTCCATTAACTCATCAGCCCAAATGAAATATTCGTTACAAGATATGACTCCTTAGGTCATTGTATGGGAATAACGCAAGTGCCAAATGCTGTAGGTGTCAAAATATCTGTCGGTCCAAACGGAGGTTTCTATTTAGGCTCAGAATTTTACTACAACATAACAATTGCAAATTCATCATTCATCACATTTGGAGCAGGCGATATCTTCATCGCCAAACACGACGCCATCACCGGAATTCCCGATCCACGTCGAAGTACAAACAACCAACTCTTCATCCACGCCAACCCCAACGAAGGCAAATGCAATATTACCGTACCCGATGAATTTTTGCATGAGAAAAACACTGGTACTTAGCATTTACAACAGCTCAGCAAACTCATCCAACAAAAAACCTAGAGATGAATGAAGGTAAAAATAAAACTCAGTTTGGAAGCAGAAGCCAAAGGCTTGTATAATGCGGTGCTAAGCAATGGGACTAAGAGTTATAGTGGGAAGATTGTATTTGAATGATTAGCTGATGTGTTGATTAGCTAATTAGCCGATTAAATATTCTGATAATATTGAAACACCTTGTCATCCTGAGCGGAGTCGAAGGATGATTAACTGATGTGTTGATCAGCCTCGCAAATATTCTGATAATATTGAAACACTTTGTCCTCTGAGCGGAGTCGAAGGGGATTCTGAATAAAGTTTTAAGAAAGGCGATCATTTTAAATTTATATATTTTTATTTAACAAAACCCAGCTAATTCTTCCGGGTTTGTGCGTTTCCATGTGCTTATTTTAAAAGCCTCTATCTGTTAGGATTGGAATGAAGGTAAACTATTAACTTGTGCAAAATCTTGATGGTGTTGCTGAAGGAAAATCGATTCGGCAAAAATGTATAAAAACACTCAAGTCAAGATTTGCGTGAAGAAGTTGAATTCCATACCTGAAAACCGCTCAGTTGCTAATTTTCGATCGTAAATATTCAAGCGAAGGG